>NZ_JBSFUT010000003.1:0-357936 GCF_053591935.1 Streptomyces sp. NPDC002851 | reverse complement strand
ACGGTGCCCAGCGGCCCCCGACGGGACGCGTGGATGCGCGCCGGAATCCGTCACGCGGGGGCCGCTGAGGGGCGGAGTGCGTCCTGCATGATCGTTCGGCGGCGGTCCCACGCCTCGGGGACGAGGTGGCCGTAGATGTCGACGGTCGTGGTGATCGACTTGTGGCCGAGCCAGCGGGAGACCTCGTGGATGGGGATGCCGTGCGCCAGGGCCGTGGAGGCGAAGAAGTGGCGCAGACTGTGCGGCGTGTACTTCGGGGTGCCGTCGGGTTTGACGAGGCTGGCGGCCTTGAGGGCCTTGGCGAAGCGGTAGCCGTAGGTGGCGAGGGTCGGCATCGTTGCTTCGGCCTTGCCGAAGGGGAGGAAGAGCACGTCCATGGCACCGCCCCGGCGCGTGCCGTACTGGTCGAGGTGGGCGGTGATCTCCTCGTCGAGAAACCGGGGCAGGGGGATGTCGCGGTACTCCCCCTCGGTGCGGTGCTTGAGCGGGACGAAGGGCCGAGTGCAGTCTGCACGGTTGGCTTTGCGGCTGACCTGCCAGCGCAGCCGGAGGAAGTCGCCGCGGCGGCACTGGGTGGCGAAGGCGAGGGTTTCGCTGATCACGTGGTTGCGAGGCAAGGACAGCGGCCGCATGGCTCGTGCATGATCCGCCACCCGGAGCTCGGACGATCCCCTGACCGGGCAGCCGCTGCCGCCGGTCCCTACCGGCAGGGAGGGATGTCCTCGTCATCGGTCAGATTCACTTCGGCGACCGACTCGATGAGCCGACGTCCATGCCGGTCGCGGTACCAGGCCATCACCGGCTCCCGCCGCGGCACCTCGTATGTCGTGAGCCATCCGTGCACGGCTACGTGCGCGTCCAGGTACCACCTATTCCACGGGCTGGACGCCTCGGCGACCTCCGGGACCAGCCCGCGGAAACGCGCTGACGGCACGTCCAGTCCCCAGCCCTCTCCCCGGCCGGCCACGGGAACGGCTTCCCGCCACGAGCGGTCGCCGTAGATCGACTGGCCAAGAGCGCAGGACTCGATCAGATTGACTGCCGAGCTGGCGACCCAGGTATCCGGTCCGGTCACGTCCACACCAATGCGGCCTGTGGCCCAGTCGAGCGTCAGCAGCCATCCGTCGATGTCTCCGACCGGCAGGATCCAGCCGTTCGATGGGACCCGCCACCATCCTGGCCCGTCCAGTTCGTCGAAGCCAAGGACATAGCCGCGATGTTTCCCACGGCACTGCGGCCTGTCCGAGCAGAACCGCAAACCTCCGACGCGGGCATTGAACGCGAGCATACGTCCCAGACCGCCCGGGGGGCCGCTGACGACTCCGCCCGTGGCGTCTTCGCAGCGGTACGCGGCCCGCAATCGCTCCGGATCTGCTGGCGGGGACCGGTGGCCATGGGTGGCCAGGAAGCGCTGGGCGCGAGTGGTCAATGCGGCCGGATCGTCCATCACGTGCACGCAGGCACGCTACCCGGCCGAATCGGTCGGTGCCCTGGCTCCGACCTGGCCCGGCATACACCTCCCCCGTCGCCCCGCGGATGACTCTGTGCTCATCGTCGACGAACACATCCGCGCCGCAGAACGTCACATAACAACTGGTCGTACGCGGGGATTTCCCGCTGGCCGCTGTCATTCCCCCGTGCCAACGGCGGCGGCTCCAGTACACGACTGGAGACAGTTGAGAGCGTCCGGTCAGTAGATGTGGAGGGACACCCCACACAGGCCCAGCCCTTCAGCAGCAGCCTCCCGCCACATGCGCGACGGCCCATCCAGGACGCTCTCCTCGTCAGCCGAGTAGCCCAGCCAATCCTGGTCCTCGGCCGCGGCGCGCTCGTCGACGGTGAAGCCCAGAGCCTCCTCCACCTGAGGCAACGATTCGCGCACCTGGGCCGAGGTGAGAAGGAAGTTGCCGCACCAGCCAGGAATTTGGGCAGCACGGCGAGGGCCGATGGCATGGAACAGGGAGCAGACGGCATAGTCCTTCGATTGCACGGACAGGAACATCTGGCTGACCTCGTTGGCCTGTTCCCATACATCAGGGAGCCAGAAGCCGTCATCTGGCCCGGCCCCGCCGTGGTAGAGGTCGTCCAGGCTCGCGTCGATCACCATCCGGTGGAAGGAGTCGATCGCCTCGGCCTGCTCAGCGTATTCACGCCCAACAGACCGCCCCCAGGAGCGATAGTCCGGCAGAGGCTGCCGCTCCCAGCGCCGCCACCGCTGCTTCCCCACCGGATCAGCCCGGGTCGCCTCGAGCAGCGGCAGCGTCCGCGGCGCCAGCTCGCCGATGAACTCGTCATCGTGGGCGGTGACGGCCCACGCTGATGTAATCCCCATACCGGCCGAGCGTAGGCCGCGCCACTGACACCACAGTGACCCTCGCGCCTGGCACTCGGCACCGAGCACAGCTACCGAAACCGTCCCTACCGCGGTGGAGGAGTGGTGGCCGATGGTATCGATGTTCGAGGAGTTGGCGGCCCGGGAGGCTGCCGGCCCGTACCCGAGGGAAGAGCTCGAGGCTGAACTCGCGTATCTGACCAGGCGTTTGGAGGAGGACGCGCCGGATCAAAGCGGCCAGCTTCACCCGTCAGAAGCCCCTCAAGTTACCGGGGTTCATGGTTGCTGAAGCTGGACCACCGCAGGTCCAGCATCCTGCCGATGCCGTTCGGCAGGATGTCATGCAGTGGATGGCGTGTCTCGCGTGGGTGAGTATCGCGTCATGGAACGCATCGTTGACCTTGATCGGGCCGCCGTCGAAATCACCGAGCGCCGGCGAAGCTGGAAACGCGCTGGCCTGGTCGTGGAAGCTGTGACCTGGCGGGACGAGGCAGCGCCGTGGCCGCAGGACCTCGAGACGGAGCGAGGCCGGGTTGAGGATCCCGACTCAATCGGCGTGATGATCTCAGGCCCCAATGGGGCCGAGCTCGGCGTCGTCTTGTTCCGAGGGGGCTGGGCGGACGTGGACGCTCTCACGCTCGCTGGGGATCTCGTGACCGAAGCTCCGACAGTGGACTCACCTATGCAGTTCGGCGTGCTGCTCGACAACTGCGTGGTCCGCACTTTCGGTGTGCTGGCAATGTAGGCGGTCACTTGTCGCTGAGTCCGCCCCCGCCGAGTCGACGTTGGAGGCGGGGGGATCTCTCCGTGTGCGGCAGCCAGTCTCTCTTCGAGTCCCCGGACCGTTCACGGTGTGTGGCGCGTTCGCGGCGCAAGGACTCGGTCAGTGCGTGGATCACCGTGCCATCGTCGCTGGATGCGGTCTCGGCAGGGATACGGTTGCACTCTGCTCCTAGCGGCGGAGGGTTTCGATGCTTCGCCGCAGGTCCGCGTGTGCGTAGAGAAAATCGCACCGACGAGCGCCAGCTGACCATCGAGACGTCGTCGTCCTCGACGGCGCGATGATGCCAGCCACCTCGCTGCTCGCCGCTCCAGAGGGCCTGCAGGGTGTCACCGTCGTCGAAGGGATCGACGGCATGCTCGAAGAGCCTCCCGGCGGTACGCCTCGGCAAGCTCCGCCTCGAGTCTCAAGGCGACGTCGTGTACGAGGGCGAGCCCGACGGCCTCTCCCTCATCGAGGCCGACGTACTCGCCCGCCGTCTTGCGCCCCTCCGGATCGGCGGTGACGACGACGAACCCCTGCTCGCTAATCTCGATTTCACCGACATGTTCGACCTCGGCGACGCGGCCTTGGTGGACGTCACCCGCACCTGGCGCCCTCGCTCCACCGCCGAACGCCTCCGCGTCCCCATCGGCGTCGGCGAAGACGGCGAACCCGTCATGCTCGACCTCAAGGAGGCGGCCCAGGACGGCATGGGGCCCGCACGGTCTGTGCGTCGGCGCTACTGGCTCCGGCAAGTCAGAGCTGCTGCGCACTCTGGTCCTCGGCCTGGCGGTCACCCACACCTCGGAGACCCTGAACTTCGTCCTCTCGGACTTCAAGGGCGGCGCGACCTTCGCGGGCATGACGGACCTCCCGCACGTCTCCGCGGCGATCACCAACCTCGCTGACGACCTCACCCTCGTCGACCGCATGGGCGACGCCATACGCGGCAAGCTCCAGCGCCGCCAGGAACTGCTCCGTTCCGCAGGCAACTTCGCCAACATTCACGATTACGAGAAGGCCCGTGCCGCAGGCCAGGCCCTCGAACCCCTGGCCTCCCTGGTCCTGGTCATCGACTGGGCGATGTCTTCCTCCTCATCGACGGCTGGGGCGCCTTCAAGAACGACTACGAGATCCTCGAAGGAGTCGTCGCAGACCTCGCCACCCGCGGCCTCGGCTACGGCATTCACGTCGTCGCGACCATCTCCCGCCACATGGAGATGCGCGCCTCGATCAAGGACCAGCTCCTGGCCCGCCTCGAACTCCGCCTCGGCGACACCATGGACTCCGAGTTCGACCGCAAGGTCGCCGCCAACATCCCCGTCGGCATGCCCGGCCGCGGCCAGACGCCGGACCACCTCCACTTCATGGCGGCCCTGCCCTGCATCGACCAGAGGGCCGAGGACGAAGACCTCTCAGACTCCACGGCCCGCTTCGTCCAGACAATCCGCACCGCCTGGAACGACCCGTCCGCCCCGACCGTCCGCCTCCTGCCCCGCAAGGTCCCGGCAGACCACCTCCCCAAGGGCTCCGAGTCGGCGGACAAGGGACTGGCCATCGGCCTGGACGAAACGAACCTGGCCCCGGTCTACGTCGACTTCGACACCGACCCGTTCTTCTTGGTCTTTGGCGAAAGCGAGTCGGGAAAGACAGCCCTGCTCCGCCACCTCACCCAGAAGATCTGCGAGCGCTACACCCCGGACGAGGCCAAGATCGTGGTCGGCGACTACCGCCGCTCACTCCTGGAGGTCGTCCCCTCCACCCATCTCCTGGAATACGCCCCAACGGTAAACGCCCTCGGAACCCACATGGAGGCGGTCACCCGCCTCATGGAACGCCGCCAGCCCCCGGACAACGTCACCCCGCAACAACTCCGCGACCGCAGCTGGTGGACCGGCGCCCAACTCTTCATCGTCATCGACGACTACGAACTCGTCTCCACCCAGGCCGACAACCCGCTCGCCGTCATGGTCGACCACCTCCCCTTCGCCCGCGACGTCGGCGTCCGCTTCATCATCGCCCGCAGCACGGCCGGCGCCTCCCGCTCGATGTACGAGTCCTTCATGCAACGCATCAAGGAACTGGGCGCCCAGGGCGTTGTGTTGTCTGGCGACCCCAACGAGGGCGAGATCCTTGGCAACGTCAAGGCGACCCCGATGCCCCAAGGGCGCGGACACTTCGTATCCCGGAAGAGGGGGACGCCGCTGGTGCAGTTGGCTTGGATGCCGGATCTGCGATGACAGACGTCAACCCCCTCATCTTCGTGGCCATCGTCATCGGCCTTGTGATCCGAGTGGCCGCGTGGCGCAGACGTTCGGCCCGACTGGCAGTGCAATGGGAGGCGCTCCAGAGGCAGCGAAGCCAATCACGCGGCACCTATCTCGTACAGGTCGCCCGCGTCTATCAGCGCGCCCGCCGCGGCTCGAAGGCCGTGATCACCTGGTGCGACACCGGATCAACCCAAGACGCCTGGTTCTGGGACTGGCACGTGCCTCCCGGCGCATACATTTTGGTTCCGGCCAGAGCGGCTACGGTCCGCACAACCTCAACCCCAACGTGCTCTATGTACACCGCAACCAGGTCCACGGCTGGGTGCCAGCCCAGGCGCCGCGGGCTGCGCAAAGACTCAGGCACTGACACACGTCCGACACGCCTTATGGCGCAGGAGTGCACGTCTACATGGGCAGGCGCTCAGGATTCCGAGGCGACTCGACCAGGTCCCTATCCGCGGCGACGATGACCGCGTTGAAAAGCCAGAGCAGTCGGTACGCCCGCGTGGCACCGAGGATGAGGGTGGCTTCGACCATCCAATGGACACCACCGCTGTCGGCCTCAGTGACGTCGAGGATCATGGCGAGTAGGCAGGCACCCGAGATCAGCAAAGTAGCCGACAGGATGCTGACCCAGTTCCGTCGGAACTGAAAGCCGAGGTGAGGGGCAGTCCGGAACTCCCGCATGCGTTTGCCCGAGGCCGCGGCGTACTGCGCGATCGCCGCGGTGACGAAGCTGCCCACCAGAGCGACGACGGTGGCCACCGTCGTGTAGATGTTCAGGCGTTGTTCACGCTCAGGCTTGCCGAGGATGTCGCCGCTGCCGGTAGCCAGGACCCAGGCCAGATGCAGTCCCACGGCGGCGCCGACTATCAGCCAGTCGGAACCTGGCAGGCTGCGCCACTTGTTGAGTAGCCGCTGTGGTCTGCTCCCCGTGCCAGGCATCCCAAGTCCCCCTGCGCGACCAGTAGAAACGACTTCCCCACGTCGCGCCCAAGACTAGACGTCGGCACCGACAGCGGCCCTCAGGATGCGTTCGTGCTCGAGAGCGACACGGGCCAACTCGGTCAATGCCACGTGGAGGTCGATGGAGTGGCCGTCGGTCGACTCCAACGGCACTCGGCACTTCGCCGTGATGCGTTCCGCTACGAAGTCGATCTTCTCGTCCGTTGCCTGCTGGTTCCAGTCTTCGATGTGCGCCTGCGCCCTAGCGACGTCCACGGCGTCGGTGTTGTCGAGCCAATCACTGATGTCGGCCGCGAAGGCGGACGTCGAATCAAGGAGCTGTCGGTGCCCGCGCGAACGGCGCCTCAAGGAGTACCAGCGTGGCTTCTTAGGAACCTCCAGCGTCAGCGTGATCGTCATGTCCGGATACTCCTCGTGCATCCGGCTGATTGCGGATCCAAGATCCGAGCTGCTGCGCAGCGCCGAAGGGCTGTCGTGTGGCTCGGGCTGGACACGGATGGTCAGCTTCTCTACGGCGCTCGCGTGAGCCAGCTTGTCGCGAGACCTGGCATCGACAACCGGGCGGAGCTCAATCTCTTCGCTGATGAGGTGCATACCGTTGAACCACCGCTTGATGGCTTGCACGCGCGGCGCCGAAATGCCGCCTCCCATTGTGGCGATCACATTCCCGAAGGCCAGGAAGTACACGGTGGTGACGTCAACGAGCCCCTTGTTCGCGGCGAGCTGCAGGTAGCTGAATGAGCCGTCATCGAAGTTGATCTGCTGAGGGACGTCCTTGCGGACCTTGGCCAAGAGCAAGTGGGGAGCAGGCTGAAGTGGATCTACAGCACCGATCAGCGTCTCGCCGCCCGACTCGACGGTTCGCCGTGCGAGTGGCATGCCCCGTAGCTGGCGGAGGTGCGTCCCCCAATCCCGGTGGTCCATCCGTGAGTTCGCCGCCCCGGCATCAGCGATCTCGTAGAAATGAACAGTCCTGTCCCGATTCCGGGCAACCACACGTCCCCCCGTGATGACGACTTCGCGAGAGCAAAGATAGTGAGTCGGATGCAGGGCTTGGGTCAATCTTTTGGCGGGGCCTGCTCCGGTTTGAATGGGGTGGCAGGCCCCGCGGCTGCTGAAGCTACTCGGCCCAGAACTCAGGCTTGAGCTTCAGGGTGTTGGCGTTCTCGGTGAGGATGCGCACCTTGTCCTCGGGGAACCCCTCGGGACACTTGGCCTGTATTTCGATGCTGACCTCCACCTCGGTGCCGATGAGGTCGAGGTGCTGCAGGATCTCGAGGACGTACTTGCTGGCGTTCTTGCTGTATTGCTCAGGGGTGAGCTGCGCATTGGCGTAGAAGCGGGTCGGCACCTTGGGGATGACCGGTTGTTCGGAACCGGGTGCCCCACTACCGCTGTCCCGATCGACAGGTGAGTTCACGGTTGGGGCTGCGGCGTCACGGGAGGCCGGCACGGCTGCCGCTGCGCGCTTTTGGGCCGCCATCTCCTCGTCACGCTGACGTTGGCTCGCTGCGCGGTCCAGCCGTACGAGAAGCGTGTCATCGGTGATCTGCCCGAACTTGGCATTGCCTCCGGGCAGGGCCAAGCCGAGATAGCGACCGCTGGTCTCGTCGTAGCCAGAGGCAAGGGCGAAGCCCTCCGTCTCCCAGGTCACCATGGACAGAACGTCTTCGATGCCCTGATCCAGCACCAGGCGGTTCACCAGGCGGTTCATGTAGGGGAAAGCGGTGTGCAGTTCCCAGAGGCGACCAACAGTGATATGGCCATCCTGGTTCCAGATTCGGGAAAGCGCTCCCGTCAGCTTCTGATAGAGAAGGGCAGGGGCTTGTTGCAGGTAGAGCATCCCCTCGCGCTTGAGACGTTCAGCTGTCCGGACAGCCGCATCATCAGCGCGGCCCGCGTCCACCTTCAGGTGTTCCCAGACAATAGGGGCGCCGGCGTCCTGCTCGGGGATGAGTGCCCATCGGTAGGCGTCACCGATGCGCAACTCGACTTTTTCGTTCGCCTGGTCACGACGAGTTTGTGCCTGGCGGCGCTGGCTCTCGGTGAGATCGAGCTCCAGCTGCCTGTCCAGCACCTTCTTCCAGCCGAGATACTCGCGCGCCGCCTCCATGACGTCGCCCATGTCCTTCTTGTCAGGCGCGAGAAACACCAGCATGTTCTGCTGTGTGCGTCCTTTCGTGCCGTGTGACGCCAGTGCGTCGATGGCGAACTGCAGCGCAGCAGTGTCGGGGATGTCCTTGCCGCCGCGGTGCACATGCTTCGGATGGAGGAGGACGAGCCGAGCCTGCTCGGTGTCCGGGATGTCCTTCGTGTGCTGCGGCGCGATGTGCACCGCGCCGAAATCTCCGCGCTTGTACTGGATCGGGCTCAAGCGACGGACGATTTCCGCCCACACGTCATCGTCCCGGCCGATGAGGCGGTCGGCTTCGTCCTTGGCAGTGCGGGTGATGTTGGCGTGAGTGTCGAGCCAGTAGCGGTCCGCATCGCTGTACAGGTACGTAGACCTGTCCGCCAGCGTGTTCAGAGCAGTTCGGAAGTTCCCCAACACGTCACCGGGAACAGCCATGCCGAGCCGAATGTACGGCTCGGACAGGCCCTTCTTGTTGGCGTTGATGGTGGGTGCCGAGCCCATGAAGATCGTGCGGGCAATGCGGCGGGTCATCGCCCGCTGCCCCAGCACCGTCTTCTCGGTGTCCACAGACACCGGGGTCGAATCCGGGCCGTCGACGTCAGCATCGATGATCGGCTTCCAGCGGTCCTCCAGGTAGTGGGTGAGCTCGCTGGTGACACGCTGGTCGTCGAGCGGAACATCGCCCGGCATGATCATCGGGCTCTGGTTCTGGTCCCGCCACAGAGCGTGGATCACCGCGCTCATCAACCGCAGCACACCGCGAGTGCGCTGGAACCGATCAAGAGTGGACCAGTCCTCATAGAGCCGACTGAAGAGTTCCGGATGGATGGGGTACGTCGACTTGATCCGCCGCTCGTAGTCGGTCGTATCCGAACCGGCCGGGAAGTCGAGCTTGTGGGTGGCGTAGAACTGGCTGAAGAGGCGAGCGACCTTGTTGATTTCCGCCTGGGTGGCGCCAGTTGGGGTCTCGAAGAGGCGGCGGCGCACAATCTCGAAGGACTCATCGGAACTCGCTGGCCGCCAGGCGTCAGCCTTGCGGTGGATGACGCTCTGGAGCCTGTCGAGGGCTATCTGCCCCGCCTCACCGCCGATCTCGTCAGCATCTGCGCCGTCGTTCTTTCCGTCTTCCGAGGCAGGGATAGACATCACGAGCTGCGCACCGGACACGGCCTCGACCGCTTCGGTGAGGGACTGAGCGAAGGAGAAATGCGTCTCGAAGGTCCCGGCCGGAAGGTCCTCGTTGCCGACGAGTTGCCGGGCGTAGACCACCCACTCATCGATCAGGATCAGGCAGGGCGCGTAAGCCGCGAGAAGGTCCTGCAGCAGCTCCGAACCGGGACTGGTGCGGCTCTGGTCGGCCGCGGCAATGATGTCGTACGCCTGCCGACCACCTAGCTGCCAGGCCAGCTCGCCCCACAGGGTATTGATCTTGGTGCCGTCTTCCGGCCTTACGGATGGCTGGCCAGGAGCCAGGGCGGTGCCCACGAGGACGGCGCGGCGCACCGTCTCTTTGGGCAGCCCCGACGGTGAGGCGGCGATGAGCTCCTGCATCTCTTGCGGGAGCCGCTGCGGCTTCAACCCCGGGGAGTACAGGTGGTAGAGAGCCAGCATGGAGTGGGTTTTGCCGCCGCCGAAATTGGTCTGCAGGTTCACCGTCGGCGAGGCGTTGTTGTCGCCGGATATGCGCCGTAGTGACTTGTTGAGCAGATCGCGCAGGCCCTCGGTGAGGTAGGTGCGGTGGAAGAACTGCTCGGGCTCGGTGTACTCCGGGGCGCCTTCGCCGTTGGCCACCTGCGCAAGGTTGGCTGCGAACTCCGAGGCGTTGAAGTCTCCGCGAGCGACGTCCTGATGCGGGACAAGTACGTCCCGCCAAGGCTTGAGGCCGTCCGCGGCGATGCTCGGCATGGCGGCCGCCTGCCGGGTCCGTCGTTTGGTCTCCGCCTCGATCATGAACCGCTGCAGGTCGATGCGGGACTTGCGGACCTGCTCGACCAGTTCGGCGCCTGCTCCCACTGCGACCAGCAGTCGCTCGGCGGTGTCCAGCGCTCGTACGGTGTCGTCCGAGGTAAAGGGTGCATTGTGCGCCCAGCGGTTTCGTACGTCGTTGATCTCGCTGGCATATCCGCGCGTGGCACCCGGGAGCACGTGACGGAAATACGAACCCCAGTAACGCTGCAGCAGGTTCAGAAGGAACTGAGGATCGCTCTTTGACGTGAGGGGGACTCCCTTATCCCGGGCATCAGCTACTGCGTCGTCGAACCACGTGTCCCCTTGGCGCCGCGTCATCTCCCGCTCGATGAGCGGCAGCATCCCCTCGGGCAGCAGCTCGATCATGCGGCCTATTCGGTCGCGGTTGGTCTTCGCCATGTTGTCCGTGGTCCTGTCGGTCGTCGTTTCCGCGGCGCCCGGTGTGCTGCTGCCGTACGCCGTACCGTCGTTCTGCATGCCCGCCCCCTTGCGTGCCGCCTGGCACGACGGTCAGAACAGCTTCTCTTCGTCGATCTTCACACTCTGCCGGTCCGCGACGCGGGCCGCAGTCTGCAGATCCGGCCAAGAACTCACCAGGTTGTTGAACCAGCGCTGGCTCTCCGTCCAGCCTCTCTGCTCACACACGCTGTGCAACAGGTACGCAAGTCCCTTCACAGTGTCTTCGTCGATCTCGGGACGCGTCCGCGCGCGGGCAAGGAACTCTCCGGCCGCATCGATCCCCGAGCCCCTTCCCTTGCCCTCGATCAGACGAGACAGGTGCATGGCCACCTCCCAGATCGTGAGGCGGTCGTCGGTGGTCGGGTCGTAGTCGGACGGGAGACTGGCGGGCTTGAGCAATTCCGACTTGCCAGCAGCAGACTTCACGACACCGGCGTGGACCAGCCCCGGGACGGAGGTGTTGTACCGGTTGGCTAGCTTGTCCGCCTTGCCGAAGTCCGCTGTCTCCCACTGGTGGTCCTTGAACCACTCGATGCACCAACGGGTGTCCGCGTCGTAGTCTTCTTCGTACTCGTCGAGCAGCTCGCCGAGGGCCTTGGTTATGAGGGAGAGAGCGGTACGGACGCGCATGGTTGAGCCGTCGGGCTCGGTGATGCGGGTGTAGCGGGAGAAGATCTCCATGCCGGGGCCGATCGCAGCCTGGCCGAGGTCGACGGCCGGGATCGAGCTCTGCTGAAGTGGCTTGATTCGATCGGGGAGTTCGCGGCGGAGCGTTTGGAGGAATCCGCGACGGTCCAGTGCGCCGGCACCCTCCGGGCGGGGGCGGCAGATCATGGCCACGTACGAGGCGAGCGCGTTTGCCCCTTGGCCGACCTGGCGTGTGCTGTTCGTGGCGTGGAGTGGCCACGTACCAACAACGCTCACACCAGCGGCCAGCATGGCCTCCAACAGGGCGTCCCATGCTGAGGAAGCCAACTCACCGTCCTTCGTTTCCTCTTGGCGATGGGCGTAGATGACGATGAGGGGGAGATCGGGACGGGACGCTTCCTTCAGGGAGGAGAAGACTTCTGTAAAGCCGTCGATGAAGTACTGGCGAGCGGCCTCGGGGCCTGCATGACGGTACGGAGTGGCGATCAACTCCTCCGTCTTCGGAGTCACCATAGTGCCGAACAAGTCCGGATGGAGGGCCCTTGCTGCGCGGCGAAGCCATACGTAGAAGTAGTCGCTCAGATCCGCATAGTTGATTTGAGCGAAGTATGGCGGGTCGGTTGCAATCAGAGCGCTTGCAGGGGGTACTAGCGTGCCAGCCTTGCGGGCGTCGGCTTGAACCGTCAAGCCCACGTTTGCTTCGCGCGGAAGTGCTTTGAGGCCACTCACTGCTGCCGTGACCTGGCTTCTCCAGCCCCCTCCGAAATCATCGAGCGGGTTCACCTCGGCAAAATCCCAAACCATCGGAAGTGCCTGGCGTCCGAAGCCTGGCTGCACGTATGAGCTGCCGTTGCGGGCATCTATCTTCCAGCGCGTTTGCGTTGAGTTCGCTTGGGCGAGCTTGCTGACGCATATCGCCAGAATGGAAGCAATCGCAGTCGCCTGCTCTGAGTCGCCTCCGTCTTGAGCGACCCAGTTGGGCACTTCTGCTACCGCGTCCGCGAAGGCCCCCAGCATATGTAGCTGGCGTGGAGAGTAAAGGTCCATTTGCCGGGTCATCCCGTACGCTTGCACTCGGAACCCTAGAGCCTTCGGCGGAAGGTCTACGTCCGGCGCGTCGTGTGGGGCACTCAGATCACTTACGCGCGACTTGGAAGGCTCCGGGATGAATCGCCGCCCAGACGTGCCGTCCACAGCGATGGCCATCATTTGGAGCCCCATGCGCTCCGCGACGGCCTCCTTTCGGATGTACTTCTCGTCTACCTCGGTTTCGCACGCGGGGCAGGCAAACTTCCCGCCGCGGCCAGATCGCTTTGTTGCTTCCGGAATTTCCGCATCAAGGCCCGTGCCGATTTCAAACTTCAGGCGTCCCTCCTTGACGACCGGATTGAGCCATGCTTCCCGCCCCTCTTGTCGGCCCAGCCATGGTGAGCTGTACAAGGGAATGGAAATGACGCAGGAGGGGTTGGCGCACGGCACGGTCCTCGCCCATAGCCAGGCGACAGCCTTACCGTCCTTCACCGGCTCGTAAAGGTGGCCAACCTCATCCTTGACCTTCTCTTCGACGCGACCGGCGTAGTGCTGAATATCCGCCAGTAGCCCAGTCAATGGGTCAATCGCAGTGCCTTCGAAAGCCCCGTCATCACCGCAGACGGGTGGCTTGCTGAGGACAGCTGGCACGAGCTGGGTTTCCACCCGCGTCACCATCGCCGGAACAGGATTCAGGTCACTGGCCACAACCGGAAAACCAAGGCGCTGAGCCTCGACGAGAGTGGATCCGCCACCGCAGAACGGGTCCAATACTGTGGGCAGTTCGTGTTCCTGCTCTGCCAATACCGCCTTCGCACGCTTCAGGGCTTCATCAGAAGGAGCCGTACCCTTGGCCGGCACCAGCCCTTTGATGATCTCCTCAAGTTCGGACCGCTTTTCCTCGTCTCCCGGGTCGTCCACTGATGCCGCAAACAACAAGGCTCGCCATGCGGGCGTCGGCATCGGTGCAAACCACTTATGAATGTTCTTGATCGTGCCGATCTTGCGGTCCTTGTCCGCCTTGCTGGCCTTACTGATGGCCTCCGTCGGCAGTGTGACCTCGATCAGCTTCCGCCTGCGCGGCGCCGTCCCCTCGTTTATCGCACCGCTCACAGCGGAGCTCCTCCCTTGGTCCAGGCATCCGGCCACGACAGCAGGACCCCCTCGGCTTTCAGGTCGCCGAATTCGGTGTTGGCAAAGGCGTTGGTGAGGTACCGCACTTCGTCATGCTCCGGTCCGTCCGGATGCACGGCTACGAGAGCAAGTCGGTGCTGGTCGCCACGGTTCTTCGCAGCAAGCACTTCGCTGCGGCTGATGTAGAACTGATCCGCACCGGCCCGCCGCCCTTTGACCTCCACATGGATGTAGTGACGGCCATCCGATGTCACCGAGCGGATGTCATACCCCTTGTTGTTGTGCGGCATCTCCTCCGGGAACCGGCCCAGCTCCCGTTCCGCGCGCAACACAGCCGCGATGGCGCGGCGATCAGTTTCGAACCCGTCTGTGGCATGCAGTGGCGCGAGGGCGACAGCATCGTACTCAGCACCAACTGCCTTGCTCAGCCAGCCGATCGGAACCACCAGCGCATACCCCGCAGCAAGCGGTGGCTTCGGCTGCAGGGATGCATCCCTTTCCAGGTCGGCGAGACGCTTGGCCCGCCGCAGCTCGAGTTCCTCTGCCCAGGCCCGCGCCTTCTCCGGGCGGTGACGGACCCGCTTTCCTTCGGCGCGGTCCTGTTCGAGCTTGCCGGCCTGCGCGTACCAGTAGCTGATCTCCTGCTTTAGGCGCTGCTCCACCTGTGTCCGGGTGCGATCGATGACAGGGAGAAGCCGCCCGCGTGTCGAGCTGAGGTGCTCGGGTACTGCTTCCCTGATCGCCCAGTCAAGCGCGCGTGAACTGCCCCCGTCACGGAGCCAGTCCTGAACCAGCAGTGGCTTAATCGCCTTTGCTTCAACTGGAGTTGGCGCTCGATAGTCCAGGTAGGGCGCGGGACCCGCGTTCCGGGCCGTGCCGTCTGGCAGTAGTTCGGTGAAGGCGAAGGCACGATCGACAGCGCGTCGGTGGCCGTCCACGATGTCCTGCTCCAGGGCTACGAGGAGTCGAGGCTGGACGGCGGAGTCACCAGCGTCGACCAGAACGGTGCCCCTGCCGAGCAGGTCGCCGTGTATGCGTACGGTCTCGTTCAGTACGGAGTCGAAGAGTGGGTGGCCCGGGGCAATGAGATCTGCCCTCGGCTTGCCAGCAAGGGTGATGAGCTCCCGATCGAAGCACACCCGCTCGTACTTGCGCTGCACGACTCCACCGAGGCCGTCGCCGAAACGACCAGCCTCTCGAAGGGCCACCGGCACGTGAGTTATTTCGTAACGGCCACCTTCGCGGGGCCTTAGCTGACCTCCGAGGCGACCGAATGCGTCACGGAAGAACGCCTGGACATAGTGCGGATGCAGGCGGCGAACCTGCGCTTCCTCCATACGCAGGCGAACCTTGTGAACGTCTTCGATACCCATGACCTGCGCGTCGAGCGCCAGACCCTTGATGAGTTCGACGGCGCGCTCACCTACCCGGTCATCGATGACCTGGTCAAGCCGGGCCTTGACCGCAGGCTGGTCGCCGTAGCGGATCGCCTCCACCAACAGCTCACGCAGCGGCTCACCCTCGAAGATTTCCCCAAGGACGTTGTAGACCTTGCCCTGGTAGGCACGGGACTGTTGCTCGATCTTGTCGAGGAGCCGCTGGAAGACCAGGCCCTCGCGGGTGTTGTCGGCGACCAGGTTCCACAGATGACAGACCTCTGTCTGGCCGATGCGGTGGATACGGCCGAAGCGCTGCTCGATCCGGTTCGGGTTCCACGGAAGGTCGTAGTTGACCATGAGGTGGGCCCGCTGGAGATTGAGGCCCTCGCCGGCCGCGTCGGTGGCAATGAGGATCTGGACGTCGGGATCCTGATTGAAGGAGTCCCGGATGTCGCGACGGTGCTGTCGCGGCGTGCCGCCGTAGATGGAGACCACGGCCTCGGGGCGGCCGATGAGTGCTCGTATGCGGCGAGACAGGTATTCGAGGGTGTCCCGATGCTCGGTGAAGACGATCAGTTTGCGGGGATGACCCTGGCTGTCGCGCATGTGCTCGTTGTCCTGGAGCAGCGTGGACAGCTCCAGCCACTTTCGGTCCTCACCCAGAGCGCGGATGCGGGTGGCCAGGCGTTCCAGCTCGCGCAGGCTGTCGATTTCCCGCTCTAGTTCACCAATGGTCATGGCCGCGGATGCGGAGTCGACGACCTCTTCTTCAAGGTTCTCCAGTTCCTCGCCGGAGAGGTCGTCCAGCTCGTAGTCCAGCGAGTCCCTGTCTGAGAGCGGGTCCGTCGCAGGCGATGAACCTGGCCGCAGCCCTGCGGCGGCGAGCTCGGCCTGCTCCTTTGCCGCGAGCATCTCATCGCGTCGGGCCTCAAGCCGTTTGCGGCGGCGTTCCAGGGACTTCCCGATGGCCTCTGGGCTCGATGCAAGCCGACGCTGCAGCACAGTAAGCGCGAAGCCGACCTGGTTGCCGCGTCGGCCGTCGAGGCGCTCGGCCCGGTTCATCTCGTCGCGGACGTAGTCCGTAACCCGCTCGTACAACTCCTGCTCGGCAGAGGACAGCTGGTACGGGATGGTGTAGGCGCGACGCTCCGGGAAGAGCTGCTTGCCCTCGAAAGTGAGCAAGTCTTCCTTGATCATGCGGCGCATCAACCCGGATGCGTCGTGCTGGTGGACGCCGTCGCGGTACTTCCCGACGAACCGGTCGCCGTCGAGAAGTGCCATGAACAGTTGGAAGTCCTCCTCCTTGCCCGCATGCGGCGTAGCGGTCATCAGTAAGAGGTGCCTGGTGACCCGGCCGAGGAGACGGCCCAGCTCGTAGCGCTTGGTGGTCTTCAGTTCGGCGCCGAAAAAGCTGGCACTCATACGGTGGGCCTCGTCGACGACCACTAGGTCCCATGCCGAATCGCTGAGACGCTCCTGCAGCTCCTCGGAGCGGGACAGCGCGTCCATGCGCGCGATCAGGCGCGGGTGCTTGTCGAAGACGTTGCCGTCGATGGTGGAGTCGATCAGCTGCCTGCTGAGCAACGTGAAATCAAGCCCGAACTTCTCTAGAAGCTCGTCCTGCCACTGCTCGACGAGACCGCCGGGCACGACGATCAAACAGCGTTCCAAGTCCCCGCGGAGGGCCAGCTCCTTGATATAGAGCCCTGCCATGATCGTCTTTCCGGCGCCGGGGTCGTCGGCGAGGAGAAAGCGGAGCGGCGTGCGGGGAAGGAGTTCGTTGTACACCGCCTGGATCTGATGGGGCAGGGGATCCAGGAAACTGGTGGAGACGGCCAGCATGGCGTCTCCACGCGCTGCCATGCGGATGCGGAGGGCCTCGGCGGCGAGACGGAAGAGCTCTGAATCGGCGTCAAACCCTTGCCGATCGGCAGAGGAAGCCGCGGATGCGAGTCGACTCTCGTGGTCGCGGTAAAGGATCGACTCCTCGAGGGTTCCGTCAGGGCGACGGTAGGTGACTTGCGCGGCAGTGGAACCGAACATCTTCAGCTGGACGATCACGACATCGGTGTCGGGGACGAGGCCGGATATTGCTCGACCTGGTGCGAGGTCTTCAAGGCGGAGAGGGCTCTGTCCAGACATCCAGCGCCCCCTTGCTGCCTCACAAGACCATGATCGATCAGACGATTGAGTTGGCCTCCAATGATGCCTCACTTCGATCCCTGCCGGTCGTGGGACCGCTTCAAGTACCCTACTCTCTCCGCCAGTTGACCTGCTCAGTACGCCCACCGCTGACGCTGTGCAGCGGTGGGCGTACGGTCGCGATCAGCGCAGCCGACGGCGCTGAAGGACGACGGGCGCTGCACACGAGTGCTCGTCCGACCGAGTCACAGCTTCCTCAAGCCCTGCGATCTGGCGCTCGAGCGCCCGTACGTTCTCCGAGAAGGCATCCAAAGCGCTGCTCAAGGTCAAGGAGTCCTTCGAGAAGCTGGACACCGAACTCGCCGAAGGGGGCAAGAAGCAGGGCAAGAAGGGCGGGAAGTGGACATGGCCGAGGCGAAGCTGGAGGACTTCCCCGCCCTGGGCTTCGTGCCCTGTCCCGGCGACTTCACGGTGGCCGACGATGTGGCCAAGACGGTCCGCAAGACGGCCAAGGCGCTGGTCGAGATCTGCCAGGTCCTGCACGGCACCGGTGCCGGCGACTGGAAGGGCAAGGCCGCGGAAGCCTTCCGTGCGGAGTTCGACGACGAGTTCCGTCCGCGCATGGACGAGGCGCGGGACTCGTTCTGCGCCGCTGCCACCGCCCTGGAGGACTGGTCGGAGTACATGGACCGCAAGCAGGCGGCGGCGGTGCGGCTGGAGGAGCAGGCGTACCACGTCAATGAGCAGTTGGCGAAGGCGTACAACAAGGCCGACAAGCTCAAGCAGGCCGACGTGGACAAGAAGGACACCGAGGCCCACGAGGACAAGGTGCAGGATGCCAGCCGGGGGGTGAACACCAAGGAGATCGAGCTGGAGGCTCTCCGCAGCAAGGGCCGTCGTATGGCTGCCAATTACCAGGAGTACGGCAAGGAGATAGCCCGGCGCCTGAAGAACGCCATGGACATCGCCCCGGATGAGCCCAACGCGTTGGAAAAGCTCAGCGGCGCGATCGAGGACCTCGGCGAGGCGATCGGTGAACTGCCGGAGCAAGTGGGGGACTTGCTCTCCGCTGTCGGGGACTGGATCAAGAAGCACGCTGACTGGATCACGGTCCTGGCGTCGGTGATCGGCGTTGTCGCCATCTTCTGCCCCGTACTGGCGCCGCTGGCCATCGGGCTGAGCGCTGTGGCGTTCGTCGCGCACGCCGCGTCGTACGGCATGAGTGGGCTCTTCCCGCCCACCGGCAAGAACATCGGCAACTGGCTCACCCTTGGCGGCGACCTGCTCGGCATGGTGCCCGGCGTCGGTGCCGCGAAGGCCGGAATTACGGCCGGTTTCAAGGCGGGACGGGGAGCCGGTGGTGTTCTTCAGGGAACCAAGGTCGGTATCAAGACCGGCGGTAAGACGGCGAAGGACGCGATGAAGGCCGCCGACCCGGTCGCGAAGGCCATCGACAAGCCCGTGATGGCAGCTGCCAACAAGCTGAGGCTCTCACGCGGTACCGCGTTGACCGCCACGGAGGTCACTCAGGCCGCCGCCCAGACAGCCTGGACGGTGCCGACAGCGGTGAACGCCTATCAGACAAGCACCGGTCGGTACGACACCGCCACCTGGGGCACTGGCGCCGGCAACATCGTCACCGGGAGCGGGGGCGGCAAGGTCGGCAGCATCGTCGCCGTTGGTAGTGCCATCGGCCTGGGTGCCTGGGAGTTGGCGGACTGATGCCCTCTAACGACACACCGGCGACGCACGGGCCGTCTGCCACCACGGTATCTCGCGCTGAGATACCAGACCTGTGGTTCGAACTCCCCCCGGGCTTCATGGAGTTCGACCTCGACGAGGACCCCGAGGCACGCATCCTGCGGATGGCGGACGTGGCAGACTCGCTGTTCGCCACAGCGACACAGGAGCAGAAATTCAGCCTCGTGGTGTCTAGCGAGTACATCCTCCAAGCGATGATCGAGGCGGGCGCCGAGCACGTATCGAGCTGCCTGCTGCGCATGCCGGGGGATCAGCTGTCCCAGGGAACTCTCTGCGTGATCATCGAGCGGCCGGAGTCCGACCTGCAGAGTCAGGACAGGCAGGGGTCGGCGAAGCGCACGGCCACCCAGTGGCGCAGCCTGTATCCCGACGCCGAAGTCGGTTTGGTCATGCTGCCGTACGGCATCTCCGCCCTCTGCATCCGCGAACAGGAGCTCCAGATCCCCGGCGGACTCTTCGGCCTGGACGAGCCGATACCCACCACGGTCCGGCAGGCGCAGTTCTGCGTGCCACTCAAGACCGGCCCCGGTTCGGCCCTCTTTGTTTTCACGACCGAGGACCTCGAGCACTGGGACGATTACCTCGAGGTGCTCGGCGGCATCATGAAGTCAATCTCCGTGGAGGAACCGCAAGACGGGAACGGCTCGGAGGCCGACGGCTCGGCCCTAACAGGAACGGAGAAACCGGCGTGAGCGGCGTTGTGCAGACAGAAGGCGAGGCGCGGAAGCGGCGTACACGTTTCCCCATCCTGCTGGCCTTCGGCATCGGCTGCTACGCACTCGCTGTGATCGCGGGCATGTTCCTGCTGGCGGATAACGTCAAGCTGGTCGTCCAGATCCTCCTCTGGATCGTGCACACTGTGCTGCTCGCAGTGCTGATCCGGAAGCTGGGCGCCAGGGAATCGAGTGCATATGCGGCGATCTTCATCGTGCTCGCATCTGCGGCGTCCGCATACGTAATTGGCATGGCGCGCAACGACCTTACCCTTCAGCAGCGCGGCGAGAGGGTCACAGCCACGGTGGTGAAGGAACGGCTCGACCCCGCTAATGGCCGCAAAGGCCGCCACTCCCATTACACCTTGGAGCGGCTAAACGGCACCCGGGTCCTCGGGCCCGAGATGGAAACAACGTCCGACCTCTACAACGTCGGCCAGAAGCTGACGGTGATCGAGGACCCTGAGAGCGAACTGCCTCCCCAGACACCAGGTCAGGCGGACGCCACCGGCGAACTGCTAGGCGCCGGGGCGCTCGCCTTCGCTGCACTGGGCTCCGTCGGCTGGATGACCTGGCGCGGATCGGACGCGGCCAGAGACCGGGACGCACGCAAGCAAACGAACACGGCGCGAAAGGCGAACAAGACGGTGACCAGTGACCACTCCGCGCAGGCGGAGCAGGAAGAGAAGCTCCGTGAGGCCCTGCGCACGTACCCCACCGACCGCCGTGGCTATATCAAGGTATTCCCCGAGGACTACCCCGGCATCACGCATCAGCGGGCGGCCCGGATCGCTTGGGAGATGGGCCTGCGCGCGGAAGCGTTCGGGAATCGGGGTAAGTGGCGCTTCGCGGAGACCGTGGTCGAGGAAGTCCCGCTGGGCTGAACGCACTCCATGTCCGCCCGCGACCGGTCCCGTCTCGCGCCCGCGCTTGTGCGCGCGAGGCGCGGGCCTCGGCCTGGCGGGCGACCGCAATGGAGAGTTGCTTCTCGCTGCTGCAGACGAACGTCCTCACCAGACATGCCGGAGCCACTCGCGAGGAACTCCGCATCGCGTTCGTGACCAGCACACGATGAGAAGCACGGCGATGGGCCACGTCACGACCTTGAGGTAGTCGAGGAACAACCGTGCAATCTCCCTGGCGACATCGTCGCGCCCCAGCGCCTGCGGTTCCACTCGATGCGGGGCAGACGGCCCAGACGGCCTGCAACGGAAGAATGTCACCTACCAAATAGCAGGTCAGAGCCCATCTGCCGTAATCGCGCGGCCAGTAACACCACTCCTGGCCGTCGGCCGCCTTCTCCCACTGCCGGGACGATGGCAGAGCCTTGCCTGCCCAGCGGGCGTACGCGGCGGCGTCGTGCCAGGTCACCCACACCACCGGATGGGTAGCCAGTTCGGTGAGGCAGCGTCCTTGAGGCCAGTGCTGCGGCGGCCGGTACCCGGTCGCCGCCACGAACCTCGCGTAGTCCTCGTTCGTCGTCGGGTAGACGTCGATGAGGTACGGCTCCAGCTACACCGATCGGTTGTCGGGGCCGGAGAGGGAGATTCCCTCCTCGACGAGGGTCATCACCTTCCCGTCGATGGGATACTGGTGGGTGCGCGGGTCCGCTCGCAGCAGCTTCTCGGCGCGCTCGTCGTGTTCGACGGCGACCCGCTCCGTGAGGAGCGCGGCGAAGCGCTGCTGTACGGCGGGGGCGGCCTGGGCTAGAAGTGTGTCGAGGGCCGCCTGGTTGTCGAGTTCCAACTCGATGGTCTCGCCCCGGCCTTCCCTGCGGGGGATCTGGCGGGGATTCACGCCGACCAGCTCGGCGAACGCCTTGCCGGTCTTGCGCATGGCCTGGCGCAGCAGCCCGGCCTCGCGGCCGGACCAGCTGGCCATCCCCGTCATGGTCTCGCCCTACAGGGCCTCGCCGGGGATCGACAGGTACGTCTCCTGAAGCTGGGTCAAGACCGGGTGCTCCGTGGAGAGTTCGGTCTCGCCGATCGCCGACAGGGGCAGGACCTCGATGCTGGTGTTCGTTGCGAACGCGCAGGTCATGGCCTTGGCCTGATCCAGGGTGACGGTGGCGACGCGGCACTCGGCATGCTGCTGGAGCAGGGCCATAGTGACGCCGGGCAGCGGAAGAACGACGCTGATATCCGTGAGGGGGCGGTGCGGCTCGTGATCGAGTCGGGGCGGCCGATCGGACAGGCAGCGAGGAGATGGACATCCATCAGGCGACGCTCGCCTCAGCGGCATCAAGGCGGGCACCAAGGTGCGCAACATCCGACGAGTACGGCTGGCCGACGGCAGCATTGGTCGGCGAGGAGGCGGCACGCGCGGCGCGGCTGATCGCCCAGCACGCCGACCGGCAGCTCGACGCCCAGCGTCGCGCCCTCCAGCAGATGGAGCAGGCGGTGTCTGCAGGCAAGGCCAGCCCGCGCGAGCTGGCCTTTCTGCGCGATCGCACGCTGGTCAATGAGTGCCATAGACCTGCTCGGCGAACGTCCGCCGACCACAGCCCGGGCCGTCACAGAACAACCGCCGCACCGACAGCCCGATCAGCACCGGTCTGCCACCGACAGCGACATCGGCCAGCGTGCGGCCGTAGCGGCTGTGCATCCGCGCGGAACCGCGACCGCAGTCCGGACGAGCCACCGCCAACTCCCAGGTACGGGCTGCGACTCGGACCACCCCGCCCGCCACCCACGCTCGCTCCACCCGCACCGCGTCCAGGTGCGGAGACATAATCCGTACGAGGTCATCACACTCGCCGGGACTGCCGCTACGCGTGACGGAGCGTCACCGGCGCACGGTGGCACACCCCAGCTTCACGGAAATCTTGCCAGGGCCACTTCAGCTCGTACGCCGACAAAAGTCCACATCCCGCTTCAACATGAATGGGATGTTAGTGTCCCAACTGGTAACAATCGGGGGCTCTCAGGGGGAGCCGAGGTTCGCGACACCGGGGGACGCCGCGGCCTCTTTCGACCAAGGAACCCATGCACCACAGATTCATATCCAGAGTCGCGATCATCGCCACTGCCCTGTGCACCCTGCTCGCATCGGGCGTCGGGAACAGCAGTCGCGCTCAGGCCGCCGAGCAGAAGGCTGAACCCAGCCTGATCGAGATAGCCGGCCGCCTCGCGAAGCACTCGAAGTGCCACGACCTCCAGCTCCTGGCGAAGGCCAAGTGCCTGCGGGAGTTCGCGGGCAAGGCGGTCAAGGTCGGTGCCGGTAGCGCTCTGTTCCTGTACGGAACCCAGAGCGCGATGAAGGACAACGGCGCTCGCTTCACAGAACTCAACAAGGAGCTCAAGGCCCTCGCGGACCTCAAGCTCGACACGTTGGAGGACCCTGCCAAGGCCGGGGACCCCAAGCGGCAGGAGGAGGAACTGACCCATGCGGTCCGGGCCTTCCGGGCCGCCGAGCCTCACCTCAAGAAGCTCAATACCGATCTCGCCGAGGCTCTGCGTCTCTTCGACGGTGAGACCGATTCCCTGCTCGCACTGAGCATCCTGACGATCGCCCTCGGGGACTACTATCCCGAGCCGAGGCACCTCAAGGACGATCCCACTGTCCACCTCATCGACTGGGGCAAAGAACTCGCCGAACTTGGCGCGATCTTCGACGACATAAACGCAGGCTTCGACCAGATGAATCGTGGCCTCGCGCAAATGAACGCAGGCGTCGCCCAGGTCAACAAAGGTCTGGAGCAGGCCAACAGGGGCATCGCCAAAGCCAACCGCGGCATGGCGCAGATGAACGAGGGCATCGCGCAGGCCAACCGCGGCATGGCCGAGGCCAACAAGGCCATTCCCGGCATCAAGAAGGGCGCGGAGAAGCTCGGCGAGGTCCCCGCGTTCGACTTCGACTTCTCCCACATCGGTGACACCTGGGGCTCTGGCTCGACCGGTCTGGACACCGCCGAGCAGGAACGCCGGATGGGCCTGCTCCTCGACCTGATCCCCGGCATCAGCGACGGCAAGGGCATCGTCGAGGCCGTGACCGGAAAGGACATGGCCACAGGAGAGAAACTCAGCGGCACCGACCGGCTGATGGGCTCGGTCACGGTCCTGCACTGGCTCAAGACCGGACGCAAGGTCTTGCGAGCCGAAGACGTCCGCAAGGGCCGCAAGCCTGTCACCTGCGCCACGGGCAACAGCTTCATCCCTGGCACCCCGGTACTGCTGGCCGACGGCTCCCATCGCCCGATCGAACAGGTACGAGTAGGCGACCAGGTCCAGGCCACCGACCCCGAGTCGGGCCGGACCGAATCGGCGCCCGTCACCGCCCTCATCACCGGCAAAGGCGAGAAGAACCTCGTCCAGTTCACCGTGAACACCGACGGCCCGCGCGGCCGGCGCACTGACACTCTCACCGCTACCGACCACCACCCCTTCTGGACCGAACACCCCACCCACTGGACCGACGCCGCAGACCTCAAGCCCGGGATGCGGCTGCGCACCAGCAACGACACCGTCGTCCGCGTCAACGCGGTCAAGGCATGGACGGCCCGGCATCAGACGGTCCACAACCTCTCCGGCGACGACCTCCACACGTACTACGCGTCGGCAGGCCACACGCCCGTACTCGTCCACAACTCCGGCCCGTGCGTGTCGGTATCGTCCGCCATCGACAAGGATCCCTTCCTGACCAAAGCGGCACAGCAGGCCGGCAAGAACGAGAAAGTTCAGCGCGACTTGGACCACATGTTCGAGCAGCTCTCTCGTGGCAACATGAATCCAGGTATTAGCACCAAGGCGCTGGCGGGCACCGACGTCACCTATGCGCGCTCCCGTAACGGTGCCCGGCTGTTTTTCAGGAACGTGAATGGGAAGGTGCAGATCGTCGGTAAGGCGGACAAAGGCAATGAACCCAAGGTGATCGCGAGGTTGAAGCAGCTCTATGGACAATGACCTGTTTGGCCTCAGCGAAGACGAGCTCTTTCACGTTGTCAGAGAGCCCGATTTCACCGCACTCTTCATGCTCGGCAGTGACGATCAAGTGCAGACAGTCGAGGACGTTGATGCCGAGCTGCGGCTCCCTGACGGCACTCGGTGGAGCGCCACGTTCATGACCCTTGGGGCGATCGAACAGACCATGAACCGCTGGCAGGAAACTGGTGAGTACGGCGGCGGGGTCTTTTTCCAATGCTCGGATCTGGTGATCATCCCCAACCCCGGGGTGGCTGCCATGGTCGAGGCGTTTCATGCGATCGTGGAGGAGGGGCCGCAGGGGGTTCTCGGCAAGCTGGACTAGCAGGAATTCCGCCCCTTCCTGTCTGACCTTCCACCAGTTCTGGAAGCTCCACCGGCGTATCATCCGGTGGAGCTTCCCGGTGTCTGAAGAGAAGTGCCGTTGCGTTGTCTGTGGGCGTAGGGTGCTGGCACGGTGTCGAAGGGGTGCCGGTGGCCGAGAGCGTGTCTGAGCTGACGGCTCTGCAGCGAGGTCCGAAGCAGATGCGCGGTAGCGGCGATGGCCCCCTCAGCCTAGGAAGGCCGCCCGCTCGCTCGGGAATGATCTCGTCCAATAGGACGCGATACGGTTCCGGGTCGGCACATTCAGGGTCAACTCGCACCATCTCGAAGCGCGTAACTCCAGCGTACGTAATGCGCAGCGGAGCATCATGCTTGTGAATGTTCGGCGAGAAGACGAGC
The DNA here is from genome assembly GCF_053591935.1 of Streptomyces sp. NPDC002851. Taxonomy (NCBI): domain Bacteria; kingdom Bacillati; phylum Actinomycetota; class Actinomycetes; order Kitasatosporales; family Streptomycetaceae; genus Streptomyces; species Streptomyces sp. NPDC002851. The sequence goes on along the minus strand of NZ_JBSFUT010000003.1, from coordinate 332,596 downwards.
TCTGGGCGACCCCATCCTCCTCGGGGAGAGCGAACACCCCGAGGCCGTCGTCACCACGACACCCGGCCCCCTGGGCGCCTCCATACGCGCGCTGCAGGCCAACGCTCAGCCGGTCGGCACATCCAGGTAAGACGGCCGCCCCTTGGGCGACGAGACCGTGATACCGCCCCCGTCCTCGTTCTCGTCCCCGTAGAACGCGTCCTTCGTGTCCACGACCAGCATCAGGCGGTGACCGGCCGGCACGTCGTACGCGGCGGCCTGCAGGTCGATGTCAGCAGTTACAGGCTTGCCCGCCCGGCCCCCCAATGACGTGAACGGCGCATGCGTGACGATGTGCGCCTTGCCGTTCGCGTCGACGTCGAAGAGGTGGGCGATGATCGTCGACCGGGCGGTGGTCGCCGTGTAGGTCAGGCGCAGCTTAGGGGTGCCGCGCAGCCGGGTCGTGGACTCCACGGGCGCGCTGGTCCAAACGGCCGCGTTCTTACGGGAGATGGTGGCGGTCCGGTACGTCTTCGGGAGGCCGGCCATCTCCTTGATGCCGGCGACGAAGGGGATGTTGCCCGCGACGTTCGCCGTCGTGTCCGTACCGGACTTGAACGGCATCCGCCAGCCGGTCGAAGGGGAGGCGCGGAGCCCGCCGTCCGCGCTTTTGCCGCCCGGGGCGGACAGATTCAGCCGCTGCGTGCGCTCCGTGAACGCGCCCCAGGTGGGCCGCGTTTCGCGCAGCCACGGCCAGTACTTCCACATCACCTGGCTGTTGACCTGGCCCTCGGTGTCGATGCCGTTGCGCTCGCCCTTGAGGAAGCGGTCGAACCAGCGCTTGGCGTCCTTGGCGACGTGGTTGGGCAGGCCGGCCATGCCGGTCATCTCCGGGGCGGCGTGGTCGCCGATGGACAGGTCGATGCGTTTGGGGCCGGTGAGGCTGTTGAACGTCTTCAGCGACTGGTTGGAGGGGAAGAGCGTCTCGTGCCATGCCTGGCCGTAAAAGACCGGCACCCGGCGCTTGTTGAGCTGCTTGACGTACGTCTGCGGGGAACGCTGCTTCGCCCATTCCTGTGCTTGCGGAATGTTGCGGTTGGCGAGGACGTCCGAGAACATCTGCTGGGTGCGCGCGCTCAGCCGCGCGTTGCCCTTGACCGTCTGAAGGGCTCGTACGGAGGCGAGATGGCGGGTGCGGTTCTCGTAGATCGCCTCGGCCAGGTCGCCCCAGGTGCTCAGCGCAGCGACCGCGTCGACGCGGGAGTCGCGGGCGGCGATGAGTTGGCTGAGACCGGAGCCGTACGACAGACCGGTGAAGCCGACCTTGGTGGTACGGCCCGGGGAGTTGGCGATGAGGTAGTCCAGCGCCTTGGAGCCGTCCCGGACGTCGAGCTCGCCGCCGGCCTCGGCCCCGCCTTCCGAGGAGCCGAAGCCGCGGGCGGAGTACGCGAGAACGTTGTAACCGGACAGCGCGTACCTGGACGCTGTCACCATGTAGGTGCGCCAGCCGATCTGCGACCAGGGGCCCGGCATGATGATGGCGGGGCGGGGCGTGCCGTCCTGGTGGATCCAGGTGGCGCCGTCCAACTTGGTGCCGTTGGCGCCGGGGATCTTCACGTGGTGGAAGGAGGCGAAACCCAGGGCCGATGCCGGGGCCGCTGCCGGGGTCGAGGGGTGGTCCTGCGCGACGGCGGGGGTGGCCGGGGATGCGGTCAGGGATATGGCAAGCGTGGCGGCCGAAGCCACCGCGCATCGCGCAAAACGGGAACGTAACACGTCCGAAAAGCTCTTCTCTTGCGGCCAGTTGGAGGCGCAGACCTACTGACGCGTAGCTTCTGCGTACGATCAAGAATGCGCGCCCCGCGACTCCCCCAAACGGCAAAGCCGAGCCAGATGGATCACAGTCTCCGGGTCACAGCCCCCGACCGCTGGCGCGCCGCCCGCACCGGAACCAACGACTCCCACGCCAGTCAGGACGGGCACAAGACTGTGCTCCTGGGCAAAGCCCCCTGCTCAACGGTTTGTTGGGGCAAGAGGCAAGAGGCAACATGACACGCAACACTCCTGCACTGCCGACAAGACTCCTGCACTGCCGAATGGCCGGATCACCGCACGCGCGCGACGCCGAGGCGGCGACGTCTCCCCTCACACCATGGTGACGGGGGCCGCCGTGGTGTCGGCGGCCCCCGTGTTCCTGCTCGGCGTGACCTCAGGCGGCCTCGGTGACCCGGACCGGTTCGATGCCCTCGGCGCTGTGGCGGGCTGCCCAGTTCTCCAGGGCGGTCCGGCACGCGTGGTCAAGATGACGGAGACCGGCCATGTGTAGTTCGACGGGCCGATTCTGCGGCAGTGCCTCCAGAGCGTCGAGGATCTTCGGCAGTCGCAGGAACGTCGCGTGGCCGGTCAGGTGAGCCTGGATCGGACCGGCGCCCTTGTCGATCACCTCCACGCGCACGTGCGAGGTCTCCCACGCGGTCTTGGCCACGGAGAGGGCCAGGCCGATGAGTACGCCCTCGAACATGCTCACCGCGACGATCGCCACGGCGGTGACGACCAGGATCAGCGCCTCACCGCGGTGTTCACGCCACAGCTTGCCCAACTCCTTTACGGGGATGAGCTTGCAGCCGGAATACACCAGAACACCCGCGAGCGCCGCGACCGGGATGATGCCGAGCGCGGCAGGAAGCAGCGCGGCGAACAGCAGCAGCCACACGCCGTGCAGCACCCGCGAGGCCTTGGTCTTCGCTCCGGCCTGGACATTGGCCGCGCTCCGGACGATGACCGCGGTCATCGGCAGGGCGCCGAGCGCCCCGCACACCGCGTTGCCCGCGCCCTGCGCCATCAGCTCCTTGTCGTAGTCGGTCCGCGGAGCGTCGTGCAGCCGGTCCACTGCGGCCGCGCTGAACAGGCTCTCCGCCGAGGCGATGAGTGTGAACGCCAGAACGGTCCCGAGGGCGCCCGCACTCGCGAGCTGCCCGAAATCGCCCAGGCCCGGCCGCTGGATGGCGCCAAGCAGCCCCTGTACCTCAACCTTGGTCACGGGCAGCGCCAGGAGTGCCGAGGCGGCGGTGGCCAGCGCGACAGCGGCGAGCGGCGCGGGCACGACCTGCACGGCCATGGGCAACTTCTTCCACAGCACGAGTACCGCGATCGTCCCGACGGCAAGGCCGAAGGCGGTGAGCGCGGTGCCGGAACCCATGGTGTCGACGAGCATCATGGGCAGCCCGGCGATCTTCTCCAGGCCGCTGGACGGGGCCTTGGTGTCGGCCATGGCGTACAGCTGGCCGGCGATCAGGACCAGTCCGATCCCGGCGAGCATGCCCTCGACAACCGCGACGGAGATGGCCCGGAACCAACGGCCGAGCCGCAGCGCGCCCATGAGCAGTTGCAGCAGGCCCGCGGCGAGCACCAGCACGCCGAGGGCGGAGAGGCCGTACTCCTGCACGGCCTCGTAGACCAGCACGGTCAGGCCGGCGGCCGGACCGGAGACCTGGAGACTGCTGCCCGGAAGGAGACCGGTGAGCAGGCCGCCGACGATGCCGGTGACCAAGCCGAGCTCGGCCGGTACCCCGGAGGCGACGGCCACGCCCACGCACAGCGGCAGGGCGACGAGGAAGACGACGAGAGAGGCGGCGAAGTCGCGCCGCAGAGCGAAGGAACCGGTCTTCGCGCGCAGGCGGGCCTGGGCCGCCTGCCGCCGGTCGGTCGCGCTCACAGCGGAAGGAAGGCGTCGACGGACGGCTGGTGGGAGAGGACCAGGCCGGTGTCCACGGCGTAGAACCAGCCGTGCAGCCGCAGCTGTCCGGCTTCAAGGCGTTCGGCCACGCACGGGTACTCGCGCAGCCGCTCCAGCTGCTCCCGCACGTTGCGCTGCACGGCCCCCGCGACCGCGGCGCCGCTGCCGTCCTCGCCCAACTCGCTCAGCTCGTCCGGCAGCTGGCTGCCCAGCCACCCGGCGACGGCCGGTACGGCGCTCAGGTCCTCGCCACGAACCCGCGCGCCGACCGCACCGCAGTGCGAGTGCCCGCACACGACGATGTCGGCGACGCCGAGAACCTCGACCGCGTATTCGATGGTGGCGACCTCGCCGGCCGGGTGCGGCCCGTCGTAGCAAGGAACGATGTTGCCCGCCGTACGCAGCTCGAAGAGCTCTCCGGGGCGTGCCCCGGTGATCAGAGAGGGGATGACCCGAGAGTCCGAGCAGGTGATGAACAGGGCGTGCGGTGACTGCCCGTCAGCGAGGCGGCTGAATTCCTCGGGCCGCTGCGTGGCCCGTCGCGGGAACGCGCGGGCGTGGTCGATGAGGTGCTTCATGTCTGTGTGCTCCTGAGCGCCCTATGGGTGCATCGGTGTGACGAAGTGTTATGAAGTTTTACGAAGTGTTGCGAAGTGTTGCGAAGTGTTGCGAAATTCGTGTGAGCCCTGCAGCCGGGCGAGCGGAGGCGAGGAGGCCGAACACACACAGCGGCATGCGGGCATGGCAACTGGGCGGCAGCACGCCGGAGATCACAGGGTCACGGCAGGTTCTTGCTCCGGCGGGCGCACGCCCGGACCGGTCAGGGGCGACCCCGGACCGGAAGCGGGTCATTCGTCGGAGTGGGAGCCGGAGCCCTCGTCGGAGCCGTCGTCGGAGTCGTCGTCGGAGTCGTCCGTTACGACGTGGTCGGCGGTGGCCTTCGCCGAGTTCACGTCTACCTTCAGCTCGTGCTCCCTGCCGTCCTTGCTCTGAACGTCGACCTCCCAGGCGCGGGCCTCGCCGTCATCGTCCAAGTCAACGGATGTGACCGTGCCGGGGACACTGCGCGTGGCGGCCGCGGCGGCCTCCTTCGCATCCGTGCGGGCGGTCGTGACGGCGTCGTCATCGTCATCGACATGGGTGCCCCGCACCGTGCCGCTGCCCGCGTGGACCGTCACGTCGTGCCACTTGCCGTCCTTGCCGAGCACGTCGACGTCCCAGGTGTTGTCGTCGTCCAGCTCGGCCGAGGAGACGGTGCCGGGGACTGCCCCGAGCGACGCGTCGATGGCCTGCGTGACGTTCGTCGCCGACGTGACGTCGTCTTCGCCGATCGCCGCCACGGCGGACGTGGCACCGCCCGCGATCAGGGCTGCCGCGGCGACTGCGGCGATGACGATGTTGCGCTTCACGGGGTCCTCCCAAGTCGGTTTGTTTCGACGGGGATCACCCTGCCGACGTGATCCTGAACGCCGGCTGAAGTCACCTGAAGGCTTCTTCAGGTTCTCTTCGCTTCTCTTCGCTTCTCTTCGCTTCTCTTCGCTAAGGCTGTGCCGCGCCATGCGGTACTCGCCTCTCGCGAACGGATAGGGGCGTAGCTCGTGTTGGGGGCAGGAGGCTGGTCAGGCCGCAGCACACGCGGGCCGTACGCCTCGGACGACCGTGCGGGCTCGGCGGCGCCCGGCGCGGGCCGGCCCGTAGGCGATCTCCCGGTCATCCGCTTGGTACGCGCCGAGTCCCTGATGCGGGAGGGCAAGGCGGCCTTGGCCTCGGGTGACCCGCGCGCCGCCTCCCAGCCCCTCAGGCGTGCGCTCACCCAGTGGCGGGGAGATCCGTACGCGGACGCCGACGCCACCTCGACGGTGGTTCAGCGCGCGAACGAACTGGAGAGCCTCAAGGCCGAGTCCATCCAGGCCCATATCGACGCCGACCTCGGCGGATGACGAACCGTCAGCTCATCCAGCACGGATCCAGCAACGGTAGCGGGGCGGAAACGCTGCCCCCGGCAAGAAGCGCGCCAACGGGACCCGACGGCAGTCGAGGGGTTCAGGACGACAGGTCGGCCGTACGACGCACCTGGCCGCCGCCCCGTCCGGCCATCCGGCACCCGAGGCAGTCCGCGTGGCCCGCACGCGCGGTGTGGTCCCGTGCCGTGAAGCGCCGCTGACCGGCGGCGCGTATGCCGGGCGGCTTGCCCCACCCGGCGAGGTGCAGGCCCCACGTCACCAGTACCGCCAAGACCATGACGGCAAGGCCCAGCCAGATCCCCGGGCGCCAGCCGATGATGCCGACGCTGATGACCAGGGTCCCCACCGTGGCGACGGCGGAACCGGCCCATCCCGCGACGGTGTGCCCCTCGTCGTGCTGCCCGCTCATGCACCTGCCCCCTCGCAGCCGCCCAACCTTAGAATGGCTTAGCAAGTAAGGAATTTATCTCGCGCGCTAAGGAACTTCAATGGAGGGCAAGCCCCGACCCACCGGCTCCGCCTCGGACGCGATCAGGGCGATGAACGACCTCGTCGCCGCGAACTTCGTCGGCCAGCAGGAGTTCGCCAGGAACCTGGGGCTGAGCGTCACGGACCTCGTCTGCTTCGCGTACATCCTGGAGGCCGAGGGCTCCCCGGTCACCGCCGGCGATCTGGCCAGGCGTACGCACGTCACGACGGGAGCGGTGACCGGCATCCTCAACCGCCTCGAGCGCGGCGGCTTCGTCAACCGCCGGCCGGACCCGGCCGACCGGCGCCGGGTGCGCATCACCGCGGTCCCGGCCGCCGCCGAACGCGTACAGGCCGTCCACGGCCCGTACTTCGCCCTCCTCACCGACCTCTTCGCGGACTACACGCCGGACGAAGTCGCCGTACTCACCGACTGGTTCACGCGCGCGAGTGCGCTGACGCGGACTTATCTGGAGGAGTCGTGCTAGCGCGCGTACGGCTTCGCGCCGGTCGACAACGGCTGGAAGGGCGGCCCTCCTCCTCCCCTCTCTCCTCTCTCCCCTCGGACTGAACTCCAGGTCGCCTTGGCGAGACACGACCGGGGCCCGGCGGACGACCGCCGGGCCCCTGCGCGTACGGCTGCGCTCTACGCGTCGAAGACGACCGGGCTTCCTTCCTGGCGGGCCTGGCCCTCGGAGTACGTCACGGTGTGGACCGTCTCCCCGGCGTCGTCGAGGAGGGTGATCGTGCCGCCCCGGTTGCCGAGCTGGAAGCCGTCGGCGGCGGTGACCGTGACGGTGGCGCCCGGTTCGAGGCGCTGGGCGGGCAAGGATACGCGGTTCTCGTTGCGGTCGGCGAGGTGCCAGCCACCGAGGTCGACCGCGGACCGCGAGTCGTTGGCCAGGGTGACCGTCTCGGTCTCAGGGGCCGGGCCCTGGGGGTTGATCATGGCCGAGCGGATGCGCACGGCGGGGGCAGGGCCGTCGCCCGGGTCACCGGGCTGCCCCGGGTCGTCGGGCTGCCCCGGGTCGTTCGGTCGGTCGCCCGGCTCCTCGGCGTGGCCGGTGGAGTCGTCGGTGTTCCAGGACTGCGACTGGAAGGCGAGGAAGACCGCGATCCACTGGTCGACACCCTCGGCACCGTCGGCACCGTCGGCACCGGGCAGATGGATCAGCAGGCCGCCGTCCTGCCAGACCCCGTCCTGGCCCTTGAAGCGCTCGCTGTTGCCCTGGTTCATGTGCACGTCGTGAACGCCGTTGCCGGGCTCGAAGCCGAAGATCTTGTCCGGTGTGCCCTCCTCGGGGCCCCAACGCTCGCCGAACACGTAGACGGCGGCGGACTCGTCCTCGACGGCGCGCCTGACGTGCTCCTCGAGCACATCGGCCAGGTCGTTGTCGGCACCGGGCTGGTCCGCCGGGAGCTTCTTCATGTCCGCGCGGTCCAGGAGTTCACCGCGTACGTAGTCGAGCGCGGCCCCGCCCACACGCGACGGCAGCTCCGTCCACCCGCTGCCCACGGCCGGAAGCTTCTCGATCACGGCGTGGCTGAAGTTCTCGTTGACGAGATACAGCAACTCCGAAGGATTCTCCTGCGACTTGACGTTGACGGCGGCGCGGTAGTGGGTGCCGCCCTCGTCGACGAGGCGTATCTGGAAATGCGGGGTGTCGTCCTCGGCACCCTCCCGACGATGGTCGACGGCCCGGGCGGCGAGCACGCCGTAGTTCTTCAGCGGCATGTGGTGTTCATCCTCCAGCGTTGTGGCGAGAGTTGCCCCATCTGAAGTACATCGGTGCCCACACCCTGCCCCCGAGGTGACACGCTGTCGATCCGGTGAACACCGGGTGCAACTTTCGGGGGCGGGTGGGGAGTTGACCGGCCGGGGAGTTGACCGGCTGGGGAGTTGACCGGGTGGGGAGTTGACCGGCGGGCGTTTCAGTCCTCGTTCAGTCGCCGGGCGTCAGCGGCAAGCCATGCGGGGGCGACGACCTCGGCGTTGCCGTCGAGCGCGGCGGCCGCGCGGGTCAGTGAATCGGCTGCGGATCGCGGGGAGTCGGGCAGGGCGCGGGCCGCCTCGGCCAGGGAGCGGGCCGCTGCCGCCTGGGGCGCTCCGGCGATCTGGAGGGCGGCCGAGGCGCGTTCGGCGGTGGTGGCGGACTGCTCGTGGCGGCCGTCGCACCAGTACGCCCAGGCGAGGTTGAGCAGGCAGACGCCCTCGGCGCGCGGGGTTTCCATCAACGACGCCTCGCGGAGGGCCTCTTCCAGGACGGTGACCGCCCGGGCCGGACCGTCGAGAGCGAGGAGGGCGACGCCCTGCGCGTTCAGCGCATACGCGATCGCCTCCTGACTGCCGGCCGCACGGTAGGCGCGGGCCGTCTCTGCGCCCGCGTCAGCGGTCTCCCGCCAGCGGCCGAGCGTGAGCAGGGCGATGGTGCGCGCGTTGCCGGCACGTGCGGTGGTGAGCGGATCGCCGCTCGTACGGGCGAGTTCGGTGACCTGGTCGGCAACGGCCAGGGCGGTCTCGCCGTCGCGGCGGTAGCTGTGGTTGAGGCTGAGGGAGAGCAGCGCGTGCACCTCGCGCTCACTGTCACCGAGGTCGCGTGCGAGGACGGCGGCCCGCTCGAGCGGCTGTACGGCGGCATCGAGGTCGCCCAACTGGCGGTGCGCGTCCCCGAGTCCGAACAGCGCGCTGAGCAGCGCGGTCCGGTCGTCGAGGCGCTCGGCGAGGGCTGCCGCTCCGGTGAAGAGCTCGACGGCCTGCTCCATCGGGCCCGCACTGAGCCGGGCGTGCCCGTAGGCGGCGGTGTGGGCGAGGCGCACCCCCTCGTCGTCGATGTGCCCGTCGACGGCGAGGTGCATCGAGACCGCGGCGAGCACCGAGCCGTGCCAGACGAGCCATTCGCTGATCTCGTTCAGCACCTGCGCGGCGCTGTCGTGGTCACCGGCGCGCACGAGGTGGTCGAACTGCCGCCGCTGCGGCTCGATGTCGTCCAGCGTCCGCCACGTGCCGCGCGGCGGCGTCCGGCCCGCGTACCAGGATGCGATCTGCCGCTCCACTGCCTGCCTCCGGAAGGGTCCGTCCTGGGGAAACTGGCCGCCGGCTATGTCCGCGTCCAGGGGGTGCAGGGCGAGAGTACGGCTCGCCCGGTCCACCGACACCAGGTGCATGCGGACGAGGGACGTGAGGACAGGTGCCACACGTAGACCCGGGTCGAGCCCGCCGACTATCGCTTCGACGGCGTTCTGCTGCACCGGGGTGCCCAGTGCGGAGAGGACGCCGAGGACGGCACGCGCCGACGCGTCCAGGCGCTGGTAGCGCGCCTGGGCGAGGGCGTCGGCGATGTCCTTGCGGCGGGTGAAGTCCTTCAGTACGTCCGACAGGCTCGGCAGCAGCTCCGTGTCGTCGGCGACCGCGCCGACCAGGAGTTCAAGGGCACGAGGGATGCCGTGGACGTGGACCGCCGCGTTCAGGAGTTCGTCGTCGGACAGATCCGCTATGCCGAGGCTGCCGTCCCGGTCGAGTTCTCGCAGCAGCTCGGCCGCCTCGGCAGGCCTGAGCCCCTCGGAGAGGGGCACGTGGGCGGCGAAGCGCCGCAGTTCGGGCGGGAGGCGCACCGGCACCTGGCTGGTGACGAGGAGACGTGGGGTGGCGCGGGCCCGGAAGAGGCAGTCGATGATGACGGACAGCTCGGGGTCGGCCATGCGGCCGTCGTCGTGGAGCAGGTCCTCCAGGTTGTCCATGAGGATGATGATGAGCCGGTCGCCCATGGCCGCGAACAGCTCGGCAAGGCGGTCGCGCGGCTCGGAGTTCGTGGCCCACACCTTGCGCAGATGTGCCTCGTGGTCGGGGCCGAGCAGGCGGGCGCAGTCGAAGTAGAGGCGTTCCAGGGAGATCCCGGACGTACGGGTGGAGAGGTTGACCAGACCTGACGGGACCGGTCCGCGGGCAGGACCGGGCCACTCGCCACGGTCCAGGAGGTCCATGACCTTGGCGGCGAGCGCGCTCTTCCCGATGCCGCGCCGCCCGGTCACGGTCACCATGCGGACGGCCGGGTCGCTCAAGTTCCTTGCTATCGCGTCCCGTTCGTGGGCGCGGTTCTTGAAGAGCTCGATCCCGTGCGCGACGGGGACACCGACCACGCGCACCCCTGCGGCCCGCGCGTCCTGCGCCACCCCCTGCGTCGCGAGCGGCAGCGCCGCCGGGTCGGGGATCGCCAGGAGCCGGGCGAGTTCGGCGCGGTCCGCGTCGTGGAGTCGGCGCAGTGCGTGGTCGAGACGGACAGCGGTGAGCCGGCCCGCGCCCTCGGCCCGGTGGTGTTCGGCGACCACGCCGACGATGCGGCTGCCGGCCCACACCGCGGCGCCGGACATCCCCGCCCACGGAGAGGTGTCCGGGTCCGGGTCGGCGCCCGCCGCTGCCACGGTCATTTCCAGCGTCCCGGTGCGGAGGTTGGAGAGCGCCGCCACGGTCCCATCGGCCTGGTGGAGTTCGCGGAAGTACCCGCCTTCGGGGCGGCGGCGCCGCTTCCACAGCGGGAACCCCGCCGCGTGCACGCCGATCACGCCGTGGCGGTCGTCGGCGATGCGCCCGAAACGTGCGCGCTCGATGCCCGTGGGGGCTTCTGCCGGGGGCCTGACGGTCAGCACGGCCAGGTCGCAGCCGTCGTCCGCCCAGGCCACCGCCGCCGGAGCCGACCACTGTCCGGGCCGGTCGGCATCGCACCGTACGTGTATCCCGGTGGCGTTGGCGACCACATGGGCGGCGGTAAGGACCGTGCCGTCGGAGATTCGGTATCCGGATCCGCGCCGGTTGCCGTGGTCCGTTCCGACGATGAGCTCGGCGATCCGGTGCGGGTCGAGGCCGGGCTCGTCAGCCGAAGGGTCAGTCCTCATCGGGCAGCTCGGCGCCCGAGATCAGGGCGGGCCTTTCGGGTGCGTCGCCGGGCACCGGCAGGAGGGTGAGTGTGATCCGCTGCGTGGCGGTGTTCGCGCTGCGCGCGGTGGCGCCGGCGTCGAAGACCCAGAACCGCACCTTGGCGCCGGGCTCCCGGCTCCGTTCCACCCCAACGGTCAGCTCGAGTTCGAGCCGCTCGGCCTGGAACCGCAGCCCGTGGCCGTCTCCGGCCGCCATCGCCCGGCCCAGCTCGTCCCGCAACTGAGCGATCATGTCCGCCAGTTCGACCGCGTCGTCCACTGCGGCTCCCCCGTCCCACCCGTGCCGACCGTGTCCCGCCGATCATACCTAGGACCCGTCAACTGCACACCGAGGAGCCCGAGTTCGGAGATCGGCGGTCGGGCTCGGCGCGGTCGGCAGCGGCGAGCATCCCGGTCCGGCGCGCGGGACGTCTCAGCCGCGGTGCTTGGGCGCGTAGCGCAGCAACACCACGTCGCCGATCCGGCGTGCCTCCAGGAGTTTCATACGGGCCGTGGAACCACCGGGATACGCCGCCGAGGTCAGGAACCTCGGGGCGTCGGCTTGGCCCACCAGGAGCGGGGCGATGACCAGATGGAGCTCGTCGGCCAGGCTCCGGGCCAGGAACTGGGTGTGGATCGTGCCGCCCCCTTCCACCAGGAGTCTGCCCACACCGCGCCGACCGAGCTCGTCGAGGACCAACGGCCAGTCGAGCACGGGGCCGGTGCTGACGATGTCGGCGCGGCCGCCCAGGGTGCGACGGGCCTTGGATACCGCGCCGTCCACGGTGAAGACCAGCTTCTCGCCGCCGCAGTGCCAGAACAGCAGACCGGCGTCCAGCTCCGCGGACCCGGTCACCGTCACCTTCAGCGGATGCTCCGGTTTACCGGCGGCGATACGCCGTGCGCGCCGCTCGGCGCTCTTCACGAGGAGGCGCGGGTTGTCCCTGCGCAGGGTGGTGGCGCCGACGAGGACGGCATCGGCGGCGGCGCGTTCCCGGTCGACACGGTCGAGGTCCTGGTCGTTGGAGAGCACCAGTCGTTCGTCGGCGGTGTCGTCCAGATGGCCGTCCACGGAAACGGCGGCCGACAGCAGGACGTACGGGCGTATGGCCATGGCCGGGTGATCAGAGCGTGCGGTGGTAGCTCGCCCAGGCGATGTGCGACTCGTGGAGTTGCACGGTGATCCCGGCCAGGTCGCGGGCCCCCTGGCCCAGAGCACCGGCGTGGATGCGGGCGGCGAGGCGGTCCGCTATGACCTTGGCCAGGAATTCCGTGGTGGTGTTGGTCCCGGCGAAGGCAGTGTCCTCGTCGAGATTCCGGTAGGACAGCGCTCCGACGATCCCGCGCAGCTCCGTAGCCGCCAGGCCCATGTCGACGACGAGGTTGTCGGCGTCCAGCTCCATGCGCTGAAAGGTGGCGTCGACCAGGTAGGTCGCTCCGTGCAGGCGCTGCGCGGGGCCGAAGACCTCGCCCCGCAGACTGTGGGCGATCATGAGGTGCTCGCGGACCGTGACGGTGAACAAGACTTCTCCGGAGGCTCGGTGTCGGTACGGGCGGTCTGTACGGCGGTCAGTACGGGCGGTGGGTGCGGGTCAGCGGGGGTCGTATCGGATGCGGTGGCAGAGCCCGGGCAGTCCGCCCGCGGCGATCCGGGCCATGACCTGGGGGAGTTCGTCGAAGTCGGATTCGCCGGTGATGAGTACGTCGAAGAGGGGGTCTCGCAGGAGGTCGAGCGCCAGGGCGAGACGGTCGGCGGGCGCGTGCCGCCCACGCAGCTGCGGCGGGACGGCGCCGACCTGGCTGCTGCGGAGTGCCAGGCGCCGGGAGTGGAAGAACCCGCCGAGCGGAAGGGTGATCGGCCGGTCGCCGTACCAGCTCAGATCCACCACGGAGCCCTCGGGGGCGAGCAGTTCGAGGGAGCGGACAAGCCCGTCCTGGGTGGCGCTGGCATGGAAGACGAGATCGCAGTCGCCATCCGCCTGCGCGGGGTCGGCGAAGGCGACACCGAGCGCCGCGGCGACTTCCGCGCGGGCCGGATCGACGTCGACGAGTTGCACCCGGAGGCCGGGAAACCGGGCCAGGAGGGCGGCCACGCAGGAGCCGACCAGGCCCGCGCCCACCACGGCGATGCGGTCACCGATGCGCGGTGGCGCGTCCCACAAGGCGTTGAGGGCCGTCTCGACGATGCCGGCGAGCACCGCGCGTTCCGGCGGCACCGCGTCGGGTACCAGGGTGAGGGCTTCGACCGGGACGGTGAAACGGTTCTGGTGCGGGTGCAGGCAGAAGACGGTCCGGTCGACCAGCTGGGCGGGCCCCGCCTCGACCCGGCCCACGCTGAGGTAGCCGTACTTGACGGGGCCGGGGAAGTCACCTTCCTGGAACGGAGCGCGCATGGCCGCGTACTGGCCGACGGGAACGCGACCGTTGAAGACCAGCGATTCCGTGCCACGGCTCACGGCCGAGTACAAGGTCCGGACTACGGCCTCGCCGTCAGCGACCTCACGAGCAGGCGGGCAGGCGGGCAGGCAGGCAGGCAGGCAGGCAGGCAGGCAGGCAGGCAGGCAGAGGTAACGATCTCACCCTGTCCGGGAGTTACCACCCAAAAAGAGCGTATGGGGCACTGCACGGCTGATCCTCTGCTAAGGATGGTCCGCCCTCGGACCGTCAAGCGGTGCCCGCGATCCTAAACGCAGGGTCGCCCCTCAGTCGTAGCGGGCCCCCCGCGCCCGGTGGCCGACCAGCACGCGGATCATGAGGACCAGGCTCAGGAGGAGAAGGTTGTAGCCGAACAGCTCGTACAGGCGTAGGTCCTTGTTGATGGCCGGGCCGCCGCTGCCGGAGAGGAGCAGGACGCCCATGATGCCGGTGGTGGCGGCGAGGACGCAGACCATGGCCTGGTGCAGCAGGCCGGAGAGGACGCGTTGGTCGCGTTCGTCGGCGAGCAGGCGGGCGTTGAGGGTGAACTCGCCGCGTTCCAGGGACTGTCCGATACGGTCCACGCGGCGCGGCAGTCGGCGCAGGAGCGGGAGCAAGGGGAGGAGTTCGCCCTCCGCGGTCTCCCGTAGCGAGCCGCGGCCGAGCTGGGCGGTGATCTCGCGGCGGGCGAAGGTGCGGGCCTCCGTCACGATGTCGAAGCCGGGGGCGAGGTGGGTCAAGGTGCCCTCGACCGTGGCCAACGCGCGGAAGACGGCGGCGACTTCGGGCGGTACGGCGATGCCGTGGGCGGAGACGATCCGGAACAGGTCCGTGAACATGTCGATGTCCGGGACGACGCCCGTACTGAGGTGGCGGGCCATGAAGCGGCCCAACGCGCGCTCCAGCGCCTCCCCGTCGACCCCGTCGGAACGGTCCATGATCTCCACGAAGGCGTCCCGCAGCGTCGCCGGATCGCGCTGGTCGACGGCGAGAAGCAGACGCTGGAGGGTGGACTGGAGTTGGGTGTCCAGACGGCCCACGGATCCGAAGTCCAGGAGCGCGAGGCCGCCTTCGGGGGTGAGCAGTATGTTGCCGGGGTGCGGGTCGGCGTGGAACACCCCGTCGACCATCACCTGCCGTAGCAGGCAGGCGAGCAGTGTGCGCGCCAACTCGGCCCGGTCGACCTCGCGTTCGGCGATGGCCCGGTCCGCGCGGCCGAGCGGGGTGCCGTCGAGCTCCGTCATGACGAGGACGCGGGCCGTGGTGAGTTTGTCGTGCAGGGCCGGGAGCCGGACCTGGTGCGGTGCGTCGTGCAGGGCGGCCGCGGCCGCGATGGTGGTGAGGTTGCGGGCCTCGATACGGAAGTCCAGCTCTTCGCGGAGCGCGGCGGCGAAGCCCTCGGCCAGGTCGACGGCGCCGAGGCCGCGCGCCCAGGCGGCGCGCCGCTCCAGGGTGGCGGCGATGCGCCGCACGATGTCGAGGTCGCGTTCGACGACCGGCACGATCCCGGGCCGCTGCACCTTGACGATGACCTGGCTGCCGTCGGTGAGCGTGGCCCGGTGGACCTGCGCGATGGAGGCGGCGGCCAGCGGCTTGCGCTCGAAGTGGGCGAAGAACTCGGCCGGTGGGGCGCCCAGTTCGGCGGTCAGTTGCCGCTCGACCTCCGCCCAGGGAGCGGGCTCGGCCTCGCTCTGCAGCCTGCTGAGCTCGTTGATGAACTCGGGCGGCAGCAGATCGCGCCGGGTCGAGAGGATCTGCCCGAGCTTCACGAAGGTGACACCGCACTCCTCGAGGGTGGCGCGCAGCGCCTGGGCGAACGCGGCGTCGCCGCCCTGCGGTCCGCCGCGGCTCGGCAACGGCCGGGCGCGCCGGATCAGTCCGTGCCGCGCCGCGGCCGCGCTCACCTGCGTATAGCGGCGGGCCCGGGCCACGCGGGCGCGCAGGGCACGCAGCACGCTGAGGGGGCTGGTGCCGACGGGCAGCAGCGCCTCGGTGGCGATGAGCAGCACCATCGTGACGACCAGGGCGATGCCGACCATGACGGTGACCAGGGACCAGCTCATCCCCGGTTCGCCGAGGCGCCGCCCGATGGCGATCCCGCCGGTGGCCATCCCGGCGAGGGCGCATACGAGGGTGCGCAACGTGCCCCCGTACCGGCCGACCAGGCGACGCGCACCGAAGGCGAGCGAAAAGACGATCACGAAGCCGATGACCGCGCCGGGTCCGAAGGAACCGAAAGCGTCGGGCGGACCGGCGGCCAGAAGCCGCATCGGGTCGAACGCGGACGATGTCGCGTCGAGTGCGGACGGTAAGGCGTGCGTGGCAGCCATCGAACGGGGCTCTCCTGTTGAGGACCGGCGAGGACATGAGGGTACGTGGAGCGGGCGCGGCGGGTGGACTCGGGTTCGGCGGGGCGCAAGGCGGCGAACTCACCCAGGAGCAGGCCCCTTTGGTCGTACGTTGCCTCCTGACCGCGCACGTCGACACCACCGCGAGCCTCGTCCGTGCAGACCTTCTTCCGCACCTCCACGAGCGAGCTTCTCTGCCCGTCCGCTGCCGTCCCTCACGCTGACCTCACGTGCCCCCTGCGCACCCCCTCTCACCTCGAAGGGCTCATCCTTCCTTATTTCAGGGCGAGTTCAGACGTAGGTCATTGACGCGTTCCTGACGCCTCCTTAGCTTCATGGCGCAGCTCACGGAACGGGGGTACACGGGGGACACAGGGCATACGGGCGACTCGGGGGACAGGTGGCGACATCTGACGAGCGGTACGAGAGGGAGGAGTCGGCTGTGCGTCGACGTATCTGGGGTGGGGCCGTGGCCTTGGCTCTGTTTTCCGGGCTGGCCGGGGTGGCGCCGATGGCGCCCGCGGCGGGCGCTGCCACGGCAGGGCGGAATGCCACGACCGGGACGACCGGGACGACCGGGACGACCGCGAACGAGACCGGCACGGCCGCGCCAAGAACCGCTCAGCAGAAGAGACAAGAGCCGCTCCCACTGGAGCGGCTCTTCGACAATCGGGCGGTGAGCGACGACAACGCGCCCACCGCCGCCGACTTCGACGGCTCCGGGGCCTCGCTCTCCGCCCAGGACCTGGCCGCCGCGGGCTGGACCCCGGGCCGGGACCTCTCCGTCGACGCGGCCCGGTTCGCGCTGCCGGACACCGAGCCGGGCGAGCCCGACAACGTACGCGCGAACGGCCAGTGGGTTTCGGTACGCGGCACGGGCGAGTCCCTGGCGTTCCTGGTCGCCGGGACCGGCGGCACCGCGAGCGGGACCGGGACGGTGCGGTATGAGGACGGCCGGAAGGCATCGTTCCGACTGACCGCGCCGGACTGGCGCTCGGGCCCGCTCGCCACGAAGTCCGTGGCCCTGCCGCACATCAACACGCCAGAGGGCCAACGCGTCGAGAAGGCCCGCCTGTACGTCGTGACGGTGCCGCTCGATCGCGGGCGTGCGGTCGAGGCGGTACGGCTTCCGGTTCCGGGCGGCGGCGCCGACCTGCATGTGTTCGCGGCGTCCGTACGGAACACCGACGCGGGCTGGACCGGAACGTGGTCGGCGTCCACCGCCGGGTACACCTCGGTCGGGCCGTGGCAGGACCGCACGCTGCGCCTGGTGGTGCACACCTCGGTGGGCGGCTCGCGGGTGCGGGTGCGCCTGGACAACACGTTCGCCGGTACGCCGGTGCGGATCGGCAGTGCGACGGTCGCCGTGCAGGAATCGGGGGCAACGGCCTCGGGGCCACCCGTACCGCTCTCCTTCAACGGCGTGACCGGGACCGAAATCCCGGCGGGCGCCCAGGCGTTCAGCGACCCGCTCGGCTTCGACGTGCCCGCCGACGCCAACCTTCTGGTCAGCTTCCATTTGGCGGGGACGGTCGTGGCCGCCCCGGTGCACCGACAGGCGCTACAGGAGTCGTACCTGAGTGAACCGGGCGACCACGCGGCGGACGCGGGCCCCGGCGCGTACACCTCGACCATCACCACCTGGCCGTTCCTGACCGGCGTGGACGTGGCCGGCGGGCCCGGGTCCGTGGTGACGCTCGGCGACTCGATCACGGACGGCGACAAGTCCACGATGAACGGCAACAAGCGCTGGCCCAACGTCCTGGCCCGGCGGCTGCTCGCGCAGGACGAGGTGCCGCACTACGGCGTGATCAACCACGGCATCTCGGCGAACCGCGTGATCTACGACTGGTATCCGGGCGACGGCATGGGCGGGAGCACCGGCGGGGTGAGCGCCGTGCACCGCCTCGACCGGGATGTGCTCGCCCAGACCTCGGCGCGCACGATGCTGGTCTTCGAGGGCGTCAACGATGTGCGCTGGGGCGACACCGCCGAGGAAGTGATCGCCGGGCTGCGGGAGATCGCGGCGCGGGCGAAGGCGCGCGGGCTGCGCGTGATCGCGGCGACGATCGTGCCGTGCGAGGGCGAGCGGCGGTGCACTCCGGAGGCGAACGCGCAGCGGGTGGCGGTGAACGAGTGGATCCGCAACAACGACACCTACGACGCGTTCGTGGACTTCGACGCGGTGCTGCGGGACCCGGAGCGTCCGTCGCGGATGCTCCCGCATTACGACAGCGGCGACCATCTGCACCCGGGGGACGCGGGGTTGGCTGCCCTTGCGGATTCGATCGACCTGAGGGTTCTTGAAGGCTGAGGGTCCTTGAAGGCTGAGGGGCCTTGAGGACTATGGGTCCTTGAGGACTGAGGCTCTGCCCGGCGGTCGGGGATGAGGGCCGGGGTGGGCCGGAGGCGCTGCGTCGCCTTCGGCCCACCCCGGGTTACCGCTCCAAGTCGACCACGACCGGTTACAGCTCCAGGTCGACCACGACCGGGGCGTGGTCGGACGCGCCCTTGCCCTTGCGCTCCTCGCGGTCGACGTACGCGTCCTTGACGGACTTGGTGAACGGCTCGTTCCCGTACACCAGGTCGATGCGCATGCCCCGGTTCTTCGGGAAGCCGAGGTTCCGGTAGTCCCAGAACGTGAACGCCACGTCGTACTTCAGCGGCCGCGGCACGACCTCTTCGAGGCCCGTCTCGCGCAGCGCCGCGAGGGCGTCCCGCTCGGCCGGGGTGACGTGTGTGGCGCCGTCGAAGAGGCTGATGTCCCACACGTCCTCGTCCGTGGGCGCCACGTTGAAGTCGCCCAGGACCGCGAACGGGGTCGTGCCCGCCGCGTCCTCGGCGACCGCCGTCCGCAGGGTCTCCAGCCAGCGCAGCTTGTACGCGTAGTGCGGGTGGTCCGGCTCCCGGCCGTTCGGCACGTACACCGACCAGACGCGGGCGCCGCCGCAGGTCGCGGCGATCGCGCGGGGCTCCTCCGCGCCGTCGTACGCCGGGCCGCCGGGCAGGCCCTTCACCACGTCCTCGAGGCCCACGCGGGAGATCAGTGCCACGCCGTTCCACCGGCCCGTGGCGTGCACCGCCGACTCGTAGCCCAGCTCGCGCAGCGCGTCCGCCGGGAACTGCTCGGCCGCGCACTTGGTCTCCTGCACGCACAGCACGTCCGTACCGCTGCTCTCCAGCCAGGCGAGCAGCCGCGGCAGGCGGGCGGTGATCGAGTTCACGTTGTAAGTCGCGATGCGCATGTCTCACAACCTACCGGCACGGTCTGACAACCGACTCAGAGCCCGGTGAACCGACTCACAGCTCACAGCTCACAGCCCGGTGCTCTCGCCGGACGCGAGCCGGGCGTGGTCGGCGCCGCCGAGGTTGCCGATGTGGGTGTCGTAGATCGGCCGGGCCAGGTCCGTGAGCAGCGCGTCGTGGATGTCGATGGCGCGCCGCGGCTTGACCTCGCGGACGTACTCGATGACCTCGGAGACCTTGCTCCAGGGGGCCATCACCGGGAGCATCAGCGTGTCCACGGGCCGGTCGGGGACGGTGAACGCGTCGCCGGGGTGGAAGACGGCGGCGGCCTCCGGGTCGATCAGGAAGCCGATGTTGGTGATCCGCGGCAGGTCCGGGTGGATCACCGCGTGCAGCTCGCCGTGCACCTGCACGTCGAAGCCCGCGGCCGTGAACGTGTCGCCGTGGCCGACCACGTGCACGCGGCCCGGGAACGCGGCCCCGAGCTGCTCGGCGACGGACCGCAGCGTCCAGATCTGAGCCGCCGGGTCGGCGTCGAGCGCGGCCCGCAGCCGCTCCTCGTTGAAGTGGTCCGGGTGCTCGTGGGTGATCAGGATCGCCTCGGCACCGAGCGCGGCGTCCGCCTCGCTGAAGCCGCCCGGGTCGACGACGAGCGTCCGCCCGTCCTTCTCCAGGCGGACGCAGGCGTGCGCCTTCTTCGTGAGCGTGAGCGTCGGGGTGGGGTCGGAGTGCGTCATGACACCATCATGCTTCCGGCATGCTTCCGGATCATGGCGGTGGGCGTCATATTTCAGCCCGTCCGGCATTTGCGGACGAGCGCGTGCAGCGCGATGGCCGAGCCCCGTACGACGGTACGCATCCGTGGTCCGCAAGACCCGGCCTACTCTTGCGGCGTCGTCTCCTGCCTTATGACCTCCTGCGCCACCCGGAACGCCGAGTTCGCCGCCGGTACGCCGCAGTACACGCCTGCCTGAAGCAGCACTTCCTTGATCTCGTCCGGGGTGAGGCCATTGCGCAGCGCCGCCCGAACGTGGAAGGCGAGTTCCTCCCGGTGGCCGCCCGCGACCAGGGCCGTGAGGGTCACACAGCTGCGCATCCGGCGGTCGAGACCGGGCCGCGCCCAGACCTCGCCCCAGGCGTACCGGGTCAGGAAGTCCTGGAAGTCGCCGGAGAACTCGTCGGCCTCGGCAAGCGCCCGGTCCACATGGCTGTCGCCGAGGACCTCGCGGCGGACCTTGAGACCGCTGTCGTACGGATCGGGCCGAACGGCACCCGGCATCGGCACCTCGGCGGGCGCGATCTCGGCCACCGGCGACGCGGCCTTCGGCGGCGTGAGCACCGGCTTGACCGGCGGCGCCGGGATCGCCGCCATCGACGGGTTCTGCTCCGCCCAGGCGGTGGAGAAGTGGCGTACGAGCAGGTCGGTGACCGCGCCGGGCTGCTCGACCGGGGCGAGGTGGGAGGCGCCGGGAACGACCGCGAGCCGCGCGTCCGGTATGCCCGCGACCAGGGTGCGCGCCTCGGCGGGCCCGGTGACCTGGTCCTCGGAGCCGACGAGTACCAGCGTCGGCACGCCGATCCGGCCGAGCTCGGAACGGATGTCGAAGGCCGCGAGGGCCTCGCAGGCCGAGATGTAGCAGCCGGGGTCGGTGGTGCGGACCATCTGCACGGCCCACTCGGTGATCGCCGGCTGGTTGGCAGCGAAGCCGGGCGTGAACCAGCGGTCGGGGGCGGTACGGGCGACCGGGTCGAGGCCGTTCGTACGCACGATCACGCCGCGCTGCCGGAACTCGTCGGCGGTACCGAACCGGGGCGAGGCCGCGATCAGGGCGAGCGAGGCGACCCGCTGCGGGTGCCGCAGCGCCAGATCGGCACCGACGGCACCGCCGAGAGCGCAACCCGCGTAGCCGAACCGCTGCACGCCGAGCTGGTCGAGGGTGGCGAGCAGCCGGTCACCGATGTTCGCGACGCTGTCGGCGGGGTGCGCGGGGGCGCCACCGTGGCCGGGCAGGTCGAAGCGGAACACCCGCCAGGTCTTGGTGAGCTCGGGAATCTGCCGGTCCCACATGTGCCACGTGGTACCGAGCGACGGGCCGAGGATGAGGACCGGGGCGTCTTCCGGTCCGTCAAAGCGGTACTGGAGGGCAGGGGTCTTCGATTCGGTCACCGGACCACGGTAAGGGGCAATCCTGACGTCCGAGTTAGCGGGTGCGGCGGTCGCCCGGATTTGTGCGCTTCTGACCTCGCTGTGGGACGGGTCACTTTTTTGGAGTGGGTGTTTCGGGGAGTGGGTGGGGTGGCAGAGGGCTGAATTGGGCCTATTGGCAGCGTGCGGGCGGCAGTTCGGGCGTCAGGGCCGCCGTGGACGTCGGGGATCATGGCCACTCGCGGCTGTCCGGGCCGCCTGGGCGATCCGGGTCTTCGGGAGCGGCTACGAGGGCCAGGGCGTCCACCGGGTCCGGGGTCGGGGTGCCGCGGGGCCACCAGTCGTCGTGGTTCGGCTCGGACTCGTACGCGTACCAGAGGTTGTCCCGGCCGAGGCGCAGTTGGAGGTGGCCGCGGGGGTGGGTCAGGCGGTTGCGCCAGACCTTGAACGGCGGGCCGGCCGGGGAGAGCGCGGCGCGCAGGGCCGGTCGGGCCCGGTCGAAAGGACCCGCGGGCGGATCCCAGGGCTCTTCCAGTACGGCGAGGCCCTCGATGCCGCCCTGGCGCCACGCGGCGACGGCGCGCGCGAGCTCGGCCGGGCTGCGCCCCACCGCGGCCGCGAGCGCGGCGTAGTGGGCGCGGCTCGCCGCGGTCAGGCCGGAGCCGGGGCGCGCGGCGGCCAGGCGCACCGCGTCCTGCCAGAGGCTCAGTTCGCCCACCGGGTCGGTGCCGCCGGTCAGCAGCGCGTGCGCACGGGCCGCGGCGTCCGTGGCCAACTGGTCGAGCGCCAGCGGGTCCGGGCCACCCGGTGGGGCCGGGCAGACCGGGGGCCGACCCGGGTGCGCGGGCGGCGGGAGCGGTGCCGGGAGCGGCGGCAGGTCGCGCGGCGCGAGGGCGTCGGAGGCGCGTACGCCGGGGAGCCGGGCGGGGCTTGGGCTTATGCCGCTGCGGTCGGCCCGGGCCGCGCGGGTGGCGTTACGCCGGGACAGGGCGTCGAGGAGCGTGCGTTCACCCCGGCCGCGCAGCAGGAGCAGCAGGAACGGGTCCTCGTCCAGGAGCCGCGCGGTCCGGTAACAGAGCGCCGCGGCATGCTTGCAGGGCCGCCCCGCATCGGGACAGGAACATTCCGGGTGCAGCTCGCCGGGGCCCGGCAGCAGGCCGACGCCGTCCTCCGCCAGGGAGTGCGGCAGTTCCCTGTCGAGCAGCGCGGCGATATGCCCCGGCCGGTCGGCCGCGGCCTCGAGAAAGCCGTCCCACTCCGCGTCGGAGAAGGTGCGCAGGGTGAGCCGTACGCGGTACGGGCGCGGGCGACTGCCGTGCACGTACGCGAGCACCAGGCCGGGCGTGACGGTGATCGCGTCCACGTGTCCGCCGTCGGCGTAGCGTCGGCCGCGGGCCAGGCGGGCCGGATCGAGGGCGGCTGCTTCCAGGGCGTTGATCCAGGCTGTGCCCCACCAGCTGGGGGTGGGGGTTGGGGTGGTCTCCCCGGTCTTGTCCGTGCCTCTCGCGCGAGAGGCGGGCCCACGGTCCGTGCGGGTCCGGACCCTGCGCCCTCGGTCCGTGCCGTCGCGGCCGGGCCAGTTGGCCGGGAACGTCCGGCGTAGCTCTCCGGGGGCACCGGCCCTTCGGCGGGCGGGCGTCTCTCTCGTCTCTCTCGTCTCTCTCGTCTCTCCCGTCTCTCCCGCGTCCCCCGCCTCCTCCGCCTCCGGTCCGGGCAGTGTGGCGGGGGATGACATCGAAGTCCCGTCGGCTTCGACAGGTCCTCGTGTACGGGGACGGGATCGGGGACGCGCGGCTGCACCGGTCCGGGGCTTGGCGTCCGCCGACCCTCCGTCCGCCGACTCTCCGTCCGCCGACCCTCCGTTCGACGGCTCGGCCTCCTGCGGCGCGGCCGCCTGCGGCACAGCCCCGTCGTCGAGCCCCCGCACGGCTTCCCGCAGCATCCTGCGCAACTCCTCGGCCTGGCGGGCGGGTTGTGAGCCGACCGGGCGGCGCGTCCGCTTACGTCCGCTCCGGTTGGCCGAACTACCGCCGTGGAAACCGGAGTTCCCCGCTCCACGCCCCTGGGGAACGGAGTCCTCCGATCCCTCCACTCCCCCACCTCGGACGCCGGATCCCTCCACTCCCTCGCCCCGGACACCGGATACCTCGACTCCTCCGCCCCGGACACCGGAGTCCTCCACACCGTCGCCGGTACCGCTCTCCCGGCGAGCCGCGCGCAGCGCCTCCCGCGCCGCGTCGGCGGGACGGGGTGCCGACGGGCGCCCGTGGGCGTCGGCCTCGGGCTCGGCGGTGGGGGTCGCCGGTTCCGGGGCCGCCGGGGCGGCGGGCTCCGAGGGCGCGGCGTCCGTGCGGCGCGCCTCGCGCAGGGCGCGGCGGGCCCGGTCCGCGGGGCTCTCCGCGCCGGAGCCGGGTGCCGGGCTCATGACGGCCTCCGCAGGGAGATCAGGTCGGCGAGTTCGCGGTCCGTCAGCTCCGTGAGGGCCGGCTCGCCGGAGCCGAGTACCGCGTCCGCGAGGGCCCGCTTGGCGGTGAGCATGTCGGCGATGCGGTCCTCCACCGTGCCCTCGGTGACGAGACGGTGGACCTGCACCGGCTGGGTCTGCCCGATGCGGTACGCGCGGTCCGTGGCCTGCTCCTCGACCGCCGGGTTCCACCAGCGGTCGTAGTGGATGACGTGGCCCGCGCGGGTGAGGTTGAGGCCGGTGCCCGCGGCCTTGAGGGAGAGGATCAGGACCGGGGTGGCACCCGCCTGGAAGCGGTCCACGATGTGCTCCCGCTCGGCGACCGGCGTACCGCCGTGCAGCAGCTCCACGGGCAGCGCCCGGGTGGCGAGGTGCGCGGCGAGCAGCCGGGCCATGCCGACGTACTGCGTGAACACCAGGGCCGAGCCGTCCTCGGCGAGGATGGTGTCCAACAGCTCGTCGAGCAGGGCGAGTTTGCCCGAGCGGCCGTGCAGGCGCGGCGCCGCTGTCCCTGCCGGGTACGGGCCGTTCGGACGCGGACCCGTCGGATGCGGGCCCACCGGAGTGGTCGCGGCGGCCGGATGCGGGCCGCCTGTGTGGTCGCCGTGGACGCCCTCCTTGAGGTACTGCGCGGGGTGGTTGCAGATCTGCTTGAGCGCGCCGAGGAGTTTGAGCACCAGGCCGCGGCGTGCGATGCCGTCCGCCGCCTCGATTGCGGCCATCGACTCGCGCACCACCGCCTCGTACAGCGCGACTTGCTCCCGGGTGAGCGGCACCGGGTGGTCGGTCTCGGTCTTCGGCGGCAGCTCGGGCACGATGCCGGGGTCCGACTTCTTGCGGCGCAGCAGGAAGGGCCGGATCAGGCGGGCCAGGCGGGCCACCGCCTCGGGGTCGCGGCCCTCGACGCCGTCGCCCTCCACAGCGCGTGCGTGCCGAGAACGGAAGGACTTCAACGGGCCGAGCAGTCCGGGGGTGGTCCAGTCGAGCAGGGCCCAGAGTTCGGAGAGGTTGTTCTCCACGGGGGTGCCGGTGAGGGCGACGCGGGCCGGGGCCGGGATGGTGCGCAGGGCCTTCGCGGTGGCGGAGAGGGGGTTCTTGACGTGCTGTGCCTCGTCGGCGACGACCATGCCCCAGCTCTGTTCGGCGAGTTGGGGTGCGGCGGTGCGCATCGTGGCGTACGTAGTAAGGACGAAGCCGCCGGAGAGGTCGGAGAGGTCCTCCAGGGTGCGGCCCGCGCCGTGGTAGCGGCGCACCGGGACGCCGGGGGCGAAGCGGGCGATCTCCCGCTGCCAGTTGCCGAGCAGCGAGGCCGGGCAGACCACGAGGGTGGGTTCCGGGCGGGCGCGGCGCAGGTGCAGGGCGATGAGGGTCACGGTCTTGCCGAGGCCCATGTCGTCCGCGAGGCAGCCGCCGAGGCCGAGTGAGGTCATCAGGTCGAGCCAGGCCAGGCCACGGAGTTGGTAGTCCCGGAGCCGGGCGTTCAGGCTCGGCGGCGGATCCACCGGAGCCAGTCCGGCGGTGAGCCGGTCGCGCAGCTCGGCGAGCGCGCCGGCCGGGACCGCTTCGACGGTCTCGCCGTCCACCTCGGCGGTGCCGGTGAGGGCCACGGAGAGGGCGTCGACCGGGTCGAGCAGGCCGAGTTCGCGCTTGCGGGCCTTGCGGACCAGGTCCGGGTCGACGAGCACCCACTGGTCGCGCAGCCGCACCACGGGCCGGTGCGCCTCGGCGAGCGCGTCCATCTCGGCCTCGCTGAGCGGCTCGCCACCGAGCGCCAACTGCCAGCGGAACTGGAGAAGTTCACCGCTCTCGAGGAAGCCGGTGCCATCCGTGGCCGAGCCGGGCGCGGGCCGTACGACGGCGGCCGCCGAGAGATCGCGTGCGAGGTCACGCGGCCAGTGCACGGCGACTCCCGCGGCGCGCAGACGGCTCGCGGCGGCCCCGAGCAGATCGGCCAACTCGCTCTCGGACAGGGGCAGTACGTCCGGCTCGGGATGCTCCACGAGTCGTTCGAGCGGGGCCCAGACCCGCGCCGCCCGGCGCAACGCGAGCGCCGCGTCGACCCGGGCCCGCGGCCCGAAGGACGTGGTAACGCCCGCGGCATCGGGGGCGGCATCACCGGACGCACCGGACGCACCGGACCCATCGGGCGCACCCGACGCCCAAAAGTCCGCCGCGTCGACCACAAGAGTGGGGTCGGCCAAGCTGTGCACCTGAAGGACCGCCGCCCCCGCCGTACGAACCGACTCCCCGGCGCCCCCGGTCGCCCCGTCATCCGCACGGTCGAACAGCTCCCGCCCGGACAACTGGAGCCGAAGCGAGATCCGTACCCCCGTATCGAGCCCGGCCGCCGCCTCAGCGGCCCACTCCCGGGCCCCGGGCAGCCGCTGCGCCGCCCGCGCGGCGAAGGGCGCGCCCAGGGCGTGCGGGGCGGCCGGGGTCCGGGGCAGGGTGTCGGCGACCGCGTCGAGGAAGGCGCGCAACAGCGCCTCGGGGTCGGGCAGTTGCAGCGGCCGGACGTCAGGCAGCGGGGCGGCGTGGCCCTCCCAGGGCAGGGCCGCGGCGAGGGCGCGCAGGTGGGCGATGTCCTCGGCGTCCAGCGGGCCCGCCCGCCAGGCGTCGTGGTCGTCGGCCGTGAGCCCGGGAAGGAGGCGGCCCCGGGCCACCAGGTGCAGCGCGAGCCGGGCGGCGCCGCCCCAGCAGGCGGTGGCGGGGTGGGCGGCACGGTGGTGCGCGGCGCGCGCGAGCAGAGGCAGGGCGCGGTCGACGGGCAGGGTGAGGGCGGGGACGGTGACCCTGCGGACGGCGGCGCCCTGGCGACGTACGACCGTGACCTCGGTCAGAACATCGGGCGCGGCGGACGCATGGGCTTCGGGGGCGGCGGACGCCATCGGCTCGGGCAGTTCGCCGCCGTCCGGGGCCCACAGGGCGATCCGGCCCTGGCGGGGCAGGTCGGCGGGCAGGAAGAGAGCGGCGCAGCGCGTCAGGCCAGCGGTCATATGGCGCGGCGCACCCCCCTCTTCGTACGACGGACGCCCGCCGCGTCCGTGCGCGGACGTCCCTGGATCCTCGGACGTCTACGACTGTACGGAGCACCACTGACAATCGACCGGCGGGCGGCGCTCGCCGGGGTGCGGCCCCGGTTTCAGGGCGTCGTCGCCGAGACCACGTAGACCATCGGGTGCTTCGGGTCGGAGCGGTTGACGGTGATGTCCAGGGTGGGCAGCGGGTCCTTGTGCTTGTGGGTGAGCGCCGACCAGGGGCCCTCGCGGGTGAACTCCCAGCCGACGATCTTCCGGTCCCGCTTGCTCACGGTGATCTCGCCGTCCTCCAGCTTGTCGACGTCGGTTCCGGCCCTCTTCAGGAACCGCTCGAGCCCCTCGTTGCTGGTGCGGAACTGGACATAGAGCCGGCTGGTGCGCCAGTTGTTGGTCTCGTAGTACGCGACGTGGTCCGAGCTCTTCGGGATCAGGACCTTGTAGAGGCGGCTCTGGAGCCTCGAGGGCCAGCCCTCGGTGAGGCCGGTGGCGGAGTACTTCTTCTCCTTGTCGCGGCCGCTGTCCCGGCTCTGGTTCGCGGAGATCACGAGGTAACCGGCGGGGATGCCGATGAGCAGCACGATGATGATCGCCGTGAACCAGCGGCGGCGGATCATGTGCCGACGGTTTTCGGGTTTCTTGGAGGGCTCGCCCGGCAGTGGGGACTGGTGGGGCACGGACGGCGTCATTCGTGGTTTCCCTGATCGGTGGTGCGGGCGGCGTGGGAGCCGCGGATGGCCTGGGCGTAGCGCTCGTATCGCTCGTAGCGCTCCAGGCGACGGCGGTTGGCGCGGCGGAACCGGCGGGCGACGAGCCGGGCGAGGTCGGCGGCGCCGACCATGCCCGCCTCGGGGCCCAGCTGGGCCTTGGCGATGCGGGCCTCGGGGCGGTAGCCGCGGCCGGTGAGGTGGCGCCGGAAGGCGTCCCGGGCGGGCCCGATGAGGAGGTCGTCGGCCGCGCTCACGCCGCCGCCGATGACGAAGCAGGACGGGTCGAGTGCGGCGGCGAGGTTGGCGATGCCGACGCCGAGCCACTGCCCGATGTCCTGGAGGAGCTCGACGCACATGGCGTCGCCCTCGCGGGCCAGCTGGGTGATGAGCGGGCCGGTGATGTCGGAGATGTGGCCCTGGACCCGTTCGTTGATGGTGTGCGCGACCGGGGAGTCCGCGGCGGCGAGCTCGCGGGCCTCGCGGACGAGGGCGTTGCCGGAGCTGTACTGCTCCCAGCAGCCGCGGTTGCCGCACGGGCAGCGGTGCCCGCCGGGCACGACCTGCATATGGCCGAACTCGCCCGCGACACCGTATTTGCCCCGCTTGACCTGGCCGTCCTCGAGGATGGCGCCGCCGATGCCGGTGCCCAGGGTGATCATGACGAGGTGGTCCTCGCCGACGCCCGCGCCGAATCGCCACTCGGCCCAGGCCGCGGTGTTGGCGTCGTTGTCGACCATCACCGGGACCGCGAGGCGGCCCTGGAGGGCATCCCGGAGCGGTTCGTTCCGCCAGGACAGGTGCGGGGCGAACAGCACGCGGTTGCGGTCGGCGTCGACCCAGCCGGCGGCGCCGATGCCGACGGCGTGCACGTCGTGCCGGTCGGAGAGGTCGAGCACCAGCTCGCAGATGGTGTCCTCGACGACCTTGGGGCTCTTGGACTTGTCCGGGGTCTCGGTGCGGACCTTCTCCAGGATGTTCCCGTCCGCGTCGACGACGCCCGCCATGACCTTGGTGCCGCCGATGTCGATGCCGACGGTGGGGACGCGGGGGGCGGTGAGGTGCGAACGGCGTTCGCGGGTGCCGACGGTGCGCAGCACGGTGGCCCTTGCGGAGCCGCGGTGCGCCAGGTCGCGGTAGGTGCTCATCGGGCCGATTGTGCCTCACGTGTTCCTGCGGATGCATTGCGGCGTCCCCCGCGCCAGGTCCCCCTTGGCACGCGCGCGTGCCGCCGTACGCAGCGGTGCCCGGCACCGTGGGCTGTGCCCACCCTTCCCCAAGCTCTCAACTTCGTTCGAGCAGGGGAGACCCCACTCGCCCTGCGGAACAGCTGCCCACAGCGGTACTGCGGTACCGATCTAGGAACGCTCCAGCTCATGGCTGAGTTCCTCGAGCTCCGAGCCGCCTGCCATCTGGCGGGTCAGTTCGTCGAGGCCGATGTCGGCGCGCAGGTGGCTGCCGGCCATCGTGCCGCGCTTGAGGAGCACGAAGCGGTCGCCCACCAGGTAGGCGTGGTGCGGGTTGTGCGTGATCAGGACCACGCCGAGGCCCGCGTCCCGGGCCGCCGCGACGTACTTCAGTACGACACCGGACTGTTTGACGCCGAGCGCGGCCGTCGGCTCGTCGAGGACGAGGACCTTCGCGCCGAAGTACACGGCGCGGGCGATGGCCACGCACTGCCGCTCGCCGCCGGAGAGGGTGCCGATGGGCTGGTCCACGTCGCGCAGGTCGATGCCCATGCGGAGCAGCTCGGCGCGCGTGGTGCGGCGCATCACGTCGACGTCCATGCGCTTGAAGGGGCCGGTGCCCCTCGTGGGCTCCGAGCCGAGGAAGAAGTTCCGCCAGACCGGCATCAGGGGGACGACGGCGAGGTCCTGGTAGACGGTGGCGATGCCGCGGTCCAGGGCCTCGCGGGGCTTGTCGAGGCGGGTGTCCTCGCCGTCGATGCGGAAGGTTCCGGCGTCGTGCTGGTGCAGACCGGCGATGATCTTGATGAGGGTCGATTTGCCCGCGCCGTTGTCGCCCAGGACGCAGGTGACCTCTCCGGCGTGCACCTGGAGGGAGACGCCTTCCAGGGCGCGGACGTTGCCGTAGCACTTGCTGACGGAATCCAGCTCTACAAGAGGAGTGCCGTCCTCGTGGGGCGGTACGGCGTCCTTGGGTGCGGCGTCCGGGGTCTTCACTTGTTCGCCTCCGCGCGCTTGCGGACCCAGTGGTTCAGGAGGGTCGCGAGAAGGAGCATGGCTCCGAGGAAGAACTTGTACCAGTCGGCGTCCCACTCGGCGTACACGATGCCCTTGCTGGCCATGCCGAAGATGAAGGCGCCGAAGGCGGAGCCGATCGCGGAGCCGTAGCCGCCGGTGATCAGACAGCCGCCGATGACGGCCGCGATGATGAAGATCAGCTCTTGGCCGACGCCCTCGCCGGACTGCACCTCGTTGAAGGAGAACAACAGGTGCTGGCCGGAGATCCAGGCGGCGAAAGCCACGCCCATATAGAGCCCGATTTTGGTCTTCACCACGGGGACGCCGACGGCCCGGGCCGCGTCCTTGTTGCCGCCGACCGCGAAGATCCAGTTACCGGCGCGGGTGCGCAGCAGGATCCAGGTGGCGACCGCGACGAGGGCGGCCCACCACAGAATCGTCACCTTGAAGGCGACGTCGCCGATGGTGAACTGCGAGGCGAAGAGCTGCTTCGCGGAGTCGAAGCCCTCCATGTCGGAGATCGTCTTGGTGGAGACGGTGCCGCTGATCAGCTTGGTGAAGCCGAGGTTCATGCCGGTCAGCATCAGGAAGGTGCCGAGCGTGATGATGAAGCTAGGCAGCTTGGTCCGGGTCAGCATGAAGCCGTTGAAGACGCCGATGGCGAGCGTGACCAGGAGCGACACCCCGACGCCCACCCAGACGTTCGCGGTCATCTGGTAGCTGAACATCGAGGAGATCAGCGCGGAGCTGGTCACCAGGACACCGGCCGACAGGTCGAACTCGCCGCCGATCATCAACAGCGCCACCGGCACGGCCATGATGCCGATGGTCGACGCGGCGTACAGGACGGTCGACAGGCTGGTGGCGCGCAGGAAGCCGTCGGCGGCGAAGGAGAAGAAGACGAAGACCGCGATGGCGCCGACGACGGCGCCCAGCTCGGGGCGGCCGAGCAGGCGGCGAAGCAGCGAGGTGCCGAGGAGGCGTTCGTCGGCGGTCTTGTCCGGGGTCGGTGCGGGGGCCTTGGCCGTGGTGGTCATCGGGTCCCCCGCTTCGCGTACCCCTCGAGTTCCGCGGCGTCCTTCTTGGTGATGATCTGCGGCCCGGTCAGGACGGGTCGGCCGCCGCCGAGCACATCCGCGTTGTAGCGGTACAGCCAGAGCAGGTCCACGGCCTGGTAGCCCTGCAGGTAGGGCTGCTGGTCGACGGCGAAGCCGAGGGTGCCGTCCTTGAGACCGGCCGCGACCTTGGCGTTCAGGTCGAAGGTGTCGATCTCGGCGTCACTTCCGGCGTCCTGCTTGGCCTGCGCCGCGGTGTCGGCGAACGGGGCGCCGAGCGTGACGACCGTGTCGATGTCCTGGTCCGCCTGCAGCTTGGCCTCGATGTTCGCCTGTACGTCGGGCATGTTGGTGCCGTCGACGTACAGATTGACCATCTCGCCCTTGAAGGTCTTCTTGGCGCCGTCGCAGCGCTGCTCGTGACCGACGTTGCCCTGCTCGTGCAGGACGCAGAGGGCCTTCTTGCGGCCGCGCTCGTTGAGCTCCTCGCCGACCGCCTCACCTGCGATGGTCTCGTCCTGGCCGATGTGGGTGAGGGCGCCGAACTCCTTGGACTCCTTGCTCCCGGAGTTCACGGTGATCACCGGGATCCCGGCCTTCTCGGCCCGCTTCACCGCGGCCTTCATGGCGCCGGGCTTGGCGAGCGTGACGATCAGGCCGTCCACCTTCTTGTCGATGTACGAGTCGACGAGCTCGGCCTGCTCCTTGCCCTCGTCGCTGTGCGCGTACAGGAAGTTGATGTTGTCCTTGACGGCGGCCTGCTTGGCGCCGCTCTGGACGATGTCCCAGAAGGTGTCGCCGTCGCCCGAGTGCGTGACCATGCCGATCGTCCAGCGCGGGGTGTTGACCGCGGCCTTGCCCTGGGCCTGCGCCGCCTTGCGGGCGTCCTCGGCGCGCTTGCCGCCGGTGCTGCTGCATCCCGCCAGGGAGCCGACGCCGAGCGCCGCCGCCAGCGCGATGATTGCCCAGGTTCGAACCCTTGCCACGAAGCCGTGCCCTTCTTGCTGTTTGCGTTGCGCCGCCCAAGTATCGGTCACCGCGTTTTCCGAGGTGGTCGGCGGGGTCATCGGGCCCCGTTCGGCACCGGTCGCTCTGTGGGCTTCAGGCATGGCTCTGTGGGCTTCAGGCATGGCGTCACCTCTTCTCCCCGGCCGCCCGGTGCGGCTGGAGGGAGTTCTAGCGGCGCCCGCTCGACGGCGTCAATGCGTTTGTCAGAACATTCTGACTTCGATACGGGGCAGGGGCGGCCGCCCGGCGGCGCTGCCAGGTCCTGTCGTCAGACTCACGGACGTACGAGGAGTTGGAACTCGAAGGAGTAGCGCGAGGCCCGGTAGACGTGGGCGCCGTACTCCACCGCGCGGCCCGTGGCGTCGAAGGTGGTGCGCGCCATGGTGAGCAGCGGCGCACCCTCGGGCTCGGCGAGGCGCTCGGCCTCCTCGGCCGTGGCGGCCCGGGCGCCGATGGCCTGGCGGGCGCTGTGCAGGGTGATCCCGGCGTTGCGGAGCAGCCGGTACAGGCCGGTGGCCTCCAGGGCGGCGCCGTTGGGGGTGAACGGGCCCAGCGGCAGATAGTTGCAGAGGTACGCCATGGGCTCGTCGTGAGCCATCCGGAGCCGCTCGATCCGGTGCACCTCGGCGCCCTCGGCGACACCGAGCGCGGCGGCGACCTCGGCCGAGGCGGGCACGACGGCGTTGCTCAGGACCCGGGTCGTGGGGCGCTGGCCCGCCGCTTCCAGGTCGTCGTACAGGCTGCTGAGCTCGAGGGGCCGCTTGACCTGGCTGTGCACGACCTGGGTACCGACGCCGCGGCGCCGCACCAACAGGCCCTTGTCGACCAGGGACTGGATGGCCTGGCGGACGGTCGGGCGGGACAGGCCGAGGCGCCCGGCGAGCTCGATCTCGTTGCCGAGCAGGCTGCCGGGGGCGAGCTTGCCGTTCTCGATGGCGGCCTCCAGCTGCTGCGCCAGCTGGAAGTAGAGCGGGACGGGACTGCTGCGGTCGACGCCGAGCTGGAGGTGGTCGAGGGGCGGGCTGGGGTCGGGGGCTGGCTTGGACACGGGCCGAGCGTATCCTCGCGCGAAGTTGACGGGAAGTCCGGAAGTTCGATTGTCAGGACAAAACGTGGGCATCTGCGGCCCTTGCGCACGTCTCTGACCTGCAACGAAGCATAGAAGTGCCCCCTCGGAGTGCTCTCCGAGGGGGCACTTTCGTAGCTCGGGGGACAAGCGGGGGACAGCTCGTCAGGCGGCGTCCGAGGCCTCATCCAGGGGGATCGAAGGCAAGACAAGGTGAAGATGGTGCTCCTGCTCGCTGCTCTGATCAGGGGTGATGACTTCGGACGTCGTCTCCTCAATTCCTGGGGCAGCGGCAGGTTCCTCATCCATCGCTGTGGCCGCGGCGGTGGGCTCCTCCGGGGTGTGCTGCTCCACAGCGTTGCGGCGCGGTACGAGGTCGACGGGTGCGTTAGCCGCTGCCTGCTCGAACTGCGGCAGGAGTGAGGTGTAGGTGTCGGCGGTGAGCTGGTAGCTACTGTGGCCGAGTAGGGCCTGGATGGCCTTCATGGACAGGCCGGCGGCGAGGCTGAGGGATGCGGCGCAGTGTCGTAGGTCGTGGAGTCGGATCGGGGGCAGGTCGAGGCGTTTGATGAATCGCTCGAAGTTTTGGGAGACGTTGCTGGGGTGCCAGGGGGTTCCGTCGGCTTGGGTGAAGACCTTGCCGGAGTTGATGTAGGGGCCGTACTTGGTGGGGTTGTCGCGGTGCTTTTGTTCCCACTCGGCTCGTTGGGCTTTCTGTACGTCGCGCCAGGCTTTGAGGAGGGCGAAGGTTGCGTGGTCGAGGGTGAGGCTGCGTTTGCCTGCGCGGCTCTTGGGGGTGTCTTCCCATACTTCGTAGGCGGAGTTGGTGGACAGTTGCTCGACGATTCTGGCGACGCCGCGGGTCATGTCGACTTCGCTCCAGGGCAGGGCTGTTGCTTCGCCGCGGCGTGGGGCGCGGAACACCATGAGGTGCCACATGACGTACATGGGGTGGTCGACTGCGGCGTCGAGGAATTCGCCGGTCTGGTCGGGGGTCCAGACCATGACGGGGCTGGGTTTTTCGCCGGTGAGTTTCCAGTGGGCGACGCGTTCGTCTGTCCAGACGAGGGCGTCGGGGCGTTCATACGTGGGGAGGGTGACGTGGTTCGCCCAGTTCTCGGTGATGAGCTTTTCCGTGACGGCGTCGCCGAGGGCTGCGGCGAGGGTGTTCTTGAACTTTCTCTGTGTGCCAGGGCCGGTGTTCCGGCGGGGTTTGGCGCGGGCTTCTTTGAGGGCGGCTCTGGCTGTGTTCCAGCGTTCGCGGAGGTGGGGCGGGCGGGGTGCGAGGGCTTGTTTCCATGCTCGGTAGGCGTCGTCGCATACGCTTTTGGCCTGCTGGGCTGCGATTCGGTTGGCTTGCTTGACCTCGTTGAAGGCCCAGATCTGTTTGAACATCTCCTGGATGTGGCGCGCTCGGAGTTCGCGCATGGTGAGGTGGCCAAGCCCGGGTATGAGGATGCGGTCGATGGTGTCGCGGTACTCCTCGCGGGTGCCGCGTTTGAGGTCAACGCGCCTGTCGAGCCAGCGGTTGAGGTAGGCGGCGACGGTCTCTTTGGAGTCGACGTCGATGCCGTCGGCGGCTTCGTCCCAGAGCTTTAGTGCCGCTTCCTTGGCCTTCGTGGCGGTGGGGAAGCCGCCCTTGCGGGGTCGGCGTCGTTCGCCTCCGGGTCCGTCGGGGAGGTTGAGGTAGTAGTACCAGGAGCCGTGGTCGCGTTTTTTCAACTGCGGGCATCTGGAGCCGAGTTCGCGTGACTTGGGGCGCCCTTTGGCGTCGAGGATCGGCTGGCCGTCGCTGTCGATCCTGGGCTCGGTGCACTTGCATCGTTTGTAGATACTTCCGTCGAACACGCGGAGAATCCCCCTGTATGTGCTGGGTCTTTCCTTACGTGTCCTGATCTTGCTGTAGCGAACGAGATGCTTCGTTGGGCACCGTATGCTTCCGGTCAGGTGGCGCGGGGAAGAAGGATGTGACCACCTTTGTCCTCATCTGTGGCGTCGCAGGTCGGCCATGCTGATGCGCGTAGCGGGATGTCCGTGAAGGAGCTGTTGTCGCTGCCGGCGGCAGTGAGTGTGGCGACGGCTGCGCGTGCGTTCGGGATTGGGGCGGACAAGGCGTACGACTTGATCAAGGCGGATGAGTTCCCGGCGAAGCTGATTCCGCTGGGGCGGACTCAGAAGGTGGCGACGGCTTCGCTGTGGGACGCCCTGGGTGTGTCGCCTTGATAGATACGCACCGGCCTACATGGCCCGGTCTGATGTGGAGTTTTGCCTCTCTTGGGCTCAGCCGTAGGTGGTGAGATGCGGTTTTCGCCTGGCCGGTTGCAGTGGTTTACGTCACTGCAGTCGTCAGGTCGTGGCGCCTGGACCTGCAAAGATCCCGTATGGATGCGGCTGCCGCAGCCTCCTCGTTGGCTTGTGACGTCACGACGTCGATATACATTGACCTATGACGGAGCTAGTGGATCGCTAATGGGCAGGCGATCGGCGTCCGATCTGGATGGAGTCAGTGTGGGACGGATGAGCGGGTATGCGAGCGACGGGGTCTTGAACCGCCCCGAGGCCGCCTTCTTGCGGAAGGCGGCCTCTCGCCTGCTCGACAGGCAGCCGCACAACGCGGTCGTCCGCTGGCTGAACGAACGGGGCTACACCACGGCCCGTGGCAACCAGTGGCGTCGCGAGGTGCTGATCCGTCTGTTCAAGAACCCGAAGATCGCCGGCCTTGATGAGGCGGGGCAGCCGATCGAGGGCTGGGACGAGCGAGTTTTGGAGCCCGAGGAGTACTGGCGTCTGCAAGCCCTGTTCGACGAGCAGCA
Organism: Streptomyces sp. NPDC002851; assembly: GCF_053591935.1. NCBI lineage: Bacteria > Bacillati > Actinomycetota > Actinomycetes > Kitasatosporales > Streptomycetaceae > Streptomyces > Streptomyces sp. NPDC002851. The sequence goes on along the minus strand of NZ_JBSFUT010000003.1, from coordinate 297,031 downwards.
CCAGGAGCGCAGCCAGCCGCGCGAGGCTCACGACTACCTCCTGACACGGGGCTGCGCGACGTGCGACAACTGCGAGTTCGCGATGACGGGTGCGCGGGTGACCGCTGATGCACCCCCGTCGTACCGTTGCCCGCCGCCCACCGACGATCAGAAATCATGTGGCCGGGTGCGGATGAACGCTGACCGGCTTGAGGACACTGTGGGGGAGCAGGTGCTCGCCGAGTTGCTCAAGCCCGGGGCTGTGGAGCAACTGGAGGCTCTGCTCAGGGATGTTGAGGCGGAGATCGCCCGGCTGCGTAAGCACATCGACGGGGCCGAGGAGCGGTTCGCGAGTATCGGTGATCTATACGGACGGGGCCTGATGGTCGAGGCCGCGTTCATTGCGGCGCAGAAGGCCAACAAGGAGGACCTGCGGACAGCGCGGGCCCGCCTTCGCTATCTGGAGCAGATCACCGACCTGCCTCCCCTTGGTGACGTGAAGGATCTGGTGGCGTGGTGGAATACCGCGCCTCATGCTCGTAAGCGGGCGTTGGTCCTGCTGGAGGTCGACAAGGTGTGGGTCATGCCGCAGCCGGAAGGCAGTAATGACCCCCACGAAAGGATCCGGATCCAGTGGCGTCAGGCTGCCTCCTGACCAGTACGCATTTGACTGCGCGTGTCCGCTGCCCGGGCTCGCGTGCTGTGCCCTGCCGCATAAGGAAGACCTGCAGTGACCTCCCCTGCCTTGCGCCTGTTGTCTGCCTCCAGTTGGGCGTGGATGCACGACCGTACGGACTGGGGGTACAGCAACAGCGGCGTCATCGCTTCTCGGGGCGAAGTGCTGTTGGTGGACACACAGTTCACGCTCGCGGCCACCCGTCTGCTCCTGGATGCGGTGGACGCGGCAGTCCCAGGCGGAGTGATCAGGACGGTCGTAGCCACCCACGGCAATGGTGATCACACGTGGGGCAATCAGCTGCTGCCGGAAGCCGAGATCATCACATCCCTGGCGAGTGCCGAGGGCTTGTGCCATGAGATGGGGCCGGAGCAGCTGGCCGCCCTGTCCCGGTCGCGCGTGGCAGATCCGGTCACGGGCTACATCGCCCGCCACTTCGGGCACTTTGACTTCGCCGGCATAAGCGTGGTGGAACCCACGCGGACCTTCAGCGGCCGCGAGGAGATCAAGGTCGGTTCCGTGCTGGTGGAGTTGGTGGACCTGGGCGCCGGTCACAGCGTGGGTGACGTGGCGGTGCATGTACCCGACGAGGGTGTGGTCTTCGCCGGGGATGCTCTGTTCGCCGACAGCCACATGGTGGTGTGGTCGGGGTCGTTGAGCGGCTGCATTCGGGCCTGTCAGCTGTTGCTCGACACCGGGGCGCCGGTGTTTGTGCCGGGTCATGGGCCGCTGCTGGACCGAGCCGGTGTCACGGTCATCCGTGACCATCTGTGCCGGGTCCAGGATGCCGCTTCAGGCTATGCGCAGGCCGGGGTGCCGCTTGCCGACGCGGCCCGCCGAGTCATGGCGGGCCACGCCGGTTGGTGGGCGCACCCGGAGCGGTTGTTCACCCAGGTCTCGGCCGCCTACGAGGAGGCCGGGGCTGCAGTGGCGCCGTCCAGCGTGCTGGCGATGGTGGACGGCATGGCGTCCTTGGCCTGCTGAGCGATGTCGGCGGGCATGACGACCATGAGCCGGGTGCTGTCGCGCATCCGGGGCAAGGTCACGAACTCGACCTCGGCTTCCTCGTGCTGGTGCGGCAGGTACAGGCGGCGGCGGTCGCCGTCGGGGTGCGTGACGGCGGTGACGTCGTGCTCGAGGATCCTGCGGGCGACCTCGTCACGTTCCTTGATGGAGTTGTAGACCTCGGTGAGGCGGGCATCGCCGCGGTTGGCTTTGTGTGCGAGGCGCAGTTGGGAGGCCATGGGTTTGGCCCAGGTCTCTTCCCAGTCGATGAGCTGCAGCCGCGCTTCGGGGTAGGTCAGGGCCCAGATCATGACGTTGATGCCGTGGAGCATCCATGGGAAGTCGCGGGCTGCTGCCTCGTTGAAGACGCGTAGGTCCCAGCGGCTGTCGAAGCTGTAGGCGGGCCAGGGCAGACGGTGGATGATCGCGGACAAGAAAGGGTCGATCACGCTGGCGCCCGGACGGGGGCGTAGTACCGGACTGCAGCCGTTGGCTTCGAAGTAGAGGTGGGCGCGCTGGGCCTCGTCCAGGTCGAGGATGCGCACGACCCGGTCCAGAAGCTCCTCGCCTACATGACCAGCCGTTCCCCTCTCCAGCTTCCCGTACCAGCCCTCTGTCACCCCAGCGAGCTGGGCAACTTCTGCCTGCGTCAGGCCCTTTCGTCGGCGTGTGCCGTACCGGGCGGTGAAGCCGGGCACCGCCGCGGGGTCTCGGGCTTCGCGCCAGGCTTTAAGCATGCGGGTGATCGGCGGCGGGTCTTTCGGCATGTAGGCGTACTACTCCCCTGAAGTAAAGGCCAGGAAAAGGATCAGGAGAGCCTAACTCACTTTAGACCTTTGTCCGACTTGAGGGTCCTGTCAGGCAGTGCAACACATACACGGATCATTTCGGGCAAATCACATGGGAGCTGTGGGGTAAATCCGTACTCGCAGTACCGGTTGTGCCGCTACCGGCACCAGAAGGACCGAACGAACGGCCGCGAAACCAGGCAATGTGAACCTGCCGGTAACGGGCCACATCCTCCCGCCGGCCCGCCGCCTCACCGACCGCGCCCCTACCGGGGGGACGCGCATGGGGCGGCATCGCATCATCGTCGATCCGAGAGGTGTCCCAGCATGAGCGTCTTCATCACCGGCGGAAATCGAGGCATCGGCTACGCCATAGCCGAGGCCCTGGCGGAGTTCGGTTACGACGTCGCCGTGACGTACCGCTCAAGCGAGCCGCCCAAGGGTTCCTACCGGCCGGGCGAGACCCACGCAGGCAGCGGCTTCCTCGCCGTCCAGTGCGACGTGACCGACCCCGAGCAGGTCGAGCGGGCCTTCAAGGAGGTCGAGACCGAACTCGGCCCGGTCGACGTCCTGGTGTCGAACGCAGGCATCACCCGCGATGGGCTGCTGGCGCGCATGCCGGAGGAGGACTTCACCAGCGTGGTGGAGGCGAATCTCACCGCGGCGTACCGCGTCGCCAAGCGCGCCCTGCCGGGCATGCTCCGCGCCAAGCGGGGGCGCATGGTGTTCATCTCCTCCGCAACGGCTCTGCACGGTGAAGCAGGTCAGACCAACTACGCCGCAGCCAAGGCCGGACTGATCGGGTTCGCCCGCTCGGTGGCCCGCGAGTACGGCTCGCGCGGCATCACCGCCAATGTTGTCTCTCCGGGCCTGACCGCCACCGACATGACCGCCGCACTGCCCGAGGAGCGCATGAAGGCCCTGCTGGGTCAGATTCCGCTCGGCCGAGTCGCCCAGCCCGAGGAGATCGCGAGCGCCGTGCGGTTCCTGATCAGCGAAGGCAGTTATGTGACCGGGGCTGTCCTGCCGGTGGACGGCGGCGCGGGAATGGGGCACTGACGCGGTGACTCGTACGGGTGCCAGCCCGCAAGGGGCTGTGGGGACAGGCAGGGGCGGGAGTGGTCGATCCTGAGCGCATTGCGGCGCTGGCGAAACAGCCCGCCCGGCGCTGTACGGGCAAGCCGGGCGGCGCAGACCGCTTGATGGTCCTCAGCGGCGTGGGGCAGGAGGCCGGGCCGCTCGCACGGCCGGTGGCATGGTCCGCGGGATGCTGCCTGACAGCAGGGCGGCACGAGGGAGGACTTCCCGGTCGGGAGGCCAGGATGCGGGTGTGCGGACGCTGCCCGATCCGGGCCGAGTGTTTTACCGTGCCGGCCTCAGGTGCCCCCGCAGCGGTGACGCGATGGCGCGAGCGGCCGGGCAGGGAGCAGCCGCTCGCGGACTGAGGCCGCAGAGACATGTAGGGCGTCGAGGGAACTCGGCGCCCTACATGCATTTTCGCTGGCCGGGGCGTGAGTTGAGCGTGGTCGAGGTCACTTGCCGGGGCGAGTCCGGGAGTGGACACCCCTCCTGAGGTTAGTAGAATAATTATAAGAAGTGAGGGAGAAAGAAGTCCTCACACCACCTCTTGGAGCCCGAAGTGCAGCGCGTCCTCAAGATGAACCAGATCCACCGCAACCCGCGCCAGCCGCGCGAGTACTTCAACGAGGACGCGCTCAACGAACTCGCCGACTCCATCGACAAGTACGGCCTCATGCAGGCCATCGAGGTCCGCCCCGACAACAAGCTCGGCGGGTACGAGATCGTCTCCGGCGAGCGCCGCTGGCGCGCCCACCGGATCCTCGGCCGCACCAAGATCCGCGCCAACATCACCTCCGAGAAGAGTGAACTGCAGCGGTTCAAGCGGTCCATGTCCGAGAACGTGACCCGCGAGGACATGACCCCCTTCGAGGAGGCCCACGGCTACCAGCGCATCCTCGACGAAGAAGAGGGCGCCACCATCGAGTCCGTGGCCGCCGACTTCAGCAAGACCACCACCTACGTCAAGCTGCGCCTGACGCTGCTCGACCTGCGCATCGAGGTCCAGCAGCTCGTCCAGGACGGGAAGATCGGCACGCAGGCGGCCGTGCAGATAGCCGCGCTCAACCTCGCCAATCAGGGGTCGGTGCTCTCGAAGTTCGTGCGCGGCGAGTTCGCCTCCGACAACGAGATCGTGCACTTCGCCTACGCGATGAAGCAGCAGCAGGACCAGGCCGTCCTCATGGTGGTTGAGGAGATGACCGAGGAGCAGCGCACCGAGCGCGCGGCCGCGCAGAAGAAGACGCGCACCACGCTCGACAAGATCGAGCAGGTCCGCGAACTCCTCGACGAGATCGCCCGCACCGAGCCGCTCAAGCTCGCCGAGAACCTCGAAACGCAGGTCGGGGCACGCCTGGAGCAGCTCGACCGGGTCGCCGAGTCGCTGACGAAGGCCCGCTTCCAGCTCAAGCAGGCCAAGGCGCATGCCGAGGCCCGCGAACTCGTCACCGTCAACCCGGAGGCCGAGGCGGACGAGCACCAGCAGACCGAGCGCGAGACCGTCGCCGCCTGACCACCCCGCCATTTGGGCTGCGGGCGCAACCTTCGCCCGCAGCCCGCCCATTGGGGCCCAGCCCGCCGCCTGCGGCCCCTTCTCGCCTTCACTCGACCATCGTCAGGAGACAGCTCCGTCATGCGCTACACCGCGCCGCTCACCCCCACTCAGGCCGAGCAGCTCGGCCGCGACGTCGGCACGATCATCGGCCTCGCCGCCAACGCCATCAGCCACCTGCGCGGCACCGCCCACACCGAGACCCTGATGCAAACTCTCACCTCACCGTCCGCCGTCGACGTCACCGCGGCCCGCTACCTCAAGGCGCTCGAGAAAGGCGACAGCCCCGGCGAGGCCGCAGCGAAGGCCGGCACCGCGCTCGTCCACGACTGGGCCGACGCCGTCCTGGAAACCCGCGACCGCCTCAACCAGCAGAACACGGACACGGGCGAAGAGCAGGAGGCCGCCCTGTGAGTACCGCCTCGGCTGGGCGTGACTGGACCGCCATGCAGCGCGCCGACTTCGACGTCACTGTGCCGGGTGAACTGCCCGTGCCCACCGGACCGGTCCGGATCCCAGCGGCTCCCGACCACGTCGGCACCCAGGCCCTCTTCGGCGAACCCGTACCCGAAGCGCCCGCACCACACCAGCAGCCCTCTCGACCCGGCGACGTCGACGGGCAAGACCAGCTCTTCTGACCCCGCCCCACCCCGATTCGGAGAACCCCCTTGTACTTGGTCACCATCGACGCCGAGCACGGCGTCGTAGCCGCCCCGCAATCAGAAGACGACCTCGACGAAGCGACCGAAGCCGCCCTCCTGGCGCGCGGCTTCGCCTGGAACGACGACATCGAGGCCTACGCCCACCAGACGGCGACCGACCCTGGGACCGCCACCCTCACGCACTTCCTCCTCGCGGACCACGGCCACGCGGTCATCACCGTCCACAACTCCAACAACCAACAGCCGTAAACCCACCCGCGCGGCCATATGGGGCCGGTACTGCACCGGCCTCGCCTGCCCCTTCGCACCTCTGGGACTCTTTGTGCCGATCTACCTGCGCGAACCCGCGCCCACCCGCCCCGCCGACGGCAAGGGCTACAACCGGCTCAGCCTGAATGCCCACATGGGCTTCGGTGGAGCACAGTGCGCCCTGCAGCCGAAGTCGTGGGCCACGCTGTACGAGAGCTACGACACCCGCCGCGCCCGCTGGGGCGGCTTCGGCCACTGCATACGCAACGGCGACTGCGACACCTGCTCCGTCTTCACCGCCTCCCTCGACGACTCCGGGGAACGTGTGCCGTTCAACGCACCCCGGGTCCTCGTCCGGATCGAGACCGCATTCCCCGACGGCGCCACGTCCGCCGCACAGCCGGTCACCACCTTGTGGATGACCGACCGGCCTGACGACCCCGACTACCGCACGCATGGGCAGCAATGGACCTGGCTCCGGCTGCAGCGGCTGAGGGGCTGGGAGTTGGGACGCCAGTACCGCGACCAGATAGGCCCCGGCTTCTGGATGCTCCGCACTCCGTACGCACCGGCCCCGCACGTCGAGGTCCGCACCCAGACCCGCGCTTCGCTCAGCCGGCACGCCTTCATGGTCGGCGGCACCCGCGCAGCCCTGCTGGCCTGCTACGGGCGCTGCCGCCACGACGACGGCACCCTGCTCAACGTGATCGGACACCACACCCCGGACACGGTGGACGACGAGAACCTCAGCCTCGGCTGGTGGCAGCTGACCGTGCCGGCCGGGACCGCGCAGGGCCGCCACCTCGCACTGGCGGCCCACCGCGGCTCCGCCCGCATCGCCCTGCACGAAGGCCAAAACCGACTCGCGACCTTGTCGTTCACCGGATCGCAGTGGAGTGCCGATCAGATCCACGCGGCCGCGACGGCGCTGCTCGACCGCACAGGCCGGTGACGCATGGCCACCTGGACGCCGCCATCGCCCCTTTACCTGCCCGACGTGCATCTCCCCAACTGCCGCACCGAACCATGGACATGCCGGACGTGCGCGACTCCGTGGCCGTGTGACACCGCGAGCGATTACCTCACGCCCGGGCGCTGCCAGTGCGGTTCACCCACATTCTGGGAAGAGCGCCTGCCGCGACACTGGCACACCGGACCAAGCTGCTACGACCACAACGACTCCATGGCCGCGGTCGCCAAAGAGCTGCACGAGTACCACCAGGCCCATCCGCACTTCCCGCCGCAGCGACCGCCGAAGCCCAGACGCAAACAGCGCCAGAGGCCACCGTACGAGCACATGCCGAACGGGCCCGGAGACATTCGGCTCGGGACGTGGCTTTGGGTGAAACCCGGTGGCCTACACCCAGGATGGGGAGACATTCACCGCCTGGCCATGCTCACCCGCCTCGACAGCCCGTACTGCGAAGTGTGGCTCGACGACACCACCATCCACCGCGTCAAACCGCATCTGCTGATCCTCGAGAACGCAGCCGTGGCGAACGCGGCTCGCAAGGCGGGTGTGACGTTGGTCGACAAGACCGGCCCACGGCCCTGGCCTTACCTGCCGCAATGGCAGTGGCTCGACTGGACCCTCGCTGAACATCTCGACCACCTCAACGATGGCATCGAGCCGACAGGCAACGAGCCCGTGCAGGGGAGCTTGTTCACCACCTAGCAGCCCAAGGGGGCTGGCACAGGCTCATGGAGTGAGCAGCGCACCCATGTAGTACTCGCTGACCGACTCGCCCTGGACGATGAGGGCGTCACGGCGCAGCCCCTCTATCTGAAAGCCGCATTTCAGATACAGAGCCAGGGCCCGGTGGTTGTGCTCCATGACGGTCAGTTCGAGCCTGCGGAGCCCTCGCTCCACGGCATGCTCGCGAGCCGACTGAAGCAGGGCGCGTCCAAATCCTCGACCAGCGAACTGCGCGGCAACACCAATGACTACGTGGCCCGTCGAGCGGGCTCTGGCGTGCGGGGTGATTCCGACGGACACGTAACCGACGGCCGTTGGGCCGTCCCAACTGATCACGGTGTAGGACGGGTCGTTGTTGTCGCTGAGCCGTCTGCGCAGATGACTTGGATCAGTGTCTCGCTCGCCGGGCTCCAGCAGCATGAACTCGGACTCCTGATCCAGGGTGAGCTGGAGGTTCAGAAGCACATCGGCGTCCTGAGGACCGGCAATCCGGAGTTCCACATCCATGACGAGCAGCATGCCAGCGCCGTGCAGGCGGTTGCACCGCCTTTCCCTGCGCCGCGAGTGGACTTGGCTGGCCGTAGCGGAGATCACATTCGGGAACTGGACACCCTGCTTAGCGTGAGTAGAATAATACATAAGAGGTAAGGGTGAGAACCCACTCAACTGACCACCCACGAGAGGAGATCGCCAAGTGAGCGACGTTCGGGACCTGCAGATCGACGAGAAGGCCACCTACGGCATCGAGACATACACGCATGACTCGGCAGGCGAACTGGTCAACTCATCCATAGGCGCGATCGAAGGCTCAGAGGTGCGCGGTGACGTCAAAGCCCTCCTCGTCATGGCCTACGACACAGTCACGCAGGATGGCGACCGCATCGAACTGACAGGACGCCGACTCACGGGCGGCGGCGGGACACTCACGCGCACCTTCACCAGGATCAAGTAGTCGACCAGGGCCCGCCGCGCGATGGCAGGGCCCTTCAGACGGAGAAGCGATGTTCACCGCCCCCGCCATGATCGAGGCCGCCGCCACCCTTGGCGTCCCGGCACCCGAGTGCGAAGCCTGCGAAGGCACCGGGACCGTCATCTATCTGCACGGTCCGTACGAGCGCGCCCGAGAATGCGACTCCTGTCACGGCGCAGGCCGCTGCCTCCCGTGCCCCCATTGCACCCTCGGCGTCACCCCGGGCACGGAAGACACGTGTCCGACATGCGACGGATACGCCTCATTCCGCTGAGAAATAGGCCGGGACTTAACTAGAGAGTAGATAGTGATGAATCTCGGAGACCAACTGGCTCAGCAGGCCCTCGAAACGGGTCGACGCATCACCCCTGCCGCCGCGCCGCCAGGCATCCTGCGGCTGGCGGTAACGCTTCCTGACGGGGGCATCCAGCACTTCGAACGCCCTGCCGCCAGTGCAAGCGACGGCTGGCGCGCCACCGACTTCGAGAGTCCGGGCTCCGGGTTCGCCTTCAACGAACCCGTCTCCGCAGCGTGGGGCCGCGGCCTCGACGCACTCACACTCGCGGTCGCCCGACGGGCCCACCGCGACTCGACGCCACGACAAGGAGGAGCCCGTGCTTGATGAGCAGACATTCGTTACTCCCGCCAAGCCCGTCCCCGGAGGCAAGCTCCGCCCGGTCGGGCGGGTCACGAGTCATGTCCGCGACTCTCTGACCGGCGAGCAGTTGAACATGGTCCTGTGGGTCGGCGCCGTGAAGGCGCTGCCGTACGACGATGACGAACTGGCCATCGCAGACTGACCACGAATAGGCCGATGTTTATCTTCGTGCTAGGTTCTTACATGATGTGAGGCCCTGGCACGGCCCCACCATCCACCCAGCCTCCGGACGGGCAGCGACCCCCCGCGCCCCGCCCGCCCGGAACGGCTCGTCCGATACGAGCCACCCCTCCGGCCGGGACCCGCACACCCCCAGCGGGTCCCGGCCCACCCATGGAGAAACCCGACATGCCTGCCACGAACACCCGATACGACGATGCCCTGCGCCACACCATCGACGATGCCTTGCACCAGGCCCTCATCGTCGAGCAGTACGGGCGCCCGCTCGAGGCACTCCTCCAGGAGAAGACCCGCCACCCGCTGCCGGAACTCCTCAAGGAGCAGCGCCGTCGGCCCAGCCTGCCGGGCCCTTCGGCCCGCCCCCTCATCCCGGGCAACCCAGACCCGGACGCCGCCGCGCACCGCGTCGCACTCGAAGAAGCCATCGCTCTGCGGCCCCACCGGAAGGCTGCCGCGTGACCGAAGAGGAGTTCCGTCGGCACGTCCGCAAGCTCGCAGCCCTCCGCGGCTGGGCCCTCGCCTACCACACGCACAACTCGCAGCGCAGCGACGCCGGATGGCCCGACGAGGTCTACGGACACCCCAAGGCCAGGCGCACGATCTTCGCCGAGTTCAAGTCCAACACCGGGCGCCTGCGCGCAGCGCAGCGCGACTGGCTCAAGCACCTGGCGGCGTGCGGCTTCGAAACCGCCCTGTGGCGGCCCAAGGATCTCGACCACATAGTCGCTGTCCTCGCCCCCGACGGCCCACGCGCTCAGCTCCCTGACAACCTCTGAAAAGGAGACCCATCCCCGTGCTCGACCGCACCAAGCGACACTCTGAAGTACCGCCCGCACCTGGCGCCATGTGGTGCACCTCCTGCGACAGCTGGTTCAACACCATCACCAACACCTGCCGCTGCAACAACCGTTAGGCCCTCGCCGAGGAAGACGCTTATGACCGACTCTGATCGCGCCCCCACCCCACCCCGCGGCATCCTCGACGCAGCGGTGCGCGATCAGAGTTCACCCACGGATGCGGGCTTCGACCCCGAGCAGGTTCTGGAAGAGATCGCCCGCCTCGCCAACGTGCTCTGCGAGCACCTCGCAGACGACCACTTCACCGCCGCCGCCAAGATCCGCCATCTAGCCGAGACCACCCGCCTGTGCCCCGGAGACTCCTGATGCACGCCCGCTTCGAACCCCTGCCCGCCACCCACGGCAACCAGGACGCGTACGACACCGCCGCAGCACTCCGCGAGCGCCACGACGAGTGGGCACACATAGCCAACCTCGGCAATCTGAACCGGGCCACCAACCTCAGCTACCGCATCCGCACCGGGAGGCACGCAGCGTTCCGACCGGCCGGCACTTTCGAAGCCCGGGCCCGCAGCGTCGACGACGGCACCGCCGACGTCTACGCCCGTTACATCGGTGACCGCCCCAGCCAGTAACGCATCTGACAGACGAACCGCGATGAGAAAGCCAGGCGGGCCCCATGCCGATTGCGATCCTCGCGTGCCCGCCGAAGGGGCTCGGGCGCCCGCCGCGGGAGCCGGCGCCTGCTATGGGAGTCGTTCCGTCTTGTCCGTGACCAGCTCCGGGCTCCGACTCCTTCAACGCGCGTGCGATGTCGTCCTTCGCCCTGATGGGCCGGTCGCGCACCGTGGAGATCCACTGCGTCTCCTGGGCCCTGCCCAGGAGGTCCATCATGGCGCTGAGGTGGGGACCGAACCGCCGGTCGACGGCAGCCTAGAGGTGGCGGACAATCCAGGGCTCTCCCTCCAGCACGCCCCTCCTGCCCGTCGCCCTGTTGTTCGCGCCGCCATCCTGGCACCGATCACGATCCCGTACACCGTGATCGGCAAAGTCAGGCCGCCCGGAGCGGCCGTAGCATGGGCGTGTCGGTGTCCGTGATCCAGAAAGCATGCCCGGCAGGGCGGCAGGAGGATGGTGTGACCGGGCAGAGCAGCACCCATGGGCTGGAGATCCGTCCCGACACGGTGATCAAGCGGTTCACGTCCTGGGACCGCGGCGAGCCGGTGCGGGAGTGGCAGGCGCTCACACTGCTCGCCGAGCACGCCCCCGGTCTGGCTCCGCAGCCGCTGGAGGCCGACCTGGACGGCGAACCGCCGGTGGTGGTGATGTCCCGCCTGCCGGGGAAGGTGCTGCGCGGCACCACGGTCACCGGCAACGCAGCGACGGCCCTGGCCGAGGCCGTCACCACGCTGCACGAGGCCGTCCCTGCGAAGGTGCTCCACAAGATCCCCGAGGGCGCGTGGAACGTGGTCAAGGCCGTCGACAAAGCCCGGGACTGGTGCGCTCAGTCGCACCGGTTCGGCCCAGTCCCTCAGGTCGAGCAGGCGTTCACCGCGGGGCAGCGGTGGCTGGGCATGGCGCCGCTGGACGACGTGGTCAAGGCCGAGGTCGTGCCGGTCTTCGGCCTCACGGACGGCAACCTCGCCAATTACCTGTTCGACGGGGACGTGGTGCGGATGGTCGACTTCGAGGACTCCGGCCGCAGCGACCGTGCCTTCGAACTCGCCGAGCTCGCCGAGCACCCCTCCGGCTGGGTGGACAGCACCCTCGATGTGGCCGCCCTGCTCGCGCACGTCGACCTGAGCGCGGCGGAGACCGTACGGCTGCGGGAGCTGCGGCGGCTGTTCGCGCTGCTGTGGCTGGTCATGTTGCTGCCCGACCGGCCAGGGCACGCTCGCAACCCGCAGGGAACCCTGGAACGGCAGGCCGTACGGCTGCTGGCGCTGCTGGACTGAGCCTCACCGAACAGGCCGAGCTCCTCGGCTCCCTCGCCCCCACCCAGCTCGACATGAACCAGGCCGACCGCGCCGCGGGCACATTCGCCCAGGTCGCCGGACTGTTCCCGGCCGACCGGGTCCGTAGGCACGCGCTCTACCTCACCCGGCAGGCCGACGCCCAGTGGCGGCAGAGCGACCTGGAGCACGCATGCACCACCGCCCACCGAGCACTCGACCTCACCGAGGAGATCAGCTCCCACCGCACCATCGCCCCGCTACGGGACCTCGCCGCCGACATGCGCTCCCAGCCCTCGGCGTCGTCGTCCGGTACGGCGCCGACATTCTCACCGAGCCCGCCGAGACGCTTCATCTGCCCCCTCAGAAGAACCCCTGGGAACCACTCCCGCATGAGAAGGTCGGGCTCTGTGACGACCACGTACAGCATCGAGTGCTGGCTCACCAGCCCTGGCCAGGACATCCTTCTTCTCCAGGTTCCGGGCCAGTCGGGCAAGCACGAAGCGTTCTGGCAACCGATCACCGGCGGCATCAAAGCCGGCGAGACCCCACTCCAGGCCGCCCTCCGCGAGATCCGTGAAGAGACCGGACTGAAACTTGCCGACACTCAGCTCACTGAGATCGCCACCGGACTGACCGTTGTCATCTCCTCCGAGCTGACCATCAGCAAGACCCTCTACACCGCCGTCACACCGGACACCATGGTGACCACCAACGCGCACGAGCACCAGGCCCACCAGTGGCTCCCACCAGCCCGCGTCGCCGAGGCCCTGTACTGGGACAGCAACCGCGACACCTGGAAAATCATCGCCCGGCACCACGGGTACAGCGATAGCCCCGTGCACGAGTGAACTCGCGTGCCTTCTCCCGAAAATGAGGTGGATGCCTCTTGGGTTCCTGCAACAATCCCTGCGAGATTCAGCGAACCCGTCGGCTTCTCGTCGTTGGCATGTCAAATGCGCCTACGTCTTCCATGGCACCGTCACTGTCGTGTCGATCCGACTCTGGCTCTGGCTCTGGCTTGGCCTGCTCATGATCGGGGTACGTGGCGAACAGGGCTTCTTCACCTCTTGACTCAGGCTCCGCTCATTGAGTGATGCAGTCGCGGGGGCTGCCGTCCCGCGGTAGCCGGAGTTTCGCGTGCGCCAAGATCGCCTTGTGAACGTGAAGGAGCAACAAGGCATCATGCTCAGCAAACATGCCCGTATCACTGGGATGCAACGGAGGCAGTTGGGCGTCGCCCTGCGGCGGGCATACGTCCAGGGAGTTTCGATCCGGACCCTGGCACGGACCTGCGGCCGGAGCTTCGGCTTCGTCCGCAGACTGCTCATCGAGGCCGGTGCTGTTATGTCTCCACGTGGCGGCCGGATCCTGGGTCAAACAGGTCAGTCCGCTCGGCAGATCGAGGCTGCAACTCGCCTCTTCGAATCGGAACTTGGGGTTCTCTGCGGAAAGTCCAGCACGTAGCGAAAGATCCGCCGGACAGTGCCTAGCCGCCAGGCCCCATGGCGAGTGTGGACACCGGCCCTGGCCCGGGGTTTCCTGGACACGAGGCCCCGTCCGTTTCGCTGACTGGGGGCGTCGTGTACGACATGTTCCGGGTGGCCGTGCTTCCGAGCGAGCCCGGCAGCTGCCGGGTGACCGTGGCGGGGGACCTCGACGTGGTCAGCGCCCCGGACGTGCGGGACACCCTCCGGGCCGCGGTGTCCACCCACGACCGCGTCGACGTGGACTGCGGCGGGTTGACGTTCTGCGACTGCTCCGGCCTGTCCGCGCTCCTGGCCGTCGCCCGCGAAGCCAAAGCCAGCGGGAGCGAGCTGCGGCTGCACGCGGTCCCGCACTCCCTGGCCCGGCTACTGCGGCTCACCCACACCGGCAGCGCCTTCACCATCCAACAGCCGGGCGCACGGTGAAGACCAATGGCCAGGCGGGTAATGCGCCGGTGCGAGAACTGCCACAAGCCGCTGCGGGCCGGCGCCGAACTAGGATGCTTGACATGGGAATACTCGCCGTGAAGAACATCGAGGACCGGTTGAAGGCGTCCGCATCGCTCGACCAACTCACGGCTGCCATCGAACGCGCGGCGTGGAACTGGCGCCAAGCCAACGCGGTCGCGGACATCCTGCGGCACACGGTGACCCACTCCACCGATCTGCGGACGATTGAACTGCCCGAAAAGACACATGGCGGACTGAGGCAAGCGTTCTTCGAGGCCACTACGTTCGCTGTCCGGTGGATCGAGCTACACCATTTCGCCCGGCCAGAAGACCTGGGGCCGCTGGCTGACGTGCTGGTCTACGGCACGGACCTCCACGGCCTGACCGCAGGCTACGGCTACGGCTACGGCGGGCTCGGCCTGAAATCCCACAACCCGATCGATTGCCCGCGGCGCCGACGCTACGAGCCCGAATGCATGCACGTGCCGACCGAACTGCAGGCTGGTGCGGACTGCCTCACCCTCGCCACCTTCCTCTACCGCACTCCCGACTTCCGCGGTTGCTCGTTCTGCGGGGGCGCCGTCATCCAGCGGCTCACCGATGAGCAGTACGCCTACTACTCACAGCTCCGCGAGACCTCCACGACGCCGCCGTGTGCCGACCTCGGGATGCCAGGGGAGATCATCCAGACGCTGAACGAATCTCTTCGCGGCAAGCGTTCCTAGGTCCTGTACCTGCCAATGAGCGGCAGAGACAGAATGCTGTTGAGGCTCCTGTCGGCGTACGCGTGAAAGTCACAGCCGCGTACACCTCTACCTGCACAGCGGCTGCCGCCAGGCCACAGCAGTTGATCGTTTCTCCGGTGAACTTGCCCACCCGCTTGGGTGAGAAGCCCGGTTGTCGTGCAGAACAGTTGATCCAGGCCGCTACAACTCGCGTTGTGATCAAGACTCTTCTGCACGCCGCGACAGCAGCCGCGCTCGCCGTCCTGCCCCTGACCATGACCGCACCGGCACACGCCGCCGAAACCTTGCCCCTGGCCGAAGCGGTGGCCAGCTTGCCCCTGGCCGCGGAGAGCCGCGACGGCTACCGGCGCAGCAGCTTCAAGCACTGGAACGCCGGGCAGGACCCGGCCGATGGCTGCAACACGCGCATGGAGGTACTCCTCGCGGAGGCGGTCATCGCGCCGGAGGTCCTGCCCGGCTGCAAGCTGTCAGGCGGCCGCTGGTGGTCCTACTACGACGCGAAGTGGGTGACCTCCGCCGGCGCCCTGGACGTGGATCACATGGTGCCCCTCGCCGAAGCGTGGGACTCGGGAGCCTCGCAGTGGACCGCGGCACGGCGTGAGGCCTACGCCAACGACCTTGACTCCGAGACCCACCTCGTCGCCGTCACGGCCGGCTCGAACCGCAGCAAGGCCGACAAGGACCCTGCCGAGTGGCTCCCGAACGCCGAGGTGACGTGCCGCTACTTGTCCGAGTGGACCGGAGCCAAGTTGCGCTGGCGTCTGAGTGTCGACGCCGACGAGCTGGGCGCCCTGACCCAGCTCGCCGAGGCATGCCCCGACACCACCGTCCAATTCGAGCCCGCCCCGTAATCACCAGTATGTGCGGCAGCGGGCCCCGGCCATCCTCCTCGGAGGCATGGGCGGAGCCCGCTTCCGGCTCGCGAGCCGGTCAGGGTGCTCGGTTACGCCAGGTGTCGAGGACGGCCTGGGTGGCGCTGGAGACCTGGTCCTGCTCGGAGCGGTCCGCCCACAGGTACGCGTCGTGCTCGGTAAGCTTCACCGTCTCGTCGGCCTCGGTGACGGTGGCGGCGAAGTTGAACTGGCGGCTGGCGCGTCCGCTGCCCGAGCGGTAGTCGAAGTGGCCCAGGTAGTCGCCGACGGCGGCGACGGCCAGACCGGTCTCCTCGGCGACCTCCCGCCGCAGGGCCTCGATCAGGTTCTCGCCGTCGTCGACGCCGCCGGAAGGCAGCTCCCACAACCCGCCGAGGTAGTCGTCGGATGTCCGGTGCAGCAGCAGAACCTTCCCGTCCCCGTCCGCGATGACGGCGCCGACGGCAGTCTTGTCGATGCCGTCACGTTCAGCGGCACGGGTGAGGTCTTCGAGGAGTGCGGTGTTGACGGGAGACGGAGTCACAGCAGCAGGTCCTTCGCGTGGGCGGCGACTTTGGCGATGGCCGCGGTGTAGGCGTCGGCGAGGCTGACATCGTCCTCGCCATGCCACATCGGCAGCTTGAGGGTGGTGGCGTGCACGTGCCCGGCCACCGGAAACTCCTGGGCCGCGGGGCCATGGTGGCCAGCGTAGCCAGGCAACAGGTCCCCAGGGTGCTGGAACAGCGGATGGGGTGTCCAGCGGGCAGGTGGGCGCTTACTTAGCCCCTGTCTCGACAGAATCCGGGAACCACTCCGGGAAGCCCTTCATCACCAAGGCACGCACGTTCTTCCGTTCCCAGTGGTAGTCCAGCGACCGGCGGCACTCGGCCTCGCTGAACCCGAGCCGGCGCATCAGAACGGCCTCGGCGAGAAGAAGGGCGGAGGAGAGCATGCCCACCAACTCGTCCACGGTCGTCTTCCAGGACAGCACATGACCGAGCTCGTTGCGGACGTCGCGCAGCTTCCGGAACCACTTGCCCTGGTCCCCCACGACGTCGGCCATCACCTCTCCGGTCTCCTGCAGCAACTCCTGAATCCGGACGGCGTAGCTCTTGCGGAACGCATTCTCGATGGCCTTCCTCAGCCACTCTCCGTGATCTGGGCAGTTCTCCTGCACGGCCTCAACGATCGTGGTCTCCCGGGCTCGGTCGTCGGCGGTCTTCTTATCTGGATTGAGTCCACGATGCAGAGCCTCAACCGCTGAGGCGATCGTGAACAGCTGTTGTTGCAGGTAGCCGCCGGTGTCAGAGCGGAGAGAGAAGATCAGATCGCAGACACCTGACAAGCGCGCTTGCAACTCGAACCAGCGGGGCACCAAGTCCCCAAAGACGATGTCCGGCGGGTAACCCTGGCTGTTCATCCCGAATCGCATGTGCGAGCGGACCACCGGCCGCTCGAGCTGATCCTGATCCGAACTCCGACGTCGGACGGAGTGCGCAGTCAACTGCCAGGGCCGGACGTCACCGTCGTCGTTGCCCACCCGAAGGTCGAGCCCCTTGCTGTGAAAGCCAGTGGCCAAGGTCAGCAGTTGCTCAAGCGGGCGGACGAACTGGTACTCCAGCTCGTTGAGCGGCAGCCGTTCGCCGAGCCGAAGCTCGATCACCTCGTGGCTGCTGAACCCGGCGTCCGCCAGCCGATTGAAGTGCGTGGTCACAGTCCTGCCCAGAAAGATCTCGCAGCCGGGGACCGATGCCGTCAGATACGGCAGATCGTCGACCACCTGCAGCGATTCGGGCGGACCCGTCTCCCGGTTGTACGGCGACCGGTTCACCCATTCGTCCAGATTCGCCAGACGCAGGGAGGCCCGGTTGAACTGGAGGTCTTCCTCTCCCAGGCGGGAATCGCCGATCAGCACCGTACCTACGATCAAGAACCGATGGACCCTTCGGTGCTCGCCCTGACCGACTGTGGTGGCGCCAGTCTGCACGTTCTTAAGGAGTGTCAGCTTGGTGCCCATGCTGTGGCCGTGGATCACGGGCGGCTCGAACGGTTCCGAGTCGCCGCCCCCGTGCGACGAAGGTCGGTCGTACAGCTCCAGCTCCGGATAGCGCGCACCGAACTTCAGGGTGCCGTGCATCACGTGATCTGGCCGCTCAGGCAGCCACCACTCGCCCACGTACGCCGTCTGCTGTTCCCGGTTCGCCATCTGCCCAGCCTGACCGGGGACGCTCAGGAAGGTGGGTCGCCGCGCCGCCGTCAGCGCAGTCACTCACCGTGACCAACACGTCGGACGGCTCGTGTAGACGCGACACCTGAACATGCTGCCTCACCAGTCCCAAGGCCAGATGCCATCCCGCAACTCCTTCAGGTACGGGATGTGGTTCGGGTGTGAGCCACCGCGCGCTCTCGCCTCGAATTCTGTGAGACCCGCACGCGCCCTGCTCATGCCCGCTTCCACCGCCGAATTTCGATTGCCCCGACCGGACCGTACCCAACTCGGCTGTCATCGAAGTGCGTTCATGGCAAGGCTTCTATGGGCCGTCCAGGCCGATCACCACGCCGAAGGGGTCAACCACCTGGCAGATTTTCCGTCCAGGCTCGACCTGGAGCGGACCGCGGTGGTGAGTGCAGCCGGCATCCAGCAGGCGCTGTCGTACGGCGTCGACGTTGTCGACGGACCAGTACGGGATGGGGCTGCCGCCGCGGGGGGTGTTCTTCTCGTCGAGCATGTGGAACCCGAACTCCACGCCCGCGACATCGAGCCACGCATACTCGGAATCCCCCTCCTGCTCGATGTGCAGCTCGGTGCTGAGCACCTCTGCCCACCACTTTCCCGCGGTACTGGGCGACGGGCTGAAGCACATGACTGCTCGGACCCCACGGAACACGCGTCCTCCTCGACCGAGCCGATCGGCAAGGTACCGCGAGGTGAGGGGGTAGCACGTCTGGAGCGTACGAGGGACTACAGCGGGACTGCCACGCACCTGTACGAGCTCAGACCGTTCGTGCGCCTCCGCGCCGAGCAGATCACCTCGACCGCCTTCGCCGATAACACCGCTTCCCGCCGCGTCTCCGAGAAGTTCGGCTACGTGCCCAACGGCGTACGCCGACTCGCCGTCGGCAACCGCCTGGTGGAGGCCCACGACGCCCTGATCACCGCCGACCAGTGGCGTGGACAGACCCAGCCCACCACCCGCGTTGAGGGGTTCGACGAATGCCGCCACATGTTCGGAGTGCACCCGGAGCCCACAGAGCTGGAACCTGTCGACGTACTCCTGCACCTGTAGGCTGCGGCCGGCGAGTGCGACTCCGATCAAGTCCAGAGGGAAACTGCGCAACGAGGTCCAAGCGCCTCTGCGGAAGGCGACACGCGCCTCAAGGCCGCCACCCGGAAAGCGACACGACCTGCGGGGGACACGGCAAGTGCCGCGACTTTGGCCGGCGCCCTATCGAAGGTGGGCCTGCGATGCGATGTCCACGACGGCCGTGCCGTCGAGCGTGGTGATGGCGCAGGAGGGGATTCCGTTGTGCAGCAGGCTATCCGGCAGTACCTCGTCGCCAGCCAGTGTGCGCAGCAGGTCCACGGTGACCCCGCCGTGGGTAACCACCACGACCGGTTCCCGCTCCACCACCAGGTCGGTCAAGAACGAGAGGAAACGCGCGCCTGCGTCCCGTGAAGAGTCCCCGGAGCGAGGAACGAAGTCCCGGTCGCGGACCGTTGCTGCCCAATCAGCGAGAAACCCCTCGATGGGCTGGCCGTCGGACCAGTTCATCCGCTCACGCAACCGGGCATCCTCCTGGACCCGGAGTCCGGACGCCACCGCGATGAACTGCGCCGTCTCCCGCGCCCGCCGCAGCGGGCTGCTGAACACGGCGCCGACCCCGGTGCGCTGTATCCACTTCGCTGTACGGGCAGCTTGCTGCCGACCCAGAGCAGTCAGGCCAGGATCGCCGAGTTGACGCTCCTTCTCTGCATGCTGCACCACATGGAAGACGGTCACAGTGGAGAGTGACGCACAGTCCACGGCCATCGCCACCGAAATACCAGAAACTCAACTCGCCGTCGGCCAAGGCGAGTCGACATGAACCTCACGCGCCGAACGGGACGCGAGCGAGGACCAGGCCGCGAACCTCGGTCGCCTTCCCTTCGGTCATGAGGCGCTTGCCGACCGTGTGGAACGTGGCGCCTGTCGTGAAGACATCGTCAATCAGCAGAATGCGTTCGCTCTCCACGCTCCTGCGGAACTTCAGCGCCTCGGCGTGCCCCTGTGCGGCCTGCAGCTTGTCCTGCCACTGGACGCCGCCGCTGGCCGACTTCTTCGTCTCGTGCTTCTTGATCAGCGCGGGGCTGTCAGGGTCGGCGATCGGCCACCGGCCGAGCGTGTCTTCCGTGTAGGCCGAGGCCGTGATCGTTTCGATGTGCTGGAGCGGCACGCGATCGGGGGCAGTGGGGTTGCCGATGATCAGATCGATGTCGGCTACCTGGTCGCGGTGCTCCTCCAGCCATCCGACGATGAGCCGCCCGAAGACCTTGCTCCAACCTTCTGCAGAGCGAACTGCCGCAGATGGTCTGCTGAGTCGTACTCGAAGCCCATCACTCGCGAGTGTGAGTTGCGGCAAATGCCTGCGGAAGATGCCGCTACGTCGCAATGCTGCTGGCATGACAGGAGACACGAGCCAAGGCGACGACGAGGACGCCGCGGCATTCGACAGCGAGGCACAGCAACTACTCGCCGACGGCGAGCGCGAAGAGGAACTGCGCCGAAAGTACCCAAGCGATACATCCCGGGCCTTCGAGCACACCAGCATGTCCCACTACACCGCGTACGCGGCGATGGTCCTCGAGGACAAGGGCTGGCGCCAGATGTTCCCCGCCCTCCCCACCGAGGACGCGGCACGACATGATCTCTCCGGCGTCCTTCGCAACCTGGCCCTCCGTAGCCCGGCCCGACAAGACCGCTACCTCCGAGCCGCCGATGAGATCCAGAGCTACGAAACCGATCAGGCGATCATCGGCGACGCCATGTACCGGATCGCACGGATCGAGCAGACCATCGTCATGACGGAGTACGGGCCCGAACCGCCCAAGCCCACGGACAGAGAGTTTCCCGAGGAGTTCGACGACCGACAAACAAACGGAGCCCACCGAGTAACGGTTGCTCCTGCGGCCAGACAGGCCGTGCGTCCCGTCTTCAGCGCCGGGCACGTCAGTTGGGCCAGCCGGTTTCGGCGATGCCATGATTGACCTGCCTGTGCGTATGCCCGCCAGGCTGAGGAACCCTCCCCACCTAGATGTGCTGTCTCGGGAGATTGGTGCCACCCCAACGCGCAACGAACGACAACACGCTCACAACGCCGCAGCCGACCACTCGGCGGGGAGCAGAAGACCCGATGGAGCAGGTGCGCCTCCGGCGGGCAGCAAGCCTGCGGGCATACTGCCCCCTGCATTTCGAAAGTCGACCTGGCCACCGGTGAACTCAGCGCCGCTGAAGTCGACCTGGCCGCCCGTGAACTGCGCACCGTTAAATTGGACCTCACTGCCGGTGAACTGCGCGGGCCCGAAGATGACGCCGCCCCCGAAGTTGACCTGGCCGCCAGTGAACTGCGCACGGTTGAATTGGACCTGGCCGCCGGTGAACTCAGTGTCGCTGAAGTCAACCGTGCCGCCGGTGAACTCAGCGCCGCTGAAGTCGACCGTGCCGCCGGTGAACTCAGCGCCGCTGAAGTCAACCGTGCCGCCGGTGAACTCAGCGAGGAAGAAGTTGATCTCGCCGCCGGTGAACTGTGCACCGTGAAAGTGGACCTCGCCGCCGGTGAACTGCGCTTTCTGGAAGCTCACGTGGCCGCCAGAGAAATCTGCTTCGGTGAAATCGCCTCCGTCGAAGGAGGCGCCAGTGAAGTCGAAGCTGTGGCCCTGCCAGGAACGGGGATGACCGGCGTTCAGACGCAGATGGTCCCGTATGAGGCGGATGATCGTGTGCCGGACTTCCCGGGCGGCCAGGTACTCATGGTGGGCTGCCTGCTCTCCGGGACCGGGATCAGGTGTGTACGGCATGCGGAGGTAGGCGCATAGCACGTCTATGCAGGACTGCCGCAGCTCTGGTGTGGGGGCGTCGTCGGCGAGTGCTGCCAGGGCGTACACGCCGCCCAGCCGGACGGCGGGTGAGGGCTCGCCGAGCTGGGCTACGGCGGCGCTGAAGCGTTCGGTGTGCAGCCTTGTGGTTTCGCGCTGGGCGCCGTCTTCGTCGACACGCTGCTTGCGGTAGGCAACGATCAGGGCGACGAGCGCACCGGCACCGGCGACGACTCCGAAGGACAGCTTGACCATGTCGAACAAGGTTTGGGATGTCAGTCGTGTCTCGGTCTTGAGCTGGTGCACATCCAGCACCTCAACGAGCATCCAAAACACGCTGCCCGCGATGACGATCGCGCTGACGAACACCAACGTCAGGGCCTTGCCTACGGGCCACAGACGCAGCCCCCGTTCTATACTCGGCTGACGCTGATACCAAGAAGGACTCCCCACGGCTGTGACTCTAAGGGCCCTCTCTCCTGCAGCGCACCAGATTGGCGGGAGACCGAAAGCTGCGGTCGAAGTACATTCCGCAGTAGTCACCCTCGACGTCGTCGTGAGACACCACACCTAGACAGGCCCTGCGCCACAGGACAACCTGTGCCAACCGCGCCTCCACCATGGCGGACGACGCGCATCTGCCTTGGCGTCGAGGACTACGGGATCGCGTCCGGGGTCGTAGACGCGGACGGCTGCGATGCATCAGGACGGCTGGGTGAGGAACTGGCTGACGCGCTGTCCAAGGTTGCGTGCCAGTTGCCAGTTCAGGGCCATTTTGTCGCCGCCATCCAGGGCGGCGATCTCGCGGGTGGCTTGCTCCAGTTGGGCCGCGTCTTGCTGATGGAGAGCATCGAGAGCCGTCTGGATCAGACTGGCGGATGCCATCTGCGGGTGGTCGGATCCGGGCTCCACCACGGCCAGCGGCATGCCGGTGTCGGGATCGATTTCGACCAGAATTCCCTCGGCCTGGAGCATGACCTGCGCAGTGACCTGAAGCCACAGGGCGGTGACCGCCTCCAGAGCGTCGGCCCGGCTGCCAATCAGGGTGGCGGTGCGCTCCCAGGCGTCCTCGTAATGGCCGGCGGAATTCGCGGCGATGACCCAGGCCGCCGGTGAGACCATGCCGATGTAGGGCGGGACGGACAACTGAGGTCCAGCGCAGGCGTGATGCAACCGCGCACACTCCAGCAGCCGCTCCATCCCCCCGGCCACGCTCAGCGTTTGTCGTACGCCCTGCGCCATGACGCCGAGCATGCCGAAGAGGCTGTTGTCATCCAGGTCATGCAAGGTGTCCGAGCAGGCCCGCCTGATCCAGGCGATGTCGGACGAAGCCGCCGCATCCACCAGCGCCTCGGCGTGCGGAAGCCAGGTTGTCTGCGGCGCCTCCTGCCGCACTTGCCGGAAGGCAACCGCACCGGACGGCCACGGCTGGGCCAAAAGGTCCGCCCAGGCCACGATCAACCTGTTGATGAGCCCCTGCTGGCCCAGCCTTTCGAGCACGGGCAGGCTGTCCGAATGACGCGCCTCGGCGAGCGCCGCACTCAACTCCTCCGTGACCACGGCGACAGGCAGGAACCGCTCCTCCAGCAGGAACATCCCCACACCGTACACCGCAGGCCAACGCCTCTATCTGTGAGCTGATTCCAGTGCAGGGCGAGCCGCACAGGCACACGGTGTGTTCGTCTGACCCGTGCTTACCCGGACGGTGCGATGCGGGCTTCTGGCAGACCTCGCTCGCACCCCCACCTGACGCCCACGGCCCGACCGGCGCGGCGGGCTAGGGGCCTGTCCGACGGGTCGCGGCAGATTGACGGTGGGCGTCCGGGTGGCGTCATGGCGGCCGCTGTGTAACCGATCGGATGAGTCTGATTACTCGTTCGTATGGCGGGCGTTTCTCGGATCATCGGGGTGGCGTTGTCTCCAGTGATCATTACTTTCACAGGAGGAATCTTGCGCACACGCCACGTCATCGCCCCGATCGCCTTGACTGCTACCGCAGTCATCGGAGGCGCAGGCGCCGCAGTTGCCGACGCAGGTGCACAGGGGAAGTCGTGGAACTCGCCTGGTGTCATCTCCGGCAACGCCATTCAGGTCCCCATCCATCTGCCAGCCGAGCTGTGTGGCAACAAGATCGAGATCATTGGGCTGCTCAACCCCTCCTTCGGCAATACTTGCCCAGCCAGCTAAACCGTCCCAGCCGTGAAGTAGGCGTACGGCCCCTTTCCCAATGCCCCGGGGAGGGGGCCTCTCCAGGGATGCAAACGGCCCCCTCCCCGTCATCGACACAGAGCCGCAACTCGGAGCAGGCCGCTCACGCTGCCTTGTCAACCACGAAGCGACATACGGTAATCCCGCAACGCTCGTAACATGACGCGTCGGACACCGCCTAGGGACTGTCCGATGGGTTGCCAGATGGGCCAATCGGTGACCCATGGGGCTCCCGGAGCGGGGCGAACTGTCAGTGCGGTGGGCACGGCTGGAGCCGCGCCTACCGTAGAGCGGGGGCCGTTCGTGACACCCGCAGTTCCGTGAGATACCGCTTGGTGACCCGGCCTCCGTGCCGCCTGTCGATCAGCCCGGCGATGCACTCCAGCAGTCCCTCCCTGGCCTTCGGCGGCAGCGCCCGGTGGCCGGAGTAGGTCCGCAGCACCTCCAGGTACTCCGCCGTGGTGTACGTCAGATCCCGCTCGTAACGCCGGAACACGACGGGGCCGAACCGGCCGCTGCGTGCGACCTCATCCGCGTAATCCGACGTGTCGACGTCTTCTGCGGCAGGAAGCCGCAGCCCCGGTGGCGTGGCCGGATCGAAACGCTCATAGCAGTCCTGGACCTCGACGAAGAACTCCTCGCTGCCCCCCGCCACATGCTGCGTCGCGACCACGGCGAGGGCGCCACCTGGCCGCAGCGAGTCCGCGGCCTTTGTCATCCGCACCGCCGGATCAATCCAGTGGAACGCCGTCGCCGAGACGACTGCGTCGAACGGCTCCTGCGGCAGTGGCCAGGTCTCGAAGTCCGCCGTCACGATCTCCACCGTTTCGAACCCGGCCAGGTTGCGGCGGGCGACGGCTGCCATGTCCGCGCCCAGCTCGACGGCGGTGATACGGCAACCGCGCTCGGCGAGCGGCAAGGTCGCCTTGCCAGTGCCCGCTCCTACCTCAAGGACACGACAGCCGGGGCCGATGCTGGCCACCTCGGCGAGGTCGTCGAACAATTCTGGCGGATACCCGGGCCTGGCCCGGTCGTACAGGTCCGGGTCCTCGTCGAAGATCCGGCTCAAGTGGACACGGCGCGTTTCGTCAGGCGTGTCGTCGCGCATGGCAGCACCCTAGGGCCTCTGTTCGGCGCGTCAGGAACGAAGCCAGAGACGCACAGCAGCAACGGTCACGGTGCCGTGAAAGACGAACACTCTCCTGTCGTACCGGGTCGCCACGGCCCGGAAGCCCTTGAGCGCGTTGATAGTCCGCTCAACTTCGTTCCTGCGGGTATAGAGCGCCCGGTCGAAACCAGCGGGACGACCACCTCGGCTGCCGCGCCGCTGGAGATTGGCCCACTGGTCCCTGCGTTCGGGAATGGTGTGCCGGATCTGCCGTCGCCGCAGGTAGAAGCGATTCCGACGGGAGCTGTACGCCTTATCGCCGCACAGATGTTCAGGGCAGGTCCGCAGGTGCCCTCGTCGGTCCGTGCCGGACCGGCGCCTGCGGCGTGCTGGTGGGCACGGCACACCGTGGAATCCACGCTCACCATGCTCCAGTCGATCCGCCCCTCCGCGTCGGCGTCGGCCTGGACAGCCCGAAGGATCCGCGCCCATGCGCCGTCCGCCGACCAACGCCGGTGGCGGTCATGCACTGTCTTCTATCTCCCGAACCGCGTGGGCAGGTCTCGCTTGGGGATGCCGGTCCGATGGCGGAAGAGAACACCGTTGATCACCCTGCGGTGGTCCTTCCACCGCCACCACGCCCGACATTCCGCGGCAGGTGCGGCTTTAGCCGGGCCCACTCTGCGTCGGATAGATCCCCCGCCCCACAAGAATCGGAACGACATGGTCGCCGCCCAGTCACCAGACCCGTCGGACACTGCCTAGTACGGCAGATGATCCGACGTCACATCGTCAAGATCCGCAGGCACGTCGGAGCGGGCCCGTCAGTATTCGACGTCCCCGCTCACCGCGGCCATCATGGTCGACCGCACCGCCCCCAAGTGGTTCCAGGACGGCTCCATCTCCTTCCACAGGGAGCGTCGAGGAGACTCCTCCTCCCACCGAGCGGCGCCCTCATAGCGCAGCTGAGCCGCGACTTCCTCTGCCGAAGCATCCGAATACCGCACGCGGTAGGCGATGTCTTCACAGGTCGGCTCAGGCAAGGCAGCCGTCCGCCAGGCGGCCAGCACATCACCCGCGCGCTCCACCACCGGCTGCGCACCGCGGACGTACATGTCGACCAGCTCGAGCATCGGCGAGCCTCCCTGCAAGCGGTCGCGCCACCCGGGCACAAACACGTCCCGCAGCATGGCGACTTCCTCGGCCAGCACGGCGACATTCTCCGTACGCAGTCGCGGCTTCCACAGCTCCGTACTCCGGGGAAAACTAGGGCGCTCCTTCTCCTCCATGCCCTTCACCAGGTGGAAGAAGGCAGCGCCGCACTCGATTTCCTCATCGGTGGGCTGCCACTGGTAGCGGTTGAGTGATCGGGCGATCTCGATCAACCTGCGCGCGTCCGGGGTCTCGGTCATGGCCGCTACCGTACGAGCGCAGACAAGACGCTGCCAACACAGGTCTGAAACAGCCATAGATCGCGATGGAGCACAGCACCGGCCTGCGGGAAGACTCCGTTCGCCCCACGGCCATCCCGCCCTATTACGATTCCACGCTCGGTGCCCGGGCGCTGCACGACGGACCGGTCCCGGCACCGTGCGCAACGCGCCGGACGGGGATGAGCTGTCTCGCGAACTGCTCCCTCCGGCATCTGGTACGGGCACAAGCTGAACACCGGTTCCACAGAGGCCGGTTGATCGACACTCCGTGGCGGTAATTCCACTGATATCGACCTCGGCTACGCCCTGCGAGACGGCTTACGGTGCCGGTCGGGGACGTAGATCGCTGTGAGTAACGGGGTGATCCCAAGATCGAAGAACCCCGTCCTCGAGTTGCTGATACCAGAGCCGCTCGCCCTCCGAATCCTTCGCCACCTGGACGATGAGGTTGCCGCTTTGCTTCTGGCTGGCTGTCATGATGATCAACGATGTGCCCTGGTCCGCTGGACCGGAGAGGTTCCTGATCACGGTGAAGTCCCCAGTCTCGGTACCGGGAACATTCGCGCCGACAGCAAGTCAGCGAAGTGCAAAGGTCGGTTGTCACTACAGCACCCTGGACTGGGAGCGAACCACATGTGGTGAAGCTCCGAGTACTCGGCCGCTCCCCGATTCACTCACGTCGCTTCGCGATCAGTCTGGCAGGGCGTCGCGGGTGATGACCTAGGCTCGATGGTGGGCGTGGGGCTGGAGACCCGTGTCCACTGCCACCCCCCGCATACCGGCCTCGCTCGCGGAGTTGGCCGTCCCGGTCGACGAGTTGGCCCCGTACCAGCGCAATCCACGCACTGGCGATCTCGACTCCATCACCGATTCGCTGTCTGTCAATGGTCAGTACCGGCCGATCGTCGTGAACCGCGGTTCGCTCACCGGCCGTCCCAACGAGATCCTCGCCGGCAACCACACCTTCAAGGCTGCGAAGCAGCTCGGGTGGTCCGACATCGCGGTCACCTGGCTCGATGTCGATGACGATGCTGCGGCAAAGATCGTCATCGTCGACAACCGCACTAGTGATCTCGCCGGGTACGACACGGTGCTCCTGGCGGACATCCTCACCGAGCTCCCCGACCTTCAGGGCACCGGATACGACCAGGATCAGCTCGATGAGCTCCTGGATGAGACGGCGCTTCCCGCGCCGATCGAGCTGCCCTCGGACGGGGCGGACACCGGGGCTGCGGCCACGGTGGATTACCTGCAGTGGGGGTACATGCAGTGGTCGTCCACCCGCGTCCGCATCACGCAGGCCGAGGTCGAGCTCCTCGACGCGCTCTACAAGCGGTTCGTCGACGGCCACGACTCCGACATGGGTTTCGGCTGGCACGTCCTCAACGAGGAGCACCGTGCCGAAGAGGGAGCGGTTGCGTGAGTCTCGACGTACGGTTCGAGCCTGCCTATCCGCTTGAGAAGCTGCGGCCGGCGGACTACAACCCGCGGCGTCTGTCTGACGAGTCGTTCGTCCGGCTGCAGGGGTCCTTGCGCCGCCATGGCGTCGTGAAGCCCGTGATCCTCAACGCTGACGGGACGCTGGTCGCGGGCCACCAGAGGACCAAGGGCCTCAAAGCGATCGGGCAGGCCACGACGCCGGCGATGATCCTGCCGCAGAAGGTGCGCCTGCAGGATGAGATCAAGTTCAACCTCCTGCACAACCGCGTCGAAACCGAGTCCTCTGTTGTCTACGCGGAACCAGGGCCGATCGGCCAGTGGTGTTGGATTCCGTGGCAGACCATTGAAGTTGAGGAGTCGAAGAACCTGCCGTTCCAGCAGGCGATCGGCTTCATGACCGCCGCCCACGGACCGTGGGGCTCTGTGGTCATAGACGACCAGGGCCGCATCGTGCTGAACGCCGAGTACGCGGCCGTCGCCAAGTCGCAACGCTTCGACATCCTCGCCTGGACCGTCGCCTCCTTCGACGCCGGGCAGCTTGTCGAGGACCTCACCGGCGAGTACGGCGTGTACGACTGGTCCGGCCTCGAGGACCAGGCGCCCGTGTGGAACCAGCACATCGTGCAGCCCAACCGGTTGCGTGAACACTCCTCGAAGGCAAAGGCGGACAAGGTCCGCTACAAGTCCGAGGTGTGGGAGCGCCTCGTGCTGCCGTGGCTGACGACCTCGCACCGAGTGGTGGACTTCGGAGCCGGGCACGGCGACTACGCCCGGCACCTCCGCGGCAAGGGCTACAAGATCCACGACTACGAGCCGTACCGGACCCTGAAGGGCAAGTACGCCGTCGACATCCGCACGATCGTCGGCCAGATCCGCAGCATCGAACGCGAGTTGAAGGAGAACGGCCTGTACGAGGTCGTCGTCCTCGACTCCGTCATCAACGCCACCACCAGCCTCGACTACCAGCACTGGGTTCTCACCACCGTCAACGCGCTCTGCGCCGCGGACGGGCAGGTCTGCATCGGCACACGCAATCTGGAACGTGAGTTGGCGTACGAGAACTCCGAGCACTCCATCAGCCGCGACTCCACTCGGCTGTCCTTCCTCGACAGCGAGAACGTGGACATGCGGTTCGTGCGTGGCAAGTGGCAACGCATCCGCTACCACACCCCCGAGTCGCTGCGCGGGCTGCTGTCCCGCTACTTCGACGATGTGGAGATCAGCGACGCGACTAGGGCCACCGTCAAGGCGGTCTGCCGACGCCCACGCGCATTGCCAGCAGAGGAATACGAAAGGGCCGTGAATGAAGAATTCAATATGCCCTACCCTAACGATTTCCGACACGGGAAACACGAGGAATTGGCGGCAATTTTGATAGGATTGACCAAGGATAGGAATTCAAGCATGGAGGGGTAGAGAAATGGAATCGGGGGCGAACTCGGAGAAAGTTCGCATAGAAATTGAGGCGCGCGACAAGTACCGCATCATGTGGCTGGCTGGCGTCCGCAACCTGGATCTGACACAGCACTGCCTGAAGGCGTTCGGGGAGCCCGACCGGCATCACATCAACACCCACAGACCGCGGCAGATACTACACCTCCCCAGCAACAACCCTCCGGCTGCCTGGTACTTGTGCGCGCTCCCCATCCCGTGGGACTGGTCACGCAACGCCCACCTCGCATTCGAGCACGCGCCAGGCGAAACCTGGGAAGGCGATGCACTCGCGCCCGGCCTCGGCGTGCAACTCACCAACGCCCGCCCCATCCTCGACTGGGGCGAGCACTCCATCCCCCGCAATGCCCCCAGGCGGAACTCCCGGCTCTATCGCACCTGCCGGAACTGGCAATTCGCCTGGTGGCTACGCACCCATCGGAACGTTCCTGACGCCCCGCCCAGGCCCGCCAACAAGGCAGCGGAAGGGGCCGAGCAACTCCCCTTGAACTGACACAAGGCGGCTGCCCGAAGGCCCTGCCATGGGCAGCCGCGATCAGGCTGCCGGATGCTAGCGATCGCCTCCGCCTTCCCGAAGTGCCTGCGCGACTGTGACTGAGCGCCTCGGTTGGTTGTGACCGCGTTTCCGTGACGACTACGCCAGAAGGACGGCCCGCGTCCACGCCGGGCCGCCGCCGACCACCGTCTGAACAGTATGGAACGCTGTCGTCGAAGGCTGTCGGGCCCGGCAACAGGCTGAGCCTTCACGGACGCGCGGTCGGAACCCCGCAGTTGGCCAGTTGAGCGTGCCACTTGGC
Organism: Streptomyces sp. NPDC002851; assembly: GCF_053591935.1. Lineage (NCBI taxonomy): Bacteria > Bacillati > Actinomycetota > Actinomycetes > Kitasatosporales > Streptomycetaceae > Streptomyces > Streptomyces sp. NPDC002851. The sequence goes on along the minus strand of NZ_JBSFUT010000003.1, from coordinate 266,745 downwards.
CATACGGTCCGCCCTGGACATTCGCGCGCACGTGGAGCGGTGTCCTCCATCCCGGTGACGGGTGATCGTTTCTTCTTGCCCCGCTAGTACGGGCCTCCATGTGCCCGGGGTAAGTGTCGGTTGGCCAGGCCTCGGACGCGTGGCCGTACCCAGCATCAGGGAGTCAGATCATGACCATCGGTGACGCGCAGTCCTCAAACCGGTTCGACCTCGCACTCGGTAACTTCCAGGTCGCGAGTTTCCAGTCCGTCTCGGGGGCCAGCTTCGCCCCAAGCGCCGTCGAAGCCAGGCAGCCCACGGCCGCCGGAAATCCTGTCGTCCGGAAGACACCGGGAGTGAAGCAGTCCGGAGAGGTCACCCTCACCCACTGTCTCGACCGAAGTCCCGCGTTCATCGACTGGGTCCAGGACTGCGTCGTGAAGCGTGACATTGAGAAGGCGCGACAGACCGTTACCATCTCGGCCATCGACCACAAGCAGAATCCGGTGCGTAGCTACGTGCTGTACAACTGCTGGGCGACGGAGTGGTCGAGCCCTGAGCTCAAAGCCACCGACGACGCCCCGGCGATCGAGACGCTCAAACTCGCCTACGACGACATCTCCATCAGGTAGCAGCGACGAGGCCGGAAGGCTCTGAAGAGCCCGACCCTGGGACGGGTCGGGCTTCCTGTGCCCGAACTGGCCGCCTGAAGAGGCGCTCAGCCTCAGCGACCGTAGACATCGCATAGGGCGAGGCCTTCACCTACTATCGCACTCATGTTCTATTGGGATCCGCCGAGCACCGCGCCCACCATCGAGCCCATCGAGGCCGCGTCCCGGGCCGAACACGAGACCCTCGGTGTTCGCACAGACGTGTACTCGGCCGGGCACGAGCCCGCCGCATGGGTCTGGAGTGGCGGCACCTGGCACTGGGCATCGATTCAGGCCCGCCACCGGTACCCGGACGGGGCCGTCGAAGTCCAGGTCCGCATGAACACTGACCACGCGCAAGCCAAGGACCGGACGTATCGCTGGGGTCCCGGCATCGTCTTGGCGCACCCCGGTCCTCGTGCAACCGGCGCCACCCCAGCGGAAACCAAACGCAACTGACGGTGCGGGCAAGCTGGGGTGGATGACGCGCAACTCGCCAGAGTCAGGCGACACATGTCGGGCTGGGAGCACCGAGAGGGTCTACTAGTCGGAGTCTTTGTCATGCAGCGGGATCACGTGCTGCCGTTCCTTGGCGACATCGTGGCCTGTGAGGACGAGACCTCTTACTACGCGAGCTGCACCGTCAACCAGGACTCGATCGAGCTCACCGTGGGCGGCAGCAGCGACAACGGCTCCCTCACCGACACGGAATATCTACTCGCCCTGCGCATCTCGGCCGCGGCCGCGGTGCGAGGGGTGCGACTGATCGGCTCATGACTGAGCGGCAAGCGAAGCGTAGTCCCGGTAATAATCCCCGCCGAGCTGCACGCGCTGTGAACCAACAGGTCGACGCAGTTCGCAGCTGAGTCAGGGATCATGGAGTGTGGGCGCGGGGCCCAGGGAGTTGTTTCATGGGCCGCCCCAACCGCGCCACCCGGGCTGCCATCACCCAGCGGCGAGCCGATGCGATCGACCTGAAGCTGGCCGGGGTGGACTGGCTGACGATCGGCCGCAAGCTCGCGGCCGACCCTGCCATCAACTCTGACGGCGTCGCGTACCCGCAGGGGTACGGCATCGACAAGTACAAGCGGGGCCTGGAGCCGCCCACCGATAAGCGGCTCATCGAGTTCGCCTGCAAGGACGTTTCCAAGGCGCTCGCCGAGCGCACCACCGCGCTGGATGAGAGCGCCGACGAGTTGCGGCAGCTCATGGTGGAGCGACTGGAGCGACTCTTCTTCGGGGTCTACCGCGCGGCGATCCGCAACGGCGACTATCAAGCCGTCGACCGCGCTGTGCGGATCATCGAGCGCAGCAGTCGCCTTCTCGGTCTCGACCGGCCAGCTCGCACTGAACTGTCCGGACCTGATGGTGGCGCAGTACAGGTGGAGAGCGCGGGCCTGGACGAGCTGGAGCGCCTGATCAACCTCGCGGGCGGCGAGGGTGGCCGGGGCTGACGAGGCGGCGGTCCTCGAGGTCTATCGGACGCTTCCTGCGCAGCGCCGCCGTGAGATAGCCGCAGCCTCCACCCCTGAGCTTCGCGCCCGGCTCGTGCGTATCGAGCGGCAGTTGGCGATGGACCGCTCCCCCGGCGCGATGGCCGCCGTCCTCACCGAGGGTCGCGAAATGCAGGCCCCGCACCTGGGGCTGATCGACGCGGCATTCGAACGAGTCGCGGCGGGGCAGCCGACGCGCCTGCTGCTGACGATGCCGCCGCGGCACGGCAAGAGCCGCCGCGCCGCCCGCTGGGCGCCGCTCTGGTATCTGCGCCGCCGCCCCGAGCACCGCGTGATGATCGCGAGCTACTCATCCGACCTTGCCGACGATCACGGCCGGTGGATCCGCGACGCGATCCTCAACTACGGGCCGCAACTTGGCATCAGTCTGCGTGCAGGCTCCTCCGCAGCCAACCGCTTCGACCTTGCCGGTACCGAAGGCGGCGCCGTCATGGCAGGAGTCGGCGGCGGCCTCACCGGCAAGGGCGCGCACCTGGCCGTCGTCGACGACCCCATCAAGGACGCGGCCGAGGCCTCCTCGCCGACCATGCGCAAACGGTTGTGGGAATGGTGGCAGGCCGTCCTGCTGACCCGAATCGAACCTGGCGGCTCGGTCATCTTGATCCAGACCCGCTGGGACGAGGACGACCTCGCCGGACGAGTCCTCGCCGATGAAGGCGACCGGTGGACCGTCATCGACCTGCCCGCCCTCGCACTCTCGGAAGACGACGCCCTCGACCGCCCTCTCGGTGCACCTCTATGGCCGGAGCGATACGACGGCGACGCGCTCGCCGAGATCCGCCGCTCCGTCGGCGAACGCGTCTGGTGGTCGCTCTACATGCAGCAGCCGCGACCGCAGGACGGCGGCGTCTGGCAGTGGCCCTGGATCACCAACAACCGTGTCACCGCAGCCCAGTTCCGTGGCATCGAACTGACGCGGATTGTCGTAGCCGTTGACCCTGCCGGTGGCGAGTCCGCCGTTGGCGACGAGACGGGCATCGTCGCTGCGGCCCGCGACCGCGACGGACACCTCTATGTCCTCGATGACCGCTCCGGCAACCGTGGCGCCGGTGACTGGGGGCGGGAGACGTGCCTGCTGGCAATCGAACTCCGCGCGGACGCGATCGTGGTGGAGAGCAACTATGGCGGCGACATGTCCCGCCAGATCCTCCATCAGTCCTGGCAGGAGCTCCGGAGTGAGAGGCGCACCGAGAACATGCTGATGCCCGCTGTGCTGCAGGTCACTGCGAAGCACGGCAAGAGGTTGAGGGCCGAGCCGATCGCGCAGCTCTACGAGCAGGGCCGCGTCCACCACGTCGGCGAATGGCCGGTACTGGAGCAGCAGATGGTGACGTGGGTCGCCGGCATGGGCAGCCCGGACCGCATGGACGCGGCCGTACACGCTCTGACGCAACTGGCAGACCCGCACCACGCCGAGACCTCATCCTCCAACTACCGAGATGACCGTTTGGCTCGTCGCCGGTGACCAAGGTCTGCCCCGCCTATTCGCGGCCCCAGTGCGGCAGATCGCATCCGAAGGGTGTCCGTCACCTGGCCTGGCAGCCGGGAACCGTGCACGCCTCCTGCTGGCGGCCGAACGGCTTGTGGGCTCTCCAAACGGCCTCAAGATCCAGTGAGTCACGCGCGGCGCGCAGGCGAGTGAAGGCATTGTCTGAGAAGCGAATCAGGCGCTGGGAATGGAAAACGAACTCGTGGCAGCACCCCGGATCCGTGTCGATACCCAGGTGTCGTCGCAACGCGGTGCACTTGGGCTGGGACAAGCCGAGATCCCTGGCGAGGTCGGCCGCCGAGCGGTGAAACTTGGCTTGGAGATCCACCTCCCGGATCGCTGCCGCGGGCACAGTCTCATCAGCGGCGTAACGCACCGGCGGGGCAGCCTGGTTCTTCACGAAGCGAAGCGTGATGAGGAGCCCGTCACCGTCCGTGGCGGTCGCTAGTTGCTGCAGTTGGGGGAAGACTTCCGAACGAGGCGCTCCCCCGCGGATGCCCGCCTGCACCCGGTCGACGTCCTTGCTGGAGACGCGCGTCTCCGGCCCAGTGTGAGCCTCCATCGCCAGCAGCGTCCGAATCCGGGCCCGCGCTTCATGGGTCGCGCGACGGCCGGGCTGAAGCAGGGCAGCGATCTGCTTGTACTCCTCGTCAAGGAGAAGCGCGAGGTCACGTGGCGGGTCAACAGAGACCGGCAGCACCCGCGACGGCAGGTGATCTGCCAGCGGCTCCTTGAACACACGCTGGAGCAGGTCATCGAAGAGAGTCACGGCAGCCCGGGCATGCACGTACAGCAATTGCTCCGAGACCTGGTTGAACCAATGCTGCTCGTCGTCCCGCATAGCGTCGATGGCCCTGAGAGTTCCCGCGTCGGACTCGCTGAGTTTGACGTCCGGGTGCTCCGTCGCCTTGCGTACACAGGTCTCGAAGCCAAGTGACCGACCGAGGGCTGGGTCGAACACGCTGATGCCCTTCTGGACGAGCGCGGCCTTAAGGAGCATCTCGAACGAGTGTTGCAAATACAGAAGGACCTTGGTCACCCTCCCACGGTCGTCCGGGGAGTTGAATGCCTCGGCCGCGGCAACCATCGACGAGACAGCCTTTTCCTTGAGGACGCGTGCTTCTTGTCTGAGTTTCACCCGCAACCTCACCCGTTCCCGACATGCCGCATGATCAGCGGTCAGAGTAGACGCATCAGGCCACAGACCGCTCGTCTGATCCTGGCCTCAGCCAAGCGGCGGAGGTACAAGTTCGGAGGAGGTACTCACGGATCGCCCCAGACGTACGAACAGTACTGGTTCGGACTAATCCAGCAGCCCGGGTTGGCCGGACGCTTGCTCACCTAGGCTGAACGGTGGCGCGGGGCCGACGTTACGGACCTGTCCCCGTGGGCTTGCGCACATTCCTTACCGACGCCTGGTCGTGGCTCAACTACAAGCCGGTCATGTCCGGCACGCTCAATGGGCGACCTCACTATTCCCTGGCTCCGGACCTTCAGGCAACGTGGCTTCCCGAGGAAGCCGTACGCCGTCTCGCCGCGTACAAGCTCCTTGCCGCGTACGACAACAACCAGGGCGGCGAGCTCGCTGCCCTATCGGGGAACGAATCCGCCACCGAGCGTCGTGAGTTCGGTGATCCGTCCGCGTTCGTGGACACGACGCTTTCTCACTTGCTGGGGAAGTCGCAGCAGATCATCGTGCCCGGCGCCGAGCACGCCAAGGACGCGGATGCGACCCCCGACGCAGTGGCAGCGGCCGACGTCCAACAGCGACTTCGGGACTGGGCCGAGGCGGAGCTGCTGCCGCTGCGCATGCAGGCCGCCGAACGCAAAGCCGTACTGCTGGGCGACGGCCTGTACTTGCTGGCGTGGGACCCGCAAAAGCGGCGCGTGCGGCTCAAAACGTACGACCCCGGCTTCTACTTCCCTGTACTCGAGGACGACGCCGACCCCGGCGACTTCCCGCGTCGCGTACACCTGGCGTGGGAGATCCCCGAAGACCCGAAGCGCGGTCTCAAGGCCAAGCTGAGGCGGATCACGTACGAACTCGGCCCCATTGAGGCGGACACCGAACAGTACGACTCTAAGGGCGAATCGAGCGGGCTCCGGAACGGCGACAAGTACAACCCTGAGGCCGGTCGTGTCGAGCGGGCGTACCCCTGGGCGCCTGATCAGCCGTCCGCCGTCACCTGCTACCTGACCGACGCCGAGTGGTTCATCGAAGACCTGCGGCACGGCCAGGGCCTCGATGATCTGCCACTGGACAAAGCCCGCTTCCGTACCCGTACAGACGGCGAAGTGCTGTACCGGCTGGATCTGCGGCTGGACTTTATTCCGCTCATCCACATCAGCAACACCATTGAGGACGGGGAGCACTTCGGGCAGTCCACGCTCGCCAAGGTCATGCAAGCCCTGGATGAGCTCGCAGAAACGGACACTGACTCGGCCCGCGCCTCCGCCACCACGGGCGCCCCCATCATCGGCCTGGCCGGGGCCCGCCCCGAGGTCAACCGGGTAACCGGCAGGCCCAAGCCACTCGCTGTCGAACCGGGCACGATCTTCACGCTGGACGACGGCGGCCGCATGGACGTCCTAGACACCTCACACCAACTCGCTGAACTCCGCGCCCGCGTCGAGGAGATACGCGACCGGGCTGCGGTCAACGCCCGCCTACCCGCTGTCAGCTTGGGCACCGTCGACCCATCCGACGTGCCCAGCGGCTACGCCCTACAGCTGTCTCTCGGGCCGCTGGACTCGCTCGTCGACTCCCTGCGCCTGGCCCGCGCGCACAAGTATGCGCTGCTACTGAAGATGGTGCAGCGCATCCATCAGGTGGGCCGCGCAGAGGGCTGGCCCGCAGGCAAGCCAGTGGTCGCCCGCGTCGTGTTCGGCCCGCACACGCCGACGGACCGGACGGCGATCCTCGACGAAGTAGTCAAGGGCGTGGGTGCCGGGGTCTTGTCGCTGGAGACCGGTATCCGGATGCTGCAGGACGCCGGGTACCCGATCGAAGATGCGCGGGAAGAGGTGAGGCGGATCATTGCGAGGATGGAGGCCTCGGTGCGGGAGCATAGTCGGACGGCATCTGCGTCCCCCACATCGGCTCCCACTGCTGCCTCAGGGACTGACGAAGTTCCTCTTCCTGCACGGTGACATCTGCTTGTGAGGGGTCCATCCCATCCTGTTCTGCACGGCAACGAAATGCTGCCGTGCAGAACACGTCACACGTCAGTCCTCCAAGCCGCCTTTCACTCGTCAGGACTCTCCACAAGATCACTTACGCTGTAGATGACCCCTTGCTTGCAGTGTTCACCGAGTAGCAGCAGGCCCTTGTTCATGAGAATTTCCACAGCCCGGTACGGCTCGGCAACGACCTCTGGGTCTGGGTAGTAGATCTTCACGGTCTCGGCCATCAGCCCATCGTGGTCGAGACCTCCGGTGTCGTAGTTGCTGCCGCGCTTGGTTCCCAGGCCGCCGTCGCGGTCCAGGGCGACATCGTTCTTGATCGCGTACGCGAAGCCGAGGCGGATACGGTCCATCTGCTCGGCGATACCCAACCGTTGCTTGAGGTCATCCGCCGTCTGGGCGGCCTCGATGGTGAGTGCGATGTTCTTGAGGTCCGCCACTAGATCGTCCTCCGCGGCTTAATTACGGTGTGCTTGGGGCCAACGCGCTCGAGCTCGTACTCGGCTGCGAGGTTGCTGCCGAGCGCCTGGAGCGCGGCAGGACGGTCGAATTCGCTGTCGAAGGACAGAAGAATGACCTGCCTGGCCATACGAGGGAGCCCCGCTACAACATTGGCGGTGTTCTCCGCATCCAGCCGGCCAAACGGATAGTCCATGATCACTGGCCCTCGTACGGCCGCGCTGTCCTGCAAGGCAGCGATCAAGGAAAGTGCTACCAGGTGCTCGTAGCCGGCCGAGCGTCGCACTACCTCGTCATCGGAGTCAATGATCTCCAGCCCGTAGTGGTCCGTGATGCGCAAGCCCTTGTAGTCCGGCTCCGAGCTGAGCCCGCGAAAGATGTCGGACGCTCGTTCCTCAACTCTGCGGCGAAGCTTGGCGCGGTAGGCATCGATGGCGTCGCCGAAGAGTGCGATTAGGGCCTGGCTAACCTGGTCCTTCCTATCCAATGTTGCGTCAGGCTGGACAGCCAGCCGTCGCGCCCTGCTCTTGATTTTTTCGATCTCCGACTTCTGCTCTTCCAGATCTGTTTGAGCCGCCTTGAGCCGGTCTTCGTCTCGCAGAACCTTGCCTTGAAGCTCATTTCGCTCGTGCGTAAAGGTGCGTAGCTTGTCCTCACCAAAGGCCTTGAGCTGCTGCACATGGTCCTTGATCTCCTCATCGCACTCCTGCAGCTCCAGGCGCAGTTTGCGAAGGTTGCGATCTCGTTCCACGACGAGGCTTGCATTCTCCAGCGAAAGCGCCTGCAGGGTTTTCCTCTTGTCGCGTACTCGCCTCAGACGGGCGTCGACGTTCTCCTGATGCGACGACGAGGCGTGGGGCTCAAGTCCTGTGATGAGCTCACTTCGGAGCGGTTCAGGAACATCCTGTCGGCAGACCGGGCAGTCAGACTCCGCCCGGAGGTGCGCCAAGTCACGCACAGCCGCAGAGGCGTGGCGCATTTCAGCTTCGAGGGCGGTGATTTCAGCATCAACTGCGATGAGGCGCTCAGTGGCGGACTGGGCCAAGACCGCCTTCCAGAGGTCACCTGACAACTCGCTCAGGGCTAGAACTGCCTCCTCTTCACGACGCCGCCCGTCAGCCGCCTTATCCTTCAACCCATCCAGAAGCCCGAGCAGTCGTTCACCCTTGCTGAACTCGCGGAGCCGGGAATCGACCTCTTCGATCCTATTCTTGGCTGTATCGATCCGCTCGACAATCTCATTGCAGTTCGCCTGGAGATTGTCGCGCATATCTTGAGCCTCGTTGAGGGCTACGGCCATGCGCTTAGTCTCGGTGTGCGCTGCGTACTGGGCCGCCAACTGCTTGCCGACAGCCTGCTGAACGGCAGACATATCAGCTTTGGCGTTGTCGACGATCGGGAGTCCCAGGACGCGTTCGATGGCCTCCTCAAGGGCGGCGCCGTCCTCACTATCCTCGTCGAGCAGATCTTCGTACTTGCGGAGCTGCTCGCCGTCGAACAAGAAGAACTGGCTTACAGACTTGGGCGCGATGCTCTGCAGGGTCTTTTCAGAGTCGTCCTGGGACAGGGGGACACCGTCGCGCTCTAGGAGGGCGATTTCAGTCGGATCCTGCTGTTCGTCGTAACGCCGGATGAGCCGATATGGCGTTCCCTCGTGGTTAAACTCCAGCGTCACCTTGAAGGAGCCGTAGCCATCGAGCTTGCGAGCGTCTGTGTTCGCCAACAAGGCTGGGTCTTCCAGGCTTCGCCGCCCACGGATTTCTCCATATAGCGCATAACGGAAGGCGTTATGGAATGTCGTTTTACCCCGGGTGTTGGATCCATAGAAGAGGTAGACACCGCGTTCGCGGCTGAACTCGACCTCCTGCCTCCCCCGGTAGGGGCCGAAGTTTTCAACGACGATACGATCGAGAGTAAGAATTAGCCCTCTCCCTTCGGCGCCTGCTGAGCGGCCCAGCGATTAATGATCTGCTCCGTGCGCTTCCTGCCCTCTGCCCTGTCCTCGGTGAACTTGCGCTGAACTTCGAGGATCTCGTTCACTAGCTCTGGGTCGAGGTAGGAGTACCGTTTCTTACGGATCTCCTCAACGGTTGCAAACAGATCTGCTGTTTCGCTGCTCTGGTCAGGCATCTGAAGCCCCTTCGTTATTCTCTTCATCACCTTCGATACCCTCGGCCCGGAACTCATCCAGTTGCGCGAGCGGCAGCCCCATTGAGATCCACTTCTCCTCCAGGGCTGATACAGCACCCTGTCCGATCGCCCATCCCGCGAACTCGTATGCACGCGAGAGTTCGCCAAAGACTAGAGGCCAGGTTGGGTCGCCTCGCTCCACTGTGTCAGGAAGGACGAGGACATCGATTAGCGTCGCCAATGTCTTGGTGGGTGAGCGACGGAGGATCCTTCCTCGCCGCTGAATGAACTCCCGCGGATTACGCGAGCTCGCCAGAACCAACGCATGAGTGGCAGAGGGTATATCGACACCTTCATCGAGGCATTTGATTGCGACCACGATGCCGCCACTCACATCAAATAGCTTCAGTGTGGCTCCAGGGTCACCCGCCATCTGGCTGTGATATTCCCAGGACCGGATTCCTCGATCGGCAAGAGCTTCCCGTACCAAGCTCATCTGATCCTGGCTGTCGCAGTAGATCAGCCATTTCTGTTTTGATTCAGGCTGATAGTGCTGCGAGACCAGTTTGACAGCTTTGGCGATCTTGCCGGATGCACCTTTAGAAATACGGGCACGTTCAATCAGCTTACGACGTAGTTGTTCACGGGTCTGCGGCTTTGCTCCGGGTGCCCGCGAGATGGCGTATCGCCGGCTGATCTCCCGTGTGAGCTGATCCCAACGCTCCTGCTCATCATCAGACAGGCCGACCCAGGATGGGTGGTAGACGTACGGCGCCAGGACACCGTCATCGAGCGCGTCCTTAAGCGTGTAGCGGTGAACGATCCCTCCGAAATAGGAGAAGATCGCGTCGGTGCCTTCTGGGTCATTTGCTCGCTCTGGTGTGGCACTGAGGCCAAGACGCCATGGAGTGGCGAGCCAGTCCAAAATGATTCGGAACTCGGAGCTGCCAAGGCGATGGGCCTCATCCGCAACGGTGAACAGCTTCTTAACCATCGGGCGCAGCTGCGCCCGAAAGGCCGGCTGCGCTGCGCTGTTGAGAACAGCGATCACAACGTACTTTCGCCCTGACTCGACTGACGCGCGGAGGGCACCGCCGCGGCTCCATTGATCGTGGCCACCACCAACAAGTTGCACCCGGGCACCGAGCAAGTCCCGGACTTGCTCCGCCCACTGCTCCAGCAGCAGCTTCGAGGGAACCAAGATCAGCGGTGTCAGCCCTTGCGCCATGGCTGTACGAGCGGCATAAAGTCCGGTGATCGTCTTGCCTGAACCAGTCGCATGCGTCAGCAGCCCGCGATGGTCGTTCGCTTCCCATGCGCGGATTGCGTTGCACTGATGATCACGGAGCCGGATGCCGCCGAGTGAAAACTCAGCATCCGTGGCCCGGTTCGTGCGGCCGCGAGCGAGGTCGCGCAGCAAAGCCTCAAGGTCGGTATCCTCTGCCACGCGCTCGAGTTCCTGCTTGATCTCGGCTGGCAGGCCGATAACGCTGACCCCTGGGACAACTCCCTCCCAAATCCTATCGAAACGAGCGGCGGCATGGCTCACACGCAGGGCATCACGGCCTCCTTCCCAGGATGGCCAGACGTCGATCGACTCAACGTTGCCGTCGGGCGCAAGGCCGAGGTAGCTCTCATTCAGCGAGCCACGAAAACCAACCGCGTCGCCAGAATCATCCGAGAATAGCCCCACCTTGTCGTGAAACATGCGTTTGCTGTCGATTGAGGAACTGTGGGCGACTCTTGCCAACTTGACATCTAGCCGGCCGGAAGCGATGAGCGCCGCGAGTAGGCGAGTGGTGTCAGCACGCGATGAACCCAGAAGCTGAGTTAGTTCGCCGCGAAGAGTAGCGACAAGCTCCGCGTCATCCCGCGCAGCATATCCATACATCAAGCTGTCGGCATCGGTACTGCTCAATCGCGGGGAGCAGATGATTCGCATCGCTCCCGCCCGTTCCATGAAGAAGTTTGCGAGGCCGGACTGGACGAGATGGAACACCGTCGAGCTGAAGAAACCAGTGATTCTGTCGTAAGTGCTGGACTCACGCAAGCATGGGTTATAGAATTCTTTGGCTATGTCGTCCGTGTCACTTGTGTACTCGGTTCGTAGAGTTCCCAGATCTCTAAGCATCAGAAGAGCCCTTCAGCCATAGAGTCGTTACTCAACCGAATCCGTAGCTTCAGGGCTTCGGCAAGCCGTCGAGGGCGAGTGACGACAATTTTCTCCACCAGACCAGCGTGGAGATTGCGATTCCCCTGAGCCATCCCCCTAGCCAAAGCTTTTCCGACAATCTCGGGGCGCACTTGGCAACTCTTCCCGTAGCCGAACCCCTCTCCCAGATCATGCATGTCTGCATCCCAGAGGATAAACAGATTCCAACCCGGGACATAGCCCATGACGATAGGGCGGACATTTTCGGCGCGGTCGAAGTAGAGACGCGGCTTCGGCCCCTGTCGCGGGACGGATCTACGCGCCGGCTGCGTTCCTCCTGCAGGGAGGCCGCTCGTCAATTGGATCTTGTACGTACCCTGCTGCCGCTCCGAGGGATGCTGGGTCGCCTGGTAGAGGTAGAAGCGAAGCCGCGGCGGCAGGGGCGACTTGAGCTCGAGCACGAGGGGCTTCCGCTTCAGCTCTCCGTCTCCCGGCACCGTGGCCACAGACTCGCGCAGGGCGCGGACCAGGACGCGGTGAAGGTACCCACTGCTGGACTTCCGTGTAGGGGGGTACCCCTCCTGGAACTGATCCTCTGGCAGCACCAGCCAGTCCGGCGTCGTCGTTCCCACACCCTCCCCCTCGTCCGGGCACCCTACTGTTCGCTGTGAACGAAGTACACACTCTCAGACGGCACTGACATTCCCCCTGGCTCAGGCGGTTTTCGCTGCTCGGAAGGCATCCCGCGGCTCTCAGGGGCCCTCCTGGCCCGCTATAGTGCTCTCGCATCGATCGGACGCGGAGGGGCGCTACATGCAGGACGTACTTGATTCCCTACGATCCGGTCGCAGGTGCTACACCACCGACTTGGGCACGCAGCTTGCCGGTGACAGCCTCGAGCTGCTCGGCGAGCTGCCTGCCGACAGTGTTGACCTGTTCATCACAAGCCCCCCCTTCCCTCTCTTGCGCAAGAAGGCGTACGGGAACACGGACCAGGAAAACTACGTCGACTGGCTCGTCAAGTTCGCTAAACTCGCTAAGGACGCATTGAAGCCGGAAGGCAGTCTCGTAATTGACATCGGTGGCGCCTATCAAGCAGGTGCACCCGTTCGTTCATTGCATCAATTTCGCGCCCTCCTCGCGTTCGTCGATAAGCTGGGATACTTCCTGGCCGAAGAATTCTATTGGTATAATAAATCCAAGCTTCCGTCGCCAATCGAGTGGGTAAACAAGCGAAAAATCCGCGCGAAGGATGCAGTAAACACCGTCTGGTGGCTTTCGAAGAACGAGTTCCCGAAAGCAGACACCAGCCGCGTCCGCGTTCCATACTCAGAGTCGATGCAACGGCTGCTCAAGAATCCATCCGGTTACTACCGGCCTAAGGAGCGCCCTTCCGAACACAACATCGGAAAGGCCTTCGGAGTGGACAACGGCGGCGCCCTCCCCTCTAATCTTCTCAGCATCTCAAATAGCCAATCAAACGACGCATACCTCCGGGCCGTGAAAGCAATAAAGCGTTCGGGACACCCGGCCCGATTCCCCCTAAAACTGCCGGAATTCTTCATCGAGATGCTGACAGACCCGGGGGATCTTGTCGTGGACTTCTTCAGTGGCTCGAATTCAACGGGACTTGTTGCTGAGAACCTCGGACGCAAATGGCTGTCGTTTGAACTAGACCCTTCTTACGCTGCGCTGTCAGCAGTTCGGTTCATGGATGGGTATACGTCAGCCGATGTTCAACGCGGAGTGGAACAGATCGAGCAGGGCAAGACCCTAAAGCTTGCCTCCAACCAACTGAGCTTCGACGAAGAATGATGCCCGTTCGGAGCAGCAGGCCAGGCGGACACGTCTCCGCTCCCGTTACGTAAACTCGTGGTTGGCGCGGGGCCGTTTGGGAGCACTCTTGAGGACTCGCAGCCTGCCCGCACCGTCCGCCGTGCTTGGTCACCGCAGCGATGGCCGCCCGATCCACCCGGTACTCGGCGCCTCGCCGGAGGACGACTCGAACCGTGACGAGGCGACCGTCAGCCTCAGCCAGAAGCACCTGAGTACCCTCATGGCCAGGGAGAAGGACCAGGGCGGCCGGGCAGCAGTCCGGAGTCTGGTCGACAAGCTGGGCTTCTCCAGTGCCTCCGCGCTGGAAGAGTTCATCGCCAGCGTCCGCCAAGCTGAGCAGGAGCAGCTCACCGAGGCAGAGCGCCGCGAGCAGGCACTGGCCGATCGGGAGCAAGCCGCCCTGGCCCGCGAGAGCGCGGCCGTCGCGCGCGAGCGGGAGGCGACGCGCCGTGCGCTGCTCGCCAGCGCCGGAGCGACCGGCCGCGACCTCGACGACGCCGTGGCTCTCCTGCGCGTTGCCGACGACGCGGACGAGACCGCATTCGATGAGGCCGTTCAGGAGCTGAAGGACCGACGGCCCGAGCTGTTCGCCCAGCCCACTCACCCGAACCCGGCTGCGCCTGGTGGCGCTCCTGCGTCGGTGCCGCCACCGCGGCCCAGGAACATCGAGCGCAAGCCTGGTGCTGGCGGTCTGGAGATGGCCCGACGCCGCGGCCTGCTCCCCGCCGAATAGCCAGACCCTCCGACCCCTTCGGGATCTTGGGGACCACGCCCCGCTTCCTCCTCGTGGACCGCGCCGCCACCCCGGTGAGTGCGCGACCGTACCCTGCATCACCTGGAGGAAGCGGCTTGAGCATCCAGCCGTACACCACCTCCGTGGAGCTCACCGCGCACCGGGACTGGCTCGCCTCCCGGCACGGCACGGACTCCACGGAAACCATCACCCTCGACCTGAGCAAGCTCACCAAGAACTCCCATTACGTCGACCCGACCGCAGCACAGCCGCACGGCTACGTCCGCTCCGGTGTCCCGGTCGGCCGCATCACCGCCTCCGGCCTGTACGGGGCGTACGACCCGGAGGCGAAGGACGGCCGTGAGGTCTTCGCTGGCCTCGTGTACGCGGAGGCGCCGTTCACGCCCGGCGTCACCAAGGTCCCGGCGGCGCTGTTCTGGCACGGCACCGTGAACACAGCGAAGATCCCCGGCGGTCTTGACCCGGCCAAGATCGCACCGAACCCGACCGGGGCGCAGATCCGCTTTATCGGGGCGGTGAGCGCATGAGCGTCGCCGACCTGTTGGAGAACGTGTCCGTCGCGGACCTCACGGTCTACGCGCGCACGATGCCGACCCCCGCCGACTTCCTGCTCACCGAGGCGGTGTTCGCCGAGACCAAGGTGCAGGACGTGAAGTGGCGCGTGCGGCAGAACAAGCGGCGCGTGAACGCCGCCTCCTACCGGGCGTACGACACGAGTGTGCCGTTCGCGAAGCGGCAGGCCGAGTCCACGCAGACCGAGGGCACGCTGCCCGCGCTCGGCCAGAAGCTCCTTGTCGGCGAGATGGAGCAGCTCCTCCTCGACGCTTCCCGCGGTGCCGATGAAGACCGGCTGATCGAGCTGCTCTACGACGACGTGGAGCGCCACGTCGAAGCGATCCGCTCCCGCCTCGAACTGGCCGCCGGTGATGTCCTGTTGGACGGCAAGTTCAGCCTGGCCGGTGAAAACGGTCTGACGGTCGAGGTCGACTACGGGGTGCCGGCCGCGAACATGCCGTCCGCACCGACGCCCTGGTCTGACCCGGAGGCGGATCCGATCGCGGACGAGCTGCGGTGGATCGACTATCTCGACTCCATCGGCGCCCCCGCCCCGGAGATGGTCCTCACCTCCCGCAAGGCCTGGTCGCACCTCGCCTCCAATGGCGCGTACAGGGCCGCGTACTACGGCACCCCGGCAGGTGGCCAGACACCGACGGCATCGCTGAATCCGCAGCAAGTCAACTCGGTACGCGGAAACTACGGACTGCCGCCGGTCACGCTCTACAAGGCCCAGGTATGGCAGGACGACGTGTCCAAGCGCGTGCTACCGGAGGACCGTTGGATCATGCTGCCTCCGGACCGGGCGAAGTGGGGTCAGACCCAGTACGGCACCACCACTGAGTCGCTGGCCCTGTCGCGAGGCGCGAATCCGTACATTGAGCGTGAGGACGCGCCCGGCATCGTCATCACCCGCGATGTGCAGGACGATCCGGTTCAGATCTGGACCAAGGGTGCGGCGGCAGCAATGCCCGTCCTGTACTCGCCGGACTGCCACATCACGGCCACGGTCCTGTGAGTGCAGATAAGAAGGCCCTCGGGGTCCTCGCGGCCACCGTCCATGTCATTGACCCGGGCGACCGCGTTCCCCTCGTGCTGCTCGCCGGCACTGAGGTGACGGACCCGGCGGTCGCTGCGCAGATCACGAATCCGCGGTGCTGGCAGGACGGGCAGCCTCCGGGTACTGAGACGGAGCCCAAGACACCCCGCAGAGCGAAGCCCGCCCAGAAGTAGACCGCGTGGCGGGGAGGAGCATGGGCTCCTCCCCGCCATTCAACGATCGGGAGTGCCGTGAACGACGAGATCCTTCACTGGCTGCAAGGTCATCTCGGCTCCGAGATAGACCTCTCAGACATCGCCGCTCGCTACGGGCGGCTTCAATCGGCCCGAGCTGTCGCCGCCGAGGTACTCCGGGAGCGGATCGCAGGGCTGGTGGCCGAGCCGTTGAAGGTCACCGTCAACGGCGTTGCCACTATCGACAACTCCGCCAATGTGACAGCCCTCGAGCGTCAGCTTGCGCAGCTTGACGACGAGGTTGCGCCGGATGCGCAGATAAGCGGTGCGAGGCTGCTGACCACCGTGCAGCTCGTTGCCCGCCCGCGCCGGTAGACGGGCCGGGAGAACGATCTTCACGCACCCCCGCTACCAACGTCGCAGCAGGAATTCAGGCCGCTCCATCCGCCAGATGACATCGAGTCCGGAATCTGACGGCGCGCGAGGAACAGTTGCCGGCCGTGTCTCAACCTGAGCGAACCCGAGTGTCTTCGGGATGGCACCACTCGCACCATTGGCCTCATCGTGGACGATCTCCACACAGCCGACGCCTGAGAGATCGAAGCCCTGCACCGTGAGAGCAGCTGCCGCCGAGGTGGCCACTCCCCGACCGGTGTAGTCGGGGTGCACCCAGTAGCCGATCTCAACGCTTCCAACATCGGGGCGGCGGACCAGTCCGCAACTGCCAACCGGATCCGCTCCCAAGGTGATTGCGTACGTGTAGCCGCTACCCGAAGCCCACTTCTGCTCGCATCGGGCGGCGAACTCCGCGCTGCGCTCCCTGCTGTGCTCAGTTACCCACGGCATCCAGGGCCGGAGGTGTTCGAGCGACTCGTTCACGATCCGGTACACCACTTCGGCATCTTTAAGCCGCCAGCGCCGCAGCTTGACGGAGTTGTACTCGAGGATCTCCGCAGGCTCGTCCATCGCCCCAGGATGGCAAGCCCGAACGGACGATGAAACTGAGTTCTGGGAGCCGAGGTCAATAACCAGAGGCCCGCGAACCTGGCCGCAGCCTACGGTGTGCATCACCCTGACGCGCTCATGCCCTGCCACGAGGAGAGGCCCGCATGGTGACGGCAAACGAGACTCTGCATGACCGGTTCATCGAGCTAGCCGAACTCCCAGTCGGAGGACGACTAGTTGATCTGGGTTGTGGAGCTGGCCCCGCCCTGCTGGCCTTCAGCAGGCGCTTCCCCACGGCGTCACTCGTGGGAATCGATCGCTCGGAGCAGGCCCTGGAAAGGGCGCGGGCGCGGCTGCAAGACCATGCTGGTGTCGTGGAGTTGTCTTCTGTGGACTTGCGCGAGCAGCTCCCCCTTGAGGACGAGAGCGTCGACGCTGTCGTCTCGTCCAATCTGCTCGAGTGCCTGCCGGATGCGGCATCGCTGCTCAAGGAGATATGGCGGGTCCTACGACCAGGCGGTCGAGCGGTGCTGTCCCATTCGGACTTCGACGCCCTCGTCATCTCGGGTGCTCCAGTCGAACTCGACCGGAGGATCTGCCACGCGTTCGCCGACGATGCTTCGCCGTGGATGGACAATTCGGATGGCCGGATTGGCCGCAAGCTGCCCGGGATGGTGGCTGCTTCACCGCTGGCTCGGACGCACGTGGCAACTCTGGTTACCTCATCAACGACCTTGGATGGTCATGCTGGCCGACGGGTCGAGGACATCCGGGGCGGCCTGCAGGCGACAGCTAGGCGAGGGAACGGCCTCATTGCTCTGGCCGAGATCGACGAGTGGTACTCCGCCATCCGACAGGCCGCTACTCAAGGGCAGTTCTTCTTTGCCGAAACGGCGGTCATCGTTTCGGCTCAGCGCGTGTGACGGACGGCCGTTATCGCGGCACTGACCGTGTCCCCGCAGGGTGAATCTGTTGGGCGATCTGGTGGCCGCGGTCGCGGCTACGGTTCCTCCGCCATGGGCAGCCGACCAAGTGGTGCGAGCGCGTGAGGCGTGGGAGAACCGCCGTTAGCTGCCGGGTACGTGTACGGCCCGTCGGCGTCGGTCGGCGGGCCGTACGTTCCCGGAGTTGACGGGCTACCAGCAGCGTAGGCGGCGCTTAACTGCTGTCTCGTTTCCCACACCGAAACGGTCAAACTGCGCGGTCGAGGGCGTCTTTGAGCTGGTCGGCGCCGGGTTCTCCTCGGAGGGTGCGGTACAGGCCCAGAGTGCGTGTGCGGGTCAGGCCGCTCCGGTATGAGGAGGGCAGCTCCCCATACGCCTGAGAGGCGATCCGCGCCGCTTCCCTCGGTTCTCCGTCGTGGGCAAGGCAGGACGCCCGGTCGATGGTGATCAAGGCCCGGGTCATCAGGGACGGCGACCGGGAGAGTTCCATGGCCCGTGTCTGGGTGGCGTGGGCCCGATCCGTCTCTCCGAGCAGTGTGAGGGCCTGGCTGAGGTGGACATGGTGCTTCTGCTCCGGGTATCCGGTCCAGGTGTCGGCGGCCTGTTGGGGAGTGAGACGGTCCATCAGCTTCTCGACGTCGGCGACCGCGGCGAGGGCCTTGTCACGGTTCCCGTGGGCGGCGTACGCGCGGGCGGCCACGGCGGAGGCGAGTGCTGCGGCGGCGGACGGCTGTGATCCGGCCTTGTTTCGGGCGCGTTCGGCGAGGTCCGCGGCCGCGGCCGGGGCGCCGAAGTTCAGCGGCACCATGGCCTCGCGGGCCAGCACCCACGCATGCAGGCCGGTGTCCCCGGATTCTTCGGCCGCCCGGCCTGCGGTGTGGAACCAGCCGTGAGCTTCGCGGTGGTTGCCCAGGTCGTGCAGGACGATCGCGGTCATCCCGGCCATCTGTGCCGTGACCCGGCACAGGCGGGCGCGGGCCTTCACAGTCTGCGGTGCGGTGAACAGCGGGTCCATGGAGGTGACATCGGCTAGGAGGTCGGAGAGGACTTCGGCCGGGGCGTGGCCGTTGTAGCCGTAGCCGTAGCGTTCGGCGGTCGACTCCCAGTAGGAGAGATCGGCGGTGGCATGGTCGGCCAGCGCCACGTCTAGGTGATGGCGGGCATCGATGAGTGCTGCGGCGCCGGTTCCGGTCAGGCCGGCTGCCAGGGCGCCGCGCACCAGCGCACGACGCTTCATGTCGTCTCCTTCATGGGGTCGCTCCGGGACGCGTGCCGAGGTTGGTTCTTCCCAGGGTCTCTCAGCGAGGCCCAAACGTCGCCCCGGAATGCGAAGTCCGTCAGCGATCCGCTCGATTGCGGCGAGGCTCGTGACGGCTCCTTCGCCACGGGCGATCTTCGCGACGCGTTCGGGGCGGATGTCGACGGCCGCGCCGAGGCGGTTGTAGCTGATGTTCCCGATCTCGTGGGCGAGGGAGAAGACCTGGCCGAAGTCGCGGTCACGCAGGGCCCGTTGAATCCTCGGATCGGCTATCAGGTCCGCATTCAGTGCGGCCGGTGACGGCGGGTGCTGCATCCCAATCCCCCGGCGATGTTGATGGCATGTCAGTGATGCTTCCCGCACGGAGCGTACCCACTACCCCCTTCATGTGTACCCCTCATGGGGCCCACATCGTCTGGTTACTGCCCCTGGGCGTACGGGAGTTGACTGCGCACGTCTACCCGTCCCTGACCCCCGTGAGGGATGGGTGGACACCCCCACGTCCACGACCACGAGGCCGACGATGAACACGACCAGCACCAACCAGGAGACATCGACCACGACGACCACCGACCGTGCCGCAGTGCTCTACATCTGCACGGAACAGGGCGCGCACGAGCTGGCGAGGGAGCGTGCGGTCGAGGAGAGCCGCGAGTTCGCGAAGGCCCGCGACCTGAACGTGATCGAGACCGTCGTCGAAGCCCACGGTGGCAACTACCTGGACCCGAAGAGTCGTGAGGGCTGGCAGAGGGTTCGGGATCTGGCGGAGCAGGGCCTGGCCCAGGTCGTCGTCACCAGGTGGCCGGACATGATCTCCCTGCAGCACGAGCAGCAGTATCCGGAGGTCGTGTGGCTCAAGCAGCACGGTACCCAAGTGTGGTTCTCCTGGGGCCCGTTGCAGATGCCGGAGGGCGAGATCAAGTGAAAGGCCGCCATGCCGCTCCGGACCACACAGGACGCGCCGTTGCGTTCCTCGGCCTACTCGGCGCCTTACCACCGGCGTGGATTGTCGGCCCGGCCGTCATGGAGTCGCACGGAGCCCAGGTTGGCATAGAGCGGCCCGATACCGAGCCAGAAGAATCCGTGACCGTGACCGTCGGCTAGTCCGTGCACCGCGCCGGGCCGTACGCCTGCCGCTGCGGCACCCGCTCGTGACTCCGGCGGGGGACGGGTCCGAGTCCGCCCCCGTACCCCGTCGGTCACCACCTCCGCCCCGGACCGTGGCCAGCGAGCCGGCCCCGACACCTTCGTATCCTCCCCGCTGCACGGCGGCGCACTGCCCGGCATGATCACGGCCGAACTCGCCGACCTGATCGACCCCGGCCTCTCCCCCGCCGCCGCTCTCCGGGCCGTCGCCTCCACCCCAGGGGTGACGCGGGTTCTCCTCGGCACGAGCAACCCGGCACACTGGGACGCCGCCGCGCAGGCGCTCGTGCTGCCCCCGCTGCCGTCTTCGACCGTCCGGAAGGTGATCGATGTTCTCCGTACCTGACGACCCCACCGCAGCCCGCATGCGCACCGCCCGGCAAACCGCCTGCGCCGCCCTCGACGTGCACGACACAGCCCCAGATCCGATCTGGGGCTACCAGGGCCGCACCCTCTCCGGTCCCGTCACCACCCCCAGCGGAGACGGCTGGCTACGTCTCGTCAGCGAGGCCGAAGACCGCGCCGGGGCAAGCTATGGGAAGGCCCCAGCACCGCCCACCACGCCCTCCCGTCGGCCGTTCCCCGCCCACCTCTCCACCACCTCCACGACTGGAGCGGACAGGGCTGGTCCTACCGAGCCGAGCTGTACGCATACACGCCGCTCGCCGTCGTGTCCCCAAGCCCCGTCCTCGACGCCGACCCCGACCTTCCCGAGTCCTGGTGGAACGACCTCGGCCGGGTCCTCACCGCCCTGGCCGCAGTGACCACCGACCGCGTCGCCGTACGCGAGGAGTACATCCGCCGAGCCGTCCCCGAATTCACCGGCCATACCGTCGACACCATCAAGTGGTCCACCACACACGGCGATTTCCACTGGGCCAACCTCACCGGCCCCGAGTTCCTGATCCTCGACTGGGAAGGCTGGGGCACCGCCCCCGTCGGATTCGACGCCGCCCTCCTCCACACCTACGCCCTCCGCGCCCCGGACACCGCCGCCCGCGTCCGCCAGACCCTCGCTCCCATCCTGGACGACCCCGCAGTACGTGTCGCCGAGCTGACGGTATGCGCCCAGGTACTCCAGGCCGCCGACCGAACACCCTTCTACGCGGCACTGGCCAAGCCCGTGCGGCACCACCTCACGACCCTGGGCCGCAGGACGTCAACAGTCTGAACGCCCGCTCCCCGCGGCGCCTCGTCCCCGACACAGGGGGCGTTGCGGGGCGTCTTCGCTTACGCGGTTACGGTTACGCCCGTAACCTGCCGTAACCCGCCGCTCTGCCGGATCGGCCAACCACCGCGGACCGTTACCAGCGGCGCCGTCATGCTGAGCAGCATGACGGCCGCCGATGCGGCCGGGCTGACCATCGTCGGTTCAATCAAGATTCCTTCCACGGGTAACCGCCTTCAGGTGACCAACGCATCTGGGTCACGAGGCCCGGACGTCCCGCCCGAGGGCCGCGGTGACGGCCCGTTGGTGGACAAGACCGGTACGCACAAGCTTCGCCTCTGGAGTGAAGCAGTCCACGATCGTCATGTGGTTGGCGGCAGGGCATACGCCGCCGTCGACGATGACGGAGACCGTGAGGCCAGATGCGGCGAGGAAGGCATGGACCTCCTCAAGAGTCACGGCGGGGCCGGGGTCGTCCGGGCCTGCATCGCCGGAGATGTTGGCAGTTGTCGCGGCGACTGGCACCTGCGCTCTTGACGCCAGTTCGCCGAGGACTCCGGGTGCA
Organism: Streptomyces sp. NPDC002851; assembly: GCF_053591935.1. NCBI lineage: Bacteria > Bacillati > Actinomycetota > Actinomycetes > Kitasatosporales > Streptomycetaceae > Streptomyces > Streptomyces sp. NPDC002851. Next base: position 244,785 of record NZ_JBSFUT010000003.1, on the reverse strand, counting down.
ATCGTGGTGAGCGCCGGGGAGCCGACTGCGGTATGCCAGGCTGCGTCTTCCGGGTTCCGCCACGGCAGGAGCAGCGCGAGGTCACCGGGCCAGAACATCTCTGCGAGTTTCCTTGCCTCAGAGCCGAGTTGGAAGTGCTGCTCGCAGACAGCGAGGGAGGGGGCGACGTAGGCGAGGGACTTGCCGCTGGGGCGCCTCTTGCCCTTGAAGATGCTGCCGGATGCGTCGGCGTTGCTTGCGTCGGCGCAGATCATGTACCAGCGGGCGGTAGGGACGATGACCAGCTCTCCGGCCTCGATGGCGCGGGCCGCGGAGTCGAGTTCGCCAGGGCGGACGATGCGCATGGTGCTACTCCTGGTAGGTCAGGGCGGAGGGGATTTCGGCCAGGGGCGGGTAGTCGAGCCAGGGGTCACGGAGGGCGTCAAGCCGACGGCTCGCGTGGTCGGGGTGGGAGATGCGGAAGTACGCCATCACCCTTGGGAACGGCATCAGGTTCTGGGCGACGGTGTGGGGAACGAGGTGGTGCATGAGGAGGACGTCCCCGGGCTGGCCGAGGAATGGGGTGCCACGTTCGCGGTCGATCTCGGGCGGGACCTGGTGCGTCATGCCGAGCGACCATTCGTCGGCGAACCAGCGGGCCATGGTGAGGTGTCCGCCGGGCAGGTAGTGCAGGGCGCCGCACCGTGGGTCGCTGATGTCGGACAAGGCGACGCCGACGATCAGTGAGAAGGTACGCAGTTCTTGCGGGTCCAGGTGTGGGCAGGAGACGCCGTCGACGTGCATCGCTTTCTCCGGCTGTACGCCGGGGAATTCGTCTTCGGGCACGCGGATCTGGATCTGGGCGGTGGTGACCGGGATGGTCTCTCCGAGCAGGTCGGTGGCGAGGTCGGCCGCGCCGGTCTGTGTGTACAGCGCGAGCAGTTCGGCACTGCCGCCCAGCTCCGGGGCGAAGGTGCGCCGGGAGTAGGCGGGTATGTCGTCGGGGGTCATCTCTTTGCGGTACGACTCGTCGATGAGAGAGGCGGCCTGCTTGATCTGGTCGGGGGCGACCAGTCCGCGTCGTATCAGGACGCCGTCCCGTTTGAAGGCGGCCTTCTCTTCAGCCGTGAGACTCATGGGGATCCTCCGAACGTCAGTCGGTCCGCGGGTGAGTTGGTCGAGGACGTCCGTGCATGCGTTCAGGGCGATGTCGATGAGCATCTGGCCGTGCTCAGCGGTGGCCCGGTGTGGGTCGCCGCCGATGACGCCGTGTGTGGAGATCGCGGGATCGTCCGAGGACCAGGGCCAGGTCGCGCCCCGGCCGAAGACGAGGCGCTGGATCTCCTCTCGCTGGCCGCAAGCGGGGAGGATCCCGTTCGGCAGGTGATCAAGCCGGACGTGGTCCGGGGCGAGGGCGAGCATGAGGGAGGTCTCCCGGATGCCGGCGTGAACCTCGGGGAACTCGCCGTCGTCCTTGAGATGTCCGGCCGCGAGGGAGCCGGGGTTGATGACACAGGTGGCCACGGAGTGCGTTCGCTGGAGTTGGTGGACGAGGGCTTCCAGGACGCCCTTGTTCCCGCCGTGGCCGTTGACGATGAGGATCGTTCGTGCTGGTGTGGCGCGGACGTACTCTCCCACCAGGGCTTCGATCAGGCTGGCGTAGAGCGGGATGGTCAATGTGATCGTGCCGGGTGCCCATGCATGCTCTGGGGACAGCCCATAGGGCACGGGCGGCACAACCCACAGGTCGTGCCGTTCCGCGACGTGCGTGGCCAGGCGGGCGGCGAAGCGTTCGGCGATGACGGTGTCGGTGTTGAGGGGCAGATGTGGACCGTGCTGCTCCTGCGATCCGACGGGCAGGCAGATGATCGACTGCTCGCTCAGGTCCGCTGCGACCTGCGGGGCGGTCAGCTTTCCGTACGACCGCTCCTCGCCGTCAGTCGGCATCGTGGGCACGCCGTCCGAGGCGGATGAGGAATTCGTTCTCCTCGGGGAAGGTGTCGTCGTCGCTGAAGTCGGCCAGCCGGTCCTTTACTGCGGTCTCGAACTCCTTCAGCCGGTCGCCGAAGAGGTGGGGCGCGGCGAAGGAGGTGGAGTAGAGGTAGCCGAGGATGCTCGCGGCGTTCCAGGTGCGTTCGACCGGTACGCGGACTTCCTCGACCTCGTTGAAGGGCGACTCTTCCATGATCTCGCTGTAGGGGCGGTTGTGATGCTGGAAGGTTCCGGATCCTGCGCGTCGCTGTTCGCCGAGGAAGCTCTTGACGACGTCGCGGACTGCTTCCTTCCAGTCGCTGCCCGCTGCCCAGAAGCTGTTGTCCCCGAAGATCGCGACCACGCCGTCCGGGGCGACCTGCCGGTCCAGAAGGTTCAGCACAGTGGCTTGGTCGAGCCAGTGGAACGCCCGGCAGATGGTGACGAGTTCGGCCTGCCAGCCCGCGGGTGGGGTGAAGTCCTCGGCCGTGCTCTCCACCAGCGAGAGGTGGGAGCCTGCGGGCAGTTTCGGCCGCAGTGCCGACTCCGCGGCGGCGAGCATGTCGGCGTCGTTGTCGATGGCGATGATGTCGTCGAAGCGATCCAGGAGCGCCTCGGCGACCAGCCCGGTTCCGGTGCCGACGTCCAGGAGCCGTCGACCTCCATCGGGTCCTGCTGGTGCGGCCTGGTCGAGGATCGCTGCCACATCGTCGGGGATGCCGGGGCGGAACTGACGGTAGTAGGTGGTGGTTCCGGTGAAGAGGCTCATACGAGGCTCCCTGTTGCGAGGTGTTGGATGTGTGTGGCGGCCGCCGCCAGGTCGGTGGCGACGAGTACTCCATGGTCAACGACCAAGGAATGCTCGGGGACTTGGCGTCCACGAGATATCCAGATGGGCCTGATACCTGAATCGACAGCGCCCACGATGTCGCAGGCCCAGTCGTCGCCGACGTGGATCACGCGATCGGGCTCCACACCGAAGTGGTCGACAACAGCGTGGAAGGCCCGAGGGTCGGGTTTCGTGTGTCCGATGCGGCAGGAGGGGAAATAGTCGCTCACCCAGGGGGAGAGCAGGTCGCGCATTCCCTCGGTGTCGGCGTCAACGCACGTGACGTTGGACAGGGTGACCACGGTCGCCACGGAGTTGATGCGGCGTAGCGCCTGCACCGTGTCGGGAAACAGGCGGAATGGGGCCGGGGAGAGATCGCTGGGAAAGACTTCCGGCGATATCTCCAAGGCCGCGCAGACCTCCGACACCACAGCGTCGGTGAGCTCCGGTTGAGTGTGGAGACTGGCCCGCATGATCTCCCGCGTGCGCTCCGCAGGCAGAGGAGATGCTTCGGTCAGCAGCATCGCCAGGCCAGGGCCATCGGCGCTACCGAGCGTTCCGCCGACATCAACCGTGACCAGCAATATGGGGGTCTTTCTCACACCAGGCTCCCTGGGTTCATCGGTAGCGCGGAGACGATGGCTTCGACACGGGCCCGCCGGATGGCGGCGGTCGTGGACTCGGACAGGAAGGTCAGGACGTAGCGCAGTTCCGCCTCATCCAGCGTCTCCAGGGAACGCCCTTCGAGTTCGGCTCTCTGCTCAAGGTCTGGCGGCACAGTGCGCGGCCGCAGCCCGTGCGGCAGGTGGAGCGTCCCGTGCCACTGCGTTCCGATTGGGAGAATGGCAGCGTGGTCCGCCGGGCGCAGCACCGTGACGTCGTCGAGAGTCAGGATGCGCACAGGGATCGTTGCCTCTCCCACCTTCAGGCTCCCCTTGAGGAAGGTGTCGTGTCCGTCGAGCCGCCTGGAGACCACCAGCATCGGCCCGTCCGCGCCTTGGGCGACCGTGCCATGGACGGAAACATTCATCGATGTGACGGACATGGTGTGCTCCTCGGGGTCGTCCCGAGTCCGGGGACATCCGGCAGGGGGATGCGCCCGTGCTCAGGCTGGAGGGGAGTGTCGTAGAGGCGTTGACGCCGTGGCTCCCACTGGAGGCGGTACTCGACGGCCGGTACGGCATCGGGGAAGGCTGCCGCGAGATGAAGACCGGGAACGAGCGAGCGGCCGTGCGGGTATATGGGAATGGCCTGGGATTGGGCTACACCGAGGATCTGTACCGCGCGGGTCAGTCCGCCGCAGCCGACAACATCCAGGGTGAGGGCACTGGGCCGGACGTGCTGGATGAGCCCGGCGGGATCCTCGTCGCAGTGCGCCCGCTCGCCGACGGCCAGGGGCAGTCGGGTGGCCGCAAGGAGTTGGTAGGTGTCCAGGTCGTGGTGCGGCAGCGGGTCCTCCAGCCAGAGCAGGCCGGCGGTGTCCACGCTCCGCGCGAAGGCCATGGCCACGGAGGGCGTCCAGGTGCCGACCGCGTCGACAGCGAGAGCGGTGCCGAGGGCTTGGGCGGATCGCTCCACAGCCCGTGCCATTCGCTCCGCGGCCTCACTGGAGGAGTCTCCCGGCGCTCGCCGTAGCCCCCACTTGGTGAAGCTCCAGGCGTCCGTCGCAACCCTGTGCAGCATGCCCAAGTCGTCGATGGTGGAGAGATCTTGGGAAAGCCACGAGGCGTAGGCGGCCGCGGAAAGCTGCGGGGTAGGTGTGGCCAGGAGGGCGGCGACGGAGCGGCCAGCGAGATGCCCGTGGAGGTCCCAGGCCGCGCAGTCAACTGCGCCGACGGCCCACGATGCGCTGTCGGATGGGGCCGTGCGGGCCGCCGTGCGCAGCCGGTCCAGCAGTCCGTTGTGATCGGTGGTGTCGGCACCCCGCACGGCGGACGCCAGCGTGTCCCTCGCATAGGTGCCGATGCGCTCGCTGACCGGGCCGTAGCTGCCGACTGTCCCGGCGCTGTGGACCATGATGAAGACCGCGTCGTCGCCTAGGGCAACGCCCTTGTGGACTTCGGTGATCTCCATGTGCTCGATGGGGGGCAGGGTCATCGGACGACCTCGCGCGACCCCAACAAATGGCCGGCGGCCCGCTCCACGCCTGCACGGTCCATGCTGAGGGCGTGGGCGAGGAATCGCTGTGGCAGAGGGCCGGGCGGTTCCTGCCAGCCGATGATGTCGACGGGCCGCTGAAGTCGGCCCGCCAGGAGGCCCCAGACTGCTGCGGGGTGGCCGAGGGTGAGGATGAGGACGGCCGAGTGGGTGCCGAGATACTGGTCGATCTCACCGGCGCTGAGGCCGCGTTCCCACACCCGGGGGGATCCGAGCACGGTCAGGTCGAGCAGGTTCACCACGCGGATGCGGCATCCATGGCGTGCGCGGACATGGTCCACCGCATCTGCTGCGACAGCGGCCGGAATGTCCCCGGCGGTGACGATCGCGAGGTCAGGTTCGCCGTCGTCGCTCAGGTGCGGCCAGATGGCGAGGCCGCGCTGGCTCTCTTCCTCGATTGTTGCTGTGGGGTAGGCGGTACGGGTGTGCTTGCCCGCCACGACGAGGTTGACCTTGCCGACGGAGTCGAACGCCTCGTCCAGTGCGACCGCAGTCCTGGTCGGGTCGGCCGGTGTCAGCACCCGCACCGCGGGCACCTGCAGGCCAAGGAGCGTGGTGGCCAGGGACGGGTCGCCGTGACTGGGGACGTTGTGCCATCCATAGGACGTCAGGAGGAGGTTGAGGCTGGGCAAGCTCCTCACGCCGGCCATCCGTCGCTGCTTGATGTGACTGACCAACCCGCTGGCAAATAGCGGTGCGAACCCTTCATAGGAGACCACTACGCCGCGTCGTCCGCTGGCGGTCCAGCCTGCGAGCCATTCCAAAAGGACTTCTTCAGCGAGTAGTTCATGACTCCATTGCTCATCGGCGAGGTCAGGGAGCCGGTTGGAGGACAGTTCGTCCGGGCTGAAGACCCGGAAGTCCCCGCGCGAGGCGTGCTTGGTGACGACATCGGTAACCGCCTCACTGAACGTGGCGGCCTCCTGGTAGGCCAGGGTCTTCTCCACCGAGTCCGGCCGTTCCGCTGGCAGGAAGGAGCACCAGCGGGATGTGGCCACGGCCTCCGCAAGTACTCCCCGGGCCCGCCCGTCGGCATCGAAGAGGTCCGCGGGCCGGTAGGAAGCGAGCCAGTACCCCAGTCGCGCGAGCTGCTCCGGGTCCGTGCGCGGGGTGACCAGGGGTGTCTTGTGTAGGCGAGGCGTTCCCAGCAGGGCGCTGTCTCCGAGCGAGGCGGGACCGCCCCATCCCTTTACACAGCGCAGGACCAGGACGGTACGCCGCCCAAGCAGCGTTCTTTCCAGGGCGTCCCACAGGGCCATCTGGAAGTCGGTGTGCTCCTGCGGAGAGCCCGTCACGACTTGGACGAGCCTGACGGCCCAGCCGAGGCCGTTGAAGTAGGCGTGCAGCTCGTTGTCGTTCATCGCGCCGAGGAGGGACCGGTCGCCCATGCGGAAGCCGTTGACGTGCACGATGGGCAGAACCGAAGCGCCGTCAAGGGCAGTCTGGCCCAGCCAGCTGGCGGCGGTCGTCGGAGTCTCGCACTCCCCGTCACCGATGATGGGGACGACGACGCGGCCGGGGGCGTCAAGCGCAGCGCCCTGCGCGAATGGCAGGCACCCGCCGAGCCGCCCGCCGAGGAACCCTCCTGCGGGCAGGGCTGGCGTGACTTCGGACCCTAGGTCGTCCACGTCGGGAAACGACTGGGCCAGCAGACGCAGCCCTTCCGCATCCGTGCTGAACAGGGAGCGCGCCTTGCCCAGTTCACCCGTCACCCACGAAGCCGCGAGCTGTACGACGCCCGCGTGCCCGGCGCCGATGAGCGGCACCAGGTCCACTCGTCGGTCCAATTGCCCAGCTGCGAGCACGACGTGGGACAGGGCCCACGCGGTGCCGGGCACGGTGCCCCAGTGCCCGGAGGGTCTCTCCTTCACGTGCTCGGCGGCCAGGGGCTGGCTGAGCAAGACGTTGTCGCGAAGGTGCAGTTGGCAGACCGAGGCATAGACGGTCGCCCGCCACAGCGCATCGGCCAGGACGGCAGTCTCGGTCATCGCACACCTGTAAGGGGTTCGCCGGCGAAGGTGAAGTACCACAGGGGCCGGTAGCACTCCCACGCTGCCGGACGCAGCCCCGTGGGGCCCATGATCTCCTCGATCACGACGCGGGCCTGCAGGTAGTGCTCCAGGTCCTGGGCTCCGGGAGTGCGCAGACCGGCCATGACCGAGTTATGAGCCTGGTAGACCTGGAAGTTGGGGAATTCGGTGACGTACGGAGCGATCGCATCGACACCCGCGTGCAGTGCTTCGAGATCATCCAGCCCCACGATGTAGGTGAACGAAGTGCCGTGGCCGGCGGCCAGAGCCCGACTGAGCACCCCGGGCATCTCCGAGGCGACGAGGGCCGCCTTGCTGGCCTTCAGCAGCAGGTCCCGGCGGGTGAAGCACTCCGCGGTCATCCGCAGGACGAAGGGGGTGACGTCAGCGGCGAGCTCTTCGAAAGCCTCCCTGGACGCAAGGACCGAGGTCAGGAATCCGATACGCGCTTCGACGCCGTGCTCGGCGAGCACAGCCCGCAAGGTCCGCAGATGCTGCACGGCGGCCGATTCACGCTCGAAGCATCCGGTGGAGACGGTCACTTCACGAAGCTCTGTCAGGTCGTGCCGCGGGTGCTGCTGGCGCAGGGCCGCGAACAGCTCCCGCAGATCCCGCTCTTCCGAGAGCCGCGGATCGGCTGCGGCCTCTAGGGTGTTGGGACAGAACGCGCAGCCCACACAGCGGCTGCGGGCGTTCGGGTTGAGCGTGAGGGCCGCGCCGCCGTCCCGGAAGTACCCGCCGACCGCCTCGTCCGCATCAATCCGTTCAACCGTGCCGACCAGCCCCTCCCCCAGCGTCAACTGCCCGTCCTTCAGCTGGAACGGGGAGGCGGACGCGTTCAGGGGCACTATGAGCTGCCAGGGCACTGAGGAGGCGCTCGCCAGGCGGACCTGGACGCGGGCCCGGTGGCGCGGCATGTCCGAGTCGATGCCGTACAGGTTGACCGCGATGAGCAGCGCATCCTCGACCGGGACGCGGTACCGGGCCGCGAGCCGTTCCACCTCCTCGAGCGTGGAGATCTCGCTGGTCTGCCCACTGAGTAATGCCGTCATGCGCGTGCTCCGTCCAGTCCGCCGGAGGGGAGGGTGCGCCGGCGGACTGTGGAGGAACCAGCCGCCGAAGCCACGCAGAGACTGCCGCGATCCGCGAGGACGACGAACGCCGTCCCGGGATCTCTCCGGGACGTCCTGGGACGATTTCAGTCGACGATGCGGGCCAGCGACCGCAGATGGTCCAGCAGTGCGGAGATGCCACGCAGGTCAGGGAGGACGAAGGAAGCCCCTGCCGCACTCAGGTCCTCGGCGCTGTGGATCCCGGAAGCAACGGCGAGGACATGGGCATCGGAGTCGAGAGCGGCCTGAACATCGCGGGGGGTGTCGCCGATAAGCACGACGGGAGTGTCGTGCGGAAGGCCATGGACCTCCTGAATGTGGTCGCGGGCCACCTTCACCAGAGCAGCGCGGTCCTCCGAGTGCTCGCCGTACGCCCCGCACTCCATGTCCAGGAGCAAATCCAGGCCGAAGGCCCTGAGCTTCACTCGGGCGTTGGCCGCGATGTTCCCGGTCAGCACGGACGAGACCATGCCGGGCTCTGCGGCGACCGCTACGAGCGCCTCGCGCACACCGGGAAGGGCACGGCCGCGTTGCGCAAGATCAGTTTCACGCCCGGCGCCCGCGGCTTCCAGTGTGGGCAGGATCTGCTCCCACGGCGGCGGTTGCATGCCGTGATCCCGGAACATCTCGGCGAGGATCAGGCGGTCGGTCCGGCCTTCCGTACGGGCCGGGCGGACGGGGGCGCGGCCGGTGGCTGCGGCGAAGGCCGCCGCGTAGATCTCTTTGCTGACACCGGAGTTCTCGATGAGCGTGTGGTCGATATCCCAGAGCACGATGAGTGGCACACGGCCAGGGTATGCAGACGTGCAGGTCCCGCCGCTCCACCGGGATGTCGGAAGATGGTCTTGCGGCAGGCCAAGCGGTCCGGTTGTCTTACCTGAGTGAATGAGCGACTGCGCTCCGCACTCGTACAACGCGGGCTGGATGTAGAAGAGATGGCGGAAGCCTGCGCCGTCGATCCCAAGACGGCCAGTCGCTGGATCGGCGGCCGGGTTCCCCACCGCCGACACCGCTGGACTGTCGCCAACTTACTGCGCGTGGACGAGACTTACCTGTGGCCGGACGCCGACCAGAAGACCTCGCGGTTCGGGGCCACCCAGTCCGAAATCGTCGACACCTACCCGAACCGGGCCAGCGTCCCCCGCGATGTATGGATATCCCTGCTGTTAGGGACGATGAAGCAGGTGGACGTCCTGGTGTTCTCGGGCACCTTCTTCGCCCAGACAAACCCCCATATCGCGCGCATGCTCCAAGAACGCGCGCAGGCCGGCGTACGTGTGCGGCTCTGCTTCGGCGACCCGGAGGGAGAAGCGGTACGGATCCGCGGGCATGAGGAAGGCATCGGCGACACCCTGGCCGCGAAGATCAGGGCCTCGCTCACCTACTACCGGAGTCTGGTCGGCCACCCGGGCTGTGCGGTACGGCTGCACGACACGACGCTGTACAACTCGATCTTCCGCTACGACGACCATCTCCTGGTCAACCCCCACATCTGGGGGCAGCCAGCTAGTGCAAACCCGCTCTTCCAGCTCAGACGCACCGCCAGCGCCGAATGGTTCGAGCGGTACGACGAGAGCTTCGAGGCGGTCTGGAACACCGCGCGCCCCTGGGCGCCCGACAGTCAGGAGCACCACCGCAGTGGGCAGGACTGAGTACTACCACGACCCCAAGGCCCCCAAGGCGAACACCCTCATCCCCGCCAGCAACATGCTCGTTGTGAACAGCGACGACGAGATCCTCCTGCAGCGGCGCCGCGACACCGGTCAGTGGGCCCTGCCCGGAGGCGCGCAGGACATCGGCGAGAGCCCCGCCCAATGCGCCGTGCGCGAATGCGAGGAAGAGACCGGCATCATCGCGGAGGTCACTGGCTTCCTCGGCGTCTACTCGAACCCCGAGCACATCGTCGCCTACACCGACGGTGAGATCCGCCAGCAGTTCGAGGTCGTCTATATCGGCCGCCCCGTAGGCGGCGAGCCAACGATCAACGACGAAGCAGACGGGGTGCGTTGGGTGCACCCCGATGACTTCGGCACCCTCGACATCCACCCGAGCATGCACGAGCAGATCGGCCACTACCTTGCCGGCACGTACCCCTATCTGGGATAGCCGCTCAGAGCATCACGCCCGCCGCGACCGCCGCCGCCCGCACCCGCTCCACACTGTCGTGGATCTCGGGTTCGGCTCGGCGGATGAAGCGCCCGACCACGCTGTCCTGGCCGTAGCGTCCAAGGATCTCCTCGACCCGCGCCGCTGAGGCTGTGCGTCCGCCGTCCGGCGTGGTGGTCATGTCGCAGTACACCAAGGCGTCCACAAGCAGCGGGTCATCAAGCAATGGGAACTCAACGGTCAACTCCGCCCGAAGCCCTCGTTCCTCGGCTTCCAACAGGGCGTAGGAGTGGTTCGCCACCAGACGCAGCACTCGAGCGTCTGCCGCGTCGACTGTCTGGAGATGGCGCGCACCGTCGAGAGGGTGAAAGCCGGTGTCGACAAGCGGCGGCGCATACCCGATGTCATGGAGCACTGCGGCCGCCTCCAAGACCGCGCCTCTGTCCCCCACGAGCGGCTGCAGCCGCTTCGCGCAGGCGGTCACCCCCTGTGTGTGCGCCCATCTTCGCGGCAGACTCTCGCTCAGGAGCACTTCTGCCAGTTCGTACGCCCACCTGACCGTCATCATCCTTGGAGGTTAGGGCCGTGCCAGGCGGCAGGGGAAGGAACGACCGCTGTCTCCGAAGGAGAAACCAACAGAGCGGGTCTGGTCCTGTGGTCCATGACGGCACGAACGCTTGCGCTTGGGCTGAGCCTGCTCGGTAGCTCTCCCTGCCGGATGCGATCGAACGAGCAGTCGAAATCCGGGACGACCGGTTCGTGATCCGCCAGTACCTCGATGCCGCAGTACGCGAGGCCAGCGAAGCCCACCACCGGGCCCGAGGGCTTCACGGCCAGGAGCTGTCGGCCGCCGTCACGGCCGACCAGATCCTCGCCGGAATCGCCGCCAGGGCCGAAGGCGCCCGCCCGGCGCCCGACCAGCTCACCGAATTCGCCGACTCCGAACGCCAGACCAGCCGGCCCATGGACGACATCGACGCTCTCCTCGATGTCGCGCGCCACCTGCCCCGCCAGCCCGCACGAGCCCCCCACCTTGAGCGAGTCTCCGCATGACGACCGATCTCACCCGCCAACCGGCTCACGTCCAGCTCAAAGCCCTGGACCGTCGCGAGATCTCCAGCCGCGAGCTGCTCGACCTCCACCTCGACCGGATCGACGCCAGCCACGTCAACGCAGTCATCACCCGCGACGACGAGGCGGCCCAGGCCGCCGCACAAGCGGCAGACGAACGCCGCGCCCGCAACGAGAAGAGGGGAACCTTCGACGGCCTTCCCCTCACGATCAAGGACAGCTTCGAGACGGCCGGCCTGCGCACTACCAGCGGCGCCGAGGAACTGGCGGATCACGTACCCGCACGTGACGCCGACGCGGTCGCTCGGCTTCGCTATCAAGGCGCCGTGATCATGGGCAAGACCAACACCCCGGCGTACTGCCAGGACCTGCACACGGACAACAGCCTGTTCGGGCCCACACTCAATCCGCACGACCCCAAGCGCACCGCCGGCGGTTCCTCCGGCGGCCCCGCCGCCGCAGTTGCCGCCCACCTGACCCCGCCGACCTCGGCAGCGACCTCGCCGGCTCACTTCGGCTTCCGGCTCACTATTGCGGCGTCCACGGTCTGCGCCCTACCCACGGACTCGTCCCGGCCCGCGGCCACATTCCCCGGCCGCCGGGCTGGCTCACCAGCAGCGACATGGTCACCCCCGGCCCCCTGGCCCGCCACCCCAGAGACCTCGACCTGCTGCTCACCGCGCTCACCACACCGACACCAGCCGAGGGCACACCCTGGCGCGTAGACCTGTCGACATCCGGCAAGGGCATTGAGCACTTGAGCATTGCGATCTGGGCCGATGACCCGAACTGCCCCGTCGACCACGAGACCGCGCGGGCCCTCGGCACCCTTGAGGAGACGCTGACTGCTGTCGGAGCCCTGGTTCGACACACACCCGGACCTGTTGGTTTCACCGACTCCACGCGCCTGTTCGAACAACTCCTGCATGCCACAGCGACGGCCACGGCCGATGACAAATCGCTGCTGCCGAACTCACCGCTGTACGCCAGTTGCAGGACGACGACACCAGTCCCCGCGCGACCTTCCTCCGCCACCGGACCCAAACCCACCGCAACTGGCTGCGCGCGAACGAAGAACGCGCCAGACTCCGATCGGACTGGCAGCGGTTCCTCACGGAACACGACGTGCTCGTCACACCAGCCGCACCAACACCCGCGATCCCGGCAGGCAGCCGCACCCTTACGGTCGACGGCCAGGAGCGGAACTTCTTCGACCAGACCGGCTGGACCAACCTCACCAGCCACATCGGCCTCCCCGCCCTGGTCGCACCACTGGCCACGACCACCCAGGGGCTGCCCATTGGCGTCCAGATCATTGGCCGGCCATACGCAGATCGCGTTCTGCTCGACGTGGCGGAACGGCTCGCGACGCTGCTTCGTGCCTTCGGGTGAGGCAGCCGTCACCGCTACTGTGGCGGCCGACGTTGTGTTCCGGCGGCGGCTCGTGCTGCTCAGCCAGTCCGCGGAGATCTCGCCCCCGTGCTCGACCCGCAGCCAGTCGCATGGCCGGAGCACTCCACGTCATCCCCGTCCCGGCGGGGACCCCGAGCAGCTCGGCCAACTCAACGCGGTCCGGTCGTCTGGCCCCGGGAGCTTTGCCGGAAGGCTCGAGCGAGAGGCATCGGGCAGTGCCTCGATCCCGCCGGCCGTGAAGTGGTGGACCTCAGCGCGGACCGTGGCCGGATGACACTCCAGCAGATCGGCGACCTCGGATACGGACCTGCTGCGGTCCAGGAAACGGATCACAGAGGTCGAGGACGGATTCTTCACGCGCTACGAAGCGGCGTGATCAGTCTCGTGTCCTGCTGCTGGGGCTAGTAGTTCAGGTGCCGGAAGGGCACGGCCGGGCAGCGAGATCTCCGTGACGCGCACGCCTCGCTAGGCTAGACCGTCCGTCAGACAGACGTCCTGGCGGTATCAGGAAGCCGTAGCCGAACCCGGATCCTGCGCCAGGACATCCGCAGTCACACGGTCGATGGTGTCCATGAGGCGGCGGCCCTCGTCCGTGCACATCAGGTCGCGGTCACCTGAGTCGGCGAGCGCGGTCATCGCGCGGATCAGGTAACCGGTGAGGGGGCCGCCGGCGTAGCGGGGGCGTTCGCTCTCCGGTGTCAGGCGTACCTCCCTTAGCGCCCGCCGCAGCTGCATGGGGCGGGTTTCCCGCTCTTCGCGTCGCGTTACCGCGCGGGCCAGGGGCAGCAGATGGCTGTCCGGGACGGGCGCGTGGATCAGGGCCCGCAGGTCGTGTTCCGTGCTGGTGGCGGCGCTGTTGTCGACGAGGTCGGTGACCCGGTCCCGGTAGATCTGGTGGGCCGTGTGCCGCTCGATGATGAGATCGTCGAGGTGGCGCAGTTCCGAGGTGGCGTCGGCGTACCACAGGATGAGCCGCTTGAGCAGGTTCACGGCCCAGGGCGCGTCGGAGGTCGCCCGGAAGGGACTGGAGCAGGGACATTGCAGGGTCAGCGGCCCGCCCCAGGTTCCGATGACGGTGAGCTTCTTGTAGTTGCCGCAGGGGCAGGCGAGCGCCTCGACCCCTCGGTGAGGCAGGTAGGAGTTGGACGGCGCGAACAACTCGTCGGACATGACCCTGTTGTGCCAGTCGGCGTGGGCATCACGCCATTCGACAAGGATCAGGCGCGGAGCGGTGAACCGCCACTCGGTCTCTGCAGCGGCGGGGGCGGGTTCGAATGGTTTCGGCTCGCTGTATTCGTCGTCCAAGTGCCGTCGCCCCCTTCGCGGTTGGTGTTCTCCACTGTAGTGCTCCCCCTTTTCCGTGCCCTCGGACGGGCGAGTCCTTCGGGGGGAGCACCCTGACGCCCGCCGCCGTCAGGGTTTCTCGTCGGGTGGTAGGTCTAGTGGCCGGAGTGGCCGGAGCTCAGGTCGAGGCACAGGGTGCCCAGCTCACCGGCGAGGTCTTCAAGGGCGCGGATGTACGCGCGCAGCGCGAGGGGAAGGTGAGTGCGTTCCCACCGGGCCACGTCGTGCTGCCGCTGTGCCCACACCGCTTCAAGACCGGACAGGGCCGGGGTGCTGTCGTCCAGGGCGTTCCAGACCAGGCCGATCGCCAGGCCGAGCGGCTGCGCGGGGTGGACGTCGAGTTCGGTCTCGCCCTTGTGGTGTTCCTGGACGGTTCGGAGGGTGGCGCGGATGTGTCCGATCCGCAGGGCACGCTGGATCCAGGCCGCCCCCTGGACGTGGGCGGGCAGTTCGGGGATGTCGGGGGGCGCCTGGAGCGTGGGCAGCAGCTCGGCCGCAGCCTGCCGGGCCTGGGCCTGGGGTGCCCACTCTCCGGCGTGCAGTTGACGCAGGGCGCCGGTGACGGCCTTGATGGCGTACTCGACGGCGGGCTGCCACCGCGGCGGTTGTCCGTCGCGGAACGGTCCGGACGTCAGGTCCCGGCAGCGGTCGCCCAGCAGCACGGGCGGCGGCTGAAGGCTAGTGGAGTCCTCGGTGTCGCGTAGCGGGCGGTTGTCGTGCAGGTCGCGGAGCTGATGCCAGGTCGCGATACCCCGGGCAGCCTCCAGGAGTTCGTCTTCCCTCTCCCGCAGCTCCTGCCAGGAGCCGGTGACGGGAGCGGGGTCCCAGGCGGGCAGCGGGTCGGCGAACAGGCGCTCGGGCAGGGCCCCGCCCAGCCACCACAGCGGCCGGGCCAGGTCCACGTCGTCGACCAGCAGCCCCTCGTGGCGTGCCGCGCGCCACACGGCCAGCGCCAGGATCCGGTTGGCGGGCAGCCACGTGTCCTCGCGCTCGCTGATGGCCTCGGGGGTGGAGGCGGTGCCGGACGCGTACAGGTCGAGGTCGTCCGCGTGGTAGCCGATGTGCCGTTGGGTCAGGACCCATGCCTGGCGCTCGGCCCGTGTCCAGGCGTCCAGACCGTAGGCGCTGCGGTGGGTCTCCTCCCATGCCTCTTCGTCCAGGACGACCTGCAGTGCCGCGGTGCGCCAGATGACGTTCACTGTGTTGTCGGCGGCGGGCTGGGCCAGCTGGATCTCGTAGCCGTGCGGCAGGGGACCGCCGGACAGGTCTCGGCGTTCGTCGTCGAAGTACCAGGCCGGGGCGATCACGGAGCCGGTTACGCCGTCGAACTCCCCGCCAACGCCCTGCACGTGGGTGCCGGTCGGCAGGGGACGGTGCAGTTCTTCCTCCAGGGCGTGGCAGACGGCGTCCACGGCCAGGCCGCGGCAGACCACGACGGCCGGTTCCTCGGAACCGCGTGCGAGGCCGCGTGTCATGCCGTCCCACCTCTGCTTCGAGAGAGGGGGGTGGGGGTCGGCGGGCCAGGTGCGGGTCAGCCACAGCCAGGTGGCGATCAGCGGATCGCTGTCGTCGTCCACCGTGGCGGGATCCGTGTCCGTGGAGAGGGCAAGGTCCTCGCCGACCAAGGGGGTGGCGAGTTCCCGGACACCGCCGTCCAGGCGCGCGAGATGCCACAGCAGCGATCCGAGTGTCACCGCCTCCACGCCGCCCGCCCTCTGGCGGCCCAGTGCCGCAAGGGCGATGGCCAGCACGTTGCGGGTGCCGGTGTACTCCCAGTTGTTGTCGGTGACGGTCAAGGCGGCGGACGCCAGTTGCTGCGCCCTGGTGACCGCCAGACCCCACTGCCCTGTCATGCCGCGCCTTCCTCAAGCCGACGAGTTCACGCTGTCTTCCTGCCGCATGCTCCCACGCGGCCCGGACAGCGGTGCAGACCACGGTCCGGCCGACGACGGCCCTCGCCCTCCACGGTCGGCGGAGCTATGGCCGGCAACGCTGCCGCCGTCGTCGGCTGGCGTGCCGATCGCCGACGGCAAGAGACCCCTCAGCGTGCCATCGGCCCCTGCCCCGGAGCGACGGCGTACCGCCTGGTGCTCGCTCACCGGAGTGACGGCGAAGGGGAAACAGCGCAACACGAGCCATGGCCAGAGACGATGGACTCGCCCGCCGCCGATCGAGACCGAACAGGGGGACGTCTTGAGGCACTCCGAGAAGCGGATCGCCCTGCTGGACATGCTGTGGGAGCACGAGCAGGCCGCGCGCGAGGCGTGGGTTGTGGACGGTGTGCCCGTACAGGACCAGCAGCGTGTGGAGGCGCTGGTGAGCGAGGGGCTGGTGGAACTGGCGGACCGAGAGATCTGCGCGGAACTGTCCGCTCGCTTGTCCCGGCCCGTGCGCTGGGCAGCGCGGCTGACCTCCAGCGGCCGTGACGTTCGCACCTACGCGCACGCCCGCCCGCCGCAGACCTTCGGTGAGCCCGAACCCGGGCCCGGAGAACAGCTCGTGGAGCTGCGCCCGGCCCAGATGGACGCGGTACGGGTCTTCGTCCGTCTCGCCGGTGACCTGACCACGGGGCCGGCCGAGGGGCTCGCCGAGCGAGTGCGCACCGCGCCGTTCAGCCGCAGCGACAACCGCTGGCGGCTGTGCCTGACCCAGGAGCAGACCGCCTCTGTCGCCTACGCGCTCTACCTGCACCGGATGAGTAACTCGGAGGCCGAGGCCAACCGCTTCGCCCGCGACTACGGCATCGTCTACCGGCCCTCCCCGACGACCGGAACCACGGTCCCCGTCATCCTGGGCCGGCGCACCAGCAGCGTGGAGCGGGGGTGAGCGCCTCGACGAGCCTACGGTGCCCGGCCCGTGTCCGGTCACTGCCTGTACGGCTCGACTCTCCATCGGGTCGGCGCGGCTGGCACCGCCGGATGTCGGCGACGAGCCGTCCATCTGTGTGCGGTATCCGGCAGCGGGATCAGAGGCGATGCTCGTAGACGAGTGTGGAGTGCGAGCCCGGGATGATCAGGTCAGCGGTCTCTACGGGACGGGTGCCTGCATGGTGTTCACGGGTCAGAAGGATCGCGGGGGCACCGACGCGGGTTGGACAGGGTGACCACGGTGGCCACGGCGCTGATGCGGCGCAGCCCCTCCACCGTGCCGGGGACGAGCCGGAAATGTGCCGGAGGAAGAACACGGGGAAAGGCGTCCGCAGCGTCTGGTTGATCTTCCTACTCTGAAGTTGAGTCGACCGCGGCTGATGGGCAGGCAACTGTCACAGGAGAAGAACGGGCAACGCGCTGCCCATCCCTGGTGAATTTCGGTCTCGCTGGAGCCGTTGTCCAGAGCCTGTGGGCGACTGTGCCGCTATGAGGCGTCGAGGATCTCGCTCTGCTACGCCCTGTCGCCTTCGAGGCCAGGGTCATGAAGATCGGAGGCGAGGAGACGCTCGTGAAGTTCGCCCAGGGCGACGCGGTTGCTGTCGAAGTGCAGCAAGCTGTGTGCCGTCTCGCAGTCTAGCCACTGGATGGCGGTGTGCTCTTGCGAGATCGTGATCTCCGCCTCGGTGAGGTCGGCAGCAAACGAGTACTCGGGCACGACGTAGGTGCCCGTCGGCCAATGGCCGCGTTCCGTGAAGAACCGTGCCGGGATGCTGGCGGTGACTTGCAGTGGGTACAGGGGCGCCGGTCGACTGGGGCTCAGTTCTTCCTGTACCTCTCGGGCAGCGCCCTGTTGGGGTGTCTCGTCTCCCTCGCCGCCACCAGCGACGGCCTGCCAGATGCCGTTGTCCTTGCGCCGTAGCACTGCGAACTCGACGCGTTCGGCTCGCTGACGGAAGGGGACGATGAGGACTTGGAATGGCGCTCGGGGCATGTGAGGCTCCAGAGTTCGTCGATCGCACGGGATTCGGTAGGGAGCAATCCGTCACGAACTGGCCTAGGTCCCAGGCCAACCAGTCTCGTGCTGCGCCGCGCTGCCGCTACCTGAGGCACGATCGTGCCAGCGGACGCCAGACGCCGCGAGATCAATACCTCAACACGGTTGCGAGAGCGCACTAACCGTTCTGGAGTTCTTCGATGAGTTGCGTCGCTGTGTAGCGAGCAGGCGCCAGGCGTGGGTCTTCGGGGTGCGCGTCTGGAGCCAGGATTTTCGCGCAGACGAAGAGTGTCATGACCTTGCCGTCGTGGCTGGCAAGGTCATGGCGTCGCTCGCGGTGTACGCGCGCGGCGAGTGCGGGTACAGCCAGGGAGCTGCCCCACAGGGATGCGGCGTCGAGTCCGCGAGGGGCCATGCCCCAGTCTTCCCAGTCGAAGAGGCTGAAGCGTGGTGCGGTCATGTTGGCCCAGTTCAGGTCCGCGTGGGCGGGCTGCCAGTGCTCCGTGCTCGTGTTGGTGGCCTGAGGGAAGGCGCGTTGGATGGTCTGGGTGATGAGGTCTTGGGTGATGGTCACCGTGTCTGGGGTGGCGATGCGGGTGGTGTGGTGTGTGGCGAGGGCGTCCAGGGAGGTGTTGAGGGACTTCCACCATTCGTCGGGTAGCTCGGGGTCGGTGGCGAGCACGCTGGTGCCGATGGGCTTGCCGGGAAGGAGGTCGGTCTCGTCGGCCCGCCACATTGCCTCGTCGTGCGGGTCGCGCCACACCACGCACTGGTGCCAGGTCGGTTGGGTGACGCCGGTCAGGCGGGTGGCGCATTCGGTGCCGTTCCAGCCCTGATCGTCGATCCTTGCGAGGGGGCGGCGCTCGATGCGTACCCATGTGTCGCGGCCGGTTCTGGCTCCGATGGAGCGGCGCTTGCGTACCGCCGTGGAGCGATCGAGGCGGGTCTGGAGGGATCGCTCCACACGCTCGAGTACGGCCTCGACCGACTGTTTGCGGAGGTCGACTGGTTGTACGGCGGGTGCGGTGGGCGTCATGTGGCCACTCCTCGGCCGCGGAGGAGTCCACGGTGGCTCCGGACCTTCTTGGTGTCGACCTCGTAGCGTAGGGCTTCGAGGAGTTCGCGCAGGTGAGTCGTGTGGTCCGAGCCGACAGCGACCTTGCTGACCTGCGGCAGGTAGTAGGCGGTGCGGAACGCGGCCTGGAGAGTGGAGAGTTGGCTTGCGGGATCTTTCACGAAGATCCGCGGGTCGAACCTGATCCAGACCTCGTCCGCGGCGTTCCCGCCGAAAGGGCCCACGCCCCAGCGGCGTTCAGGGGTGATGTCCCACAGGACCGCGAGTCCGTCCGAGGGCGATGAGAGCCCTTCACTCCGACCAGTTGGTTACGTCGGGGCATGCCAGCAAGGGGCCGATCGTCGTCGTAGGGGCGAGGTCTCCGGGCTCACCATCGGGGTCGGACTTCTGCCGGCCGGGCTTCCGGTACGCATCGTGGCCGAGGAGATCCCCGGACGTACGTCGCTCGCGGCCGGGGCCTTGTGGGGCCCGTACCACGCAGAACCGTGGGACAAGGTGCGGGCCTGGAGTCTGACCTCCCTCCAAGCCTTCCGTGACCTCTCGGAGGCCAGCGACAGCGTGTCCACATGACCAGCGGCATCGAAGTGGTTTTACCGCTGGTCACCGCTGGAAACGCTCCGTCAGCGACAAGAAACGTGTTGCTGAGTTCTGGGAGCGCGCTGGTACTTGCTTCCGGCCGTCTCGTGTGATGGCTCGGAGCAAGTGATCATGGCCCCGGACTCCAATCTCTGACCCCAGCCGCAACTGACCGCCAGGGTAGGTCCGGAGCGCCGCAGGCGTAACCCCGCCACCGAAGGCGCCGCCGCGTACCTCGCTGTCCGCCGACCTCACCGCCGAAAACCGACTACCCGAGAGGACCCAACACCTGATGTCCATATGGCCTTCGATCGTTGCCGTACTCGGTACCCTCGCCGGTGCCCTGACCGCCGGACTCCTCCAGCACCGTTCGGCACGCACCGCACGCGCCGAGGAGCGCGCCGACAACCACCGCCAGGACCAGCTCGGCGCCGTCACCGACTTCGCGGCCGCCCTGGACGCGCACCGCTCGGCGATGTTCCATCGGGCACGTCTGGCCCTGACCGAGACAGGCACCGAGCACCAGCTGGAGGCCCAGACGAGGTCCCACGACACCCGGGCGGCAATCACCGCGCCCCACATCCGACTTCAGATCCTGGTCCCCGAGCTGGCCGGCCCCGCCCAGCAAGCCGCAGATGCCACGTACGCGCTGCGCAAGGCCATCGACCGGACCGAACTGGACGCCCGGCGGCATGCGGCCAAGGAAGCATCCGTCGCCTTCATCGCCGCGGCCGCCACGCTGCTGAGCCCTAACAACCGCTGACTGAGGACGACCACTGCCAGCGTCCTGGCCGTCCGGTCGTGCCAGTCCCAAACGCCCGATGCCGGGTGGCACACGCCCGGGACATGGCCATCCCGCGCAGACCCCCGCGATACGGTGCCCCGGCAGGCTGCGCTAGGGGGACGACACTCATGCAGTTTCAGCCAGTGCCGCGAGCACCCGGGGCATTTCAGCAAGCCGTGGCCTCGGATGAGATCGAGGCAATCTGCCGCCGAGCCTTCGGAACCCACACCGAGGTCGCTTCGGCGACCGAGCTCGGCACCGGGATGTACAACACGACCCTCAAAGTCACCGTCGCCGACCAGGAGCGACCAGTGATCCTGAGGATCGCCCCGGAGCCGGACCGCCAGTTCACCTCGGAGCGGGCGCTGATGCGCAACGAGTACGCCAGCCTGCCCTACCTCGCGGAACTCGCGCCCCTCATGCCCCGCCTCATCACGGTGGACTTCACCCACGAGATCATCAGCCGTGACTACATGGTGCAGTCGCTGCTCGACGGTATCCCAGCCACCGAGCACCTCCGCACGTACCCGCGGTCGACGTGGCCGACGTACTACCGGCAGCTCGGCGAGATCACGCAACGCGTGCACGCGGTCCGTGGCCCCGCCTTCGGCCCGGTTGCCGGTCCCACGTACCGGACGTGGAGCGAGGCGGTCACCGCGTCCCTGGATGACATCGCCGCCGACCTGGAAGGCGCCGGCATCGACGCCAGCGACGTGCGCAAGGTCTCTGCTGCTGCACTCCGCCACCGCACCGTCCTCGATGAGATCACCGAACCCCGCTTGCTCGGCGGGGACCTGTGGGTCCCCAACACTCTGCTTGATCACAATGCGCCGGAACCGACGATCAGCGGCGTGTACGACATCGATCGGACATGGTGGGGCGATCCGGCAGCTGACTGGACCATCCGCATGGTCACAGCCAAGTCTGATGAGCGGCAGGCGTTCTGGGACACCTACGACTGTTTGGAGCAGTCTGAAGCCGCAGCCTGGCGCTCGAAGATCTACGACGCCCGGCATCTCGGCGCGATCCGCTTGGAGCGTCATCGCCTTTCGAACACCGACGGGGTACGCGAGAGCTACTCCGCGATGGGGGCGGTACTGGCCGACTTGGCCTGAGACGGCTTACACGATCTGAAACATCTAGGATCCGCGACTTCGCTGACGATGAAGGCGTTTCGTTGACATCGGATTGGTGTTGGCTCTATGGAGTCTTCCACTTGCTTGGGTCGTTCCTCTGGTTTTCACGGTCATACGTCAACGTGGCTCTGCGATGAGGGTCTGCCGGGATCACATCAACGGTCGCGGTCCCATCACCTTCGTCCACCCAGCGGACGATCCGAGCATGCTCCAAGGTTCGGTACATGCCAGGGATGGTGATCTCTGCATCGTCGAGGACAATAGATGCAGACATGTCCAGGCGCACCCATGCAGGCGAGCGGTCGAGATCATCAGGGTCCGCGCCATTCAGGATGCTCCGAGCTTCCTTTACCGGAAGTCTCACGGAAGCCTCGCCCCATTGGTGTTCCACTCGCCCCTGAGCGATGGCTTTGGCAACTAGAACGACCTGCTGGTGGTCATAGGATGCGGGCACTTTGAGCGGCTGTCGAACGGCATCCTGGATCGCGGCAAGGGAGCGCAGCGCCATAGTCCGCGCACGGCTGAAAGGCGTCAAAGTGCTGGGGACAGGGGAAGCGCCCTCAAATGGCGGCCCAAACTCACCAGCGATTCGCACACGATTTGGCGCGTGAAGCGATTCCAGAAAATCAGCCGCTGCAACAACTTGCTTGACGGGAAGCCCTGAAAGCGGGCGCTCGACGATAGTGGCGTTCAGGGGTGCGGTTGGCGATGAAGGATCTAGCAGGATCTCGATATCAAGACACCCGTGTTCATCATGTCCTACGAGCCTTGTTCCGCGAGGAGGCTGCGAGGCAGGTGTTCTGAGCGTGATGCCGACCTGAGCTGCGACGTCACCCCGTTCGGTCTCGACCACCAGACGAATCTTCCTAGGACCACCAAGCGGGCTCAGGCGGACAAAGGCCTCCTCACCCTCGCCCACGGTCATGCCAGCCGGCAGGTCTAGGTTCATTCTGGCTCGAGCCATGAGCGGTTGTCCGCTGTAGAGGGTCCTGCGCAGTTCTTCCTCGTCAACACCCAGCAATTCGAGTGTGACCTTTAGATCTTCCGGCCGATCTTCAGGGGCCTCCGGATAACGGGCAAAGATATCGATTCCTGAACTGTGCTGACCACGACCGATGATTTTGCGCGCTACGAGCAGTTCGGGCATTTTCGTTGGCGACGGCCCATCGGGAGAGGTGGGCTTGCGGGTCGGGTCGTCCGCGAAGATGGCAAAGGTGAACTGAGGGTCATTGCGGTTCAGTTGCGCCACGATGTCGAGCACCTTCGCCTGAACCGAATCAGGCGTCACTGAGTCGAGGTTGCTGATCGCCGCCAGGCTTTCCAGCGCCTTCATGGCCTCCGCGACTCTGCCGTTTCCCCCATTGAGGTAGAAATCCTCCACTTGCGGATGCTTCGACGCAAGCGCCTCCAGCTGATCGAGCCCAAACCAGTGGAGATCGAATTCCGGCTGCACTTCCTTGGCCAGGTCGGCCAGCCAGTCTTGGTGCGTGAGGGTCAGCTTGAGCGGCATCGTGATGAACCAGCTCTCAGCCTTTACTACCTGACTCTCCATAAGGCGCTGGAGCGAGCGCCGGATCTGGTCCTTCTCGCTAGACCCCAGGAGGGTGAAGTACTTGATCTGGAAGACGTCATGGATACGAGCGAGTGGCTTGTACCTCTGGACATCGACACCCCCGTCGCCACGACGCCCCGCCGGATGGATTCGCTGAGCATGAGGGGAGTACTCCGTCAAGAGCAAGATGGAGATCAAGAGTTCGGCCTCGGCCGGCTCCAATCGATCCCAGGGGATACGGGACTTCATGCGACGCCACTTTCCAGCTACGAGAGTCAGAGATCGTTCCACTGCCCGAGTGCGGCTACAGTCGAAAAGTATGCTACGGGGCTCCGATCACCCATGTTGCCGAAATGGCGATCGGAGCCAGCGTTCCGTCAACGATGACGCCTGAGCCATCCCCGCGCCGCTGATCCGCGCTCGGTCCGCGCATCCGACCGGGCAAGCCATCCTTCTCTTGTCCAGCCGCTCGACATGTGAGCCTCACTCACAGTGACCACATACACCGAGATCACTGCCTCAATTGCTCATGATCGACCGACACACGCAGTCCTGACCAAGCGCGGATTCCGGCGTTTCCGCAGTACCCAGTGCGTACGAAGTCGCGAATCCTACAAAACAGACTCTCGGATGGACGGCCTGATTGCGTGGACGTGTGCCAGCGATGGCGCTGGCCATTCGGACACGTCTCGGGAAACGTGGCTTCCCAGGACCAGACCACGGCCGACCCCGTGAGCTCTACCGGGGAGCGATGGCTGAAGTTGTAGGTGGCCGCGCTCCGTTCCAGGTGCTGGTGCTGCCCCATCGCGAGACTGAAGAAGGGCTGCTCTATGCCTTGTTCCGTCGCTCGGACGATGCCTATTAGCAGGGGGTGGCTGGTGATGGTGAAGCAGGGGTAGCTCCGCTACAGGCCGCTAGGCGCGAGGCAGCCACAGAAGCGGGCCTGACCGGCGACTTCGAGTTCCTCAGGTTGGATGCACGTGCGACGATCCCGGTGGTGCATGTCACTGGTGAGTTCACCTAGGGGCCGGACGTGCTGGTGATCCCCGAGCGCGCCTTCGGGGTCCGGCTCAACGCAGCTGAGCTGGTGTTGTCCAGGGAGCACACCGAGTACGGCTGGTTTTCCTTGGAGGCAGATATGTCGGCGGTTCGTTGGGATTCAAACCGCACCGGGTTGTGGGAACTTGACCACCGTCTCCGCCGCGGCAGGGTGTCCCGAGAGTCTTGACGGCCATCCGGGGCGACGGAGCTCCTCCGCCGTCCCCATGGCCGTGAAGGCCGTAGTCCCGCCGCCCCTACTGCCGGTTCCGTGACCTTCATTCGGGCAAGTGGACTCTGGCCTTCTCGATCGCGGTGTCGATGCGGGTCAGTGTGCGGTCACGGCCAAAGATCTCGACTGACTCGAAAAGGGGCAGTCCGACAGTTCGGCCTGTCACCGCGACCCGCACTGGGGCCTGCGCCTTTCCAAGCTTGAGCCCGTGCTCGGCAGCGACCTCCTCCAGCCCTGCTTTCAGCCCGTCCGTTGTCCACTCCGTCTTGGCCCAGCGGTCACGGGCCGAGTGCAGGATCGCGCCTGCGCCCGGTTTCATAGCTTTCGCCCAGGATGCCTCGTCGTACGGCGCCTGGGTGAGGAACAGCCAGTCCACGTACGTGGTGATCTCGCCCAGCACTGTAAGTCGGGTATGCGCCAGGCCGGCCACCGATCGGAATACCGCCTTGTCGAAGTCACCCTCGTCCCAAGGGGCGTGTGGGGCCTGAAGCCACGGCCTGCATGCGGTGATGAAGTTTTCCTCGCTGAGGTTGCGCAGGTACGCGCCGTTGAACGCTGCGAGCTTCTTCACGTCGAAGAACGCGGAGGACTTGGTGACGTCCTCCAGCCGGAAGCGGGCTTCGAGCTCCTCGTAAGGGCGGATCTCGATGTTGTCACTTGGCCCCCAGCCGAGGAGCATCAGGTAGTTCACCATCGCCTCGGCCATGTAGCCCTCGGCGAGGTAGTCCTCGAGTGCGACCTTGTCGCGGCGTTTGGACAGCTTCTGTCGCTTCTCGTTCACGATCACTGGCAGATGCCCCCACACCGGGGCTTCAGCGCCCAGGGCCTGCCACAGCATCTGCTGCTTGGGCGCGTTCGACAAGTGTTCCTCGCCTCGGATGACGTGGGTGATGCCCTCCCGGATGTCGTCCACCGCGTTGGCCAGGATGAAGACTGGGGTGCCGTTGCCTCGGGCGACGACGAAGTCTTCGATGGCGGTGTTCGGGAACTCGGTGCGGCCGCGCACTACATCGTCGATGACGGTGACCCCATCGTCCGGGGTGTGGAACCGCAGCGCCCGGCCTGGCTCGTAGTGGAGGCCTCGGCCGCGGCAGAAGCCGTCGTAGCCGAGGTGCTGTGATCCGGTGCGTGCGGCGAGCTGTTCCCGGGTGCAGTCACAGTAATAGGCGTGGCCCTCTTCGAGCAGATCGAGGGCCGCCTGGCGGTGGGCATAGGTGTTGTGGGACTGGAAGTTGGGGCCCTCGAAGACAGGGTCTTTGTCGCTGATGCCAATGGCAGCGAGTGCGCTGAGGATGCCGTCCACCCATTCGGGGCCGTTGCGCTCGCTGTCGGTGTCCTCGATTCGCAGGACGAACCGGCCCTGCTGCTGTCGCGCAAGTGCCCAGTTGTAGAGGGCGGAGCGGGCTCCGCCGACATGGAACATGCCCGTCGGTGACGGGGCGAAGCGGACACGTGGCGAGTTCGACATGCCCGGAGCGTAGTGGCTGCTTTGACCGACTCGCCCCTGATTTTCCTGGCCGCCGTGTGCTTCGGCTGGAGGGATCAGAAGACCCATCCGCGCCGGTCGGCCAGCCATCGAAGCGTCACTTCGCCGCACCAGGTCTGGTGCTGGCGAATGTGCGGTGACCATTCTGCCGGCGGGTGCGCGCCCGAGACGAGGAAGAAGCCGGAGAGGGCGGCGAGAGCGGCATCGAGCTGGTCGTCGTCCACGCCACGGGCTGTGGGGTGGGTCCGGAACAGCGCGGTCGCATCGTGGCCATCGGCGTGCGCGGAAGCCAACAGGAGCACCAGGTCGAACCAGCTGGCACCCAGGCAGAGCCAGTTCCAGTCGCAGATCCACGCGCTGCCGTGAACGTCTAGGAGGACGTTGTCCTGGCGCAGGTCGTGGTGCAGGACTGCGGTCCCGGCAACCGCCGACCGCCATCCTGATTCCAGCTTGGCCAGCGCCTCCCGCTTGTCGACGGGCACCCATCTGGGCAGGGAAACCGTCGTGCCGGGGCTGCCGGAGGCCAGGGTGCGCCAGTCGTTGAAGTCGCCGCCATCACCGACCGGTCTCAGGCCGACCTGCTGGAGTTCCTCGGGTGCTGTGGCCAGGGCCTCGGCAGTGATCGCGTACGCGGCGAGGGTGGTGTTGAGTTCGTCGGTCCTCCACGGAGCGGCAGGCATGCGGCCTCCTTCGACCGCGTCGAAGCCGAGCACGAGCCACTCGTCTTGCTCGTCCGTCCACTGGATGCGGGGGGCTGGAACGGCCGCCGGGAGTGCCTTGTTGATCAGTGCCTCCCGCCGGTAGCAGTCGGCCACCACGGTGTTGTTCCGGACATCGATAGCTTTGACGAACTGGGAGCCGTGGGCACCTTCGATCACTGCTGCGTACCCGCTGGTGAAGCCGCCTCCGGCGCTCTCCTCAGCGTGTGCGGCGCCACCGAGCTGCCGTTCGATGAGGTCGCGGACGTGTTGAGGAAGCTGGGACCAGCGCGGGCGGGCGGCGGTGGAGTTGTACTGAAGCCGCGGGGTGAGGATCTTCGGCATGCAGCCAGGGTGAGGGAAAGCCCGCCAGTGCGCGACAGATTTCATGCTGTCGCGTCCGCGCCCCGGCTCGGCGACTCTCGGCCGCGCGCTGTTGTGCAGCGTCAAGGCCGCCCTAGCCTCTCCGGGACTAGGAAAACCTTTCGACGCATTGCCCTTAACGCGCTTTCCTATCAAAGGAGTTGGCGCATGGAGAGAGGTGACATTGTTGAGCAGCGGACTGTCCGAAGCACAGGTTCAGGGATTCATCGAGAACGGATTCGTACGCGTTGAGGGTGCCTTCCCTGCTGAGGTGGCTGCGGAGTGCCGCAGCATTTGCTGGCAGCAGACAGGTTGCGACCCGGATGACCGTCGCACGTGGGCGAAGCCGGTAATCAGGCTTGGCTCTTGCGCCCAGAAGCCGTTCGTTCAGGCTGCCAACACCGCCACGCTCCACGCGGCGTTCGATCAGCTCGTGGGCGCCGAGACCTGGCTGCCGCGGCAGAGCATCGGCACCATCCCGATCCGTTTCCCGCACCCGGACGCACCGGGTGACGACGGGTGGCACATCGACGGCAGCTACCACCCCGACGAGCAGAAAAGTGGCCCTCCATGGGTAAACGTCCGCTCGCGTGGTCGTGCCCTGCTCATGCTGTTCCTGTTCTCCGACACCGCGGAGAACGACGCTCCCACTCGGATCCGCGTGGGCTCGCACCTCGACGTCCCGTCACGTTTGGAGGCCGCCGGGGAGGACGGGATGAGCACAGGGGATCTTGCTGCTGCCGGTCTGTTCGAGGCGACCGCAGACCTGCCGCAGGTCCTGGCGACCGGTGAGGCGGGCGACGTCTACCTGTGTCACCCGTTTCTGGTGCACGCTGCTCAGCCTCACCACGGGGCGTCCCCACGGTTTCTGGGGCAGCCGCCGCTGTACCTGGCTGAGCCGTACCGCATCGAACGCTCGAATGAGGACTTCTCGCCCGTCGAGATCGCCATCCGGCGCGGCCTGGGCCAGTGATCCACCGCGGTGAAGGTGAAGCGTGTGGGGAGATCGGTCGTTGGGTCTCCCCACACCAATGTCACCCTGTACCCGGCACCGGGGTCGGAGCAGTGCACGAGCAGCGAATTCAGTAGCACCCGTGCTCCGCGTCTGTCATGGACTGCGTGTTCTGCGCCCTCATCCGCGAGAACTCCGCCCGCTGGATCGCCCGCGACGAGGCTGCTGCCGCCTTCGCCCCGCTGTCGTCGCTCGCGCTCGGGCACACCCTCGTAGTCCCAAAGGACCATCATCAGGGCCTGTTCGACATCCCGCGAGCCGTGCTGGACGCGACGACAGCCCTCGCTCAAGAGATCGCCACAGCGATGAGGTTCGCGCTGAAGGCGAGCGGGGTGAACCTCCTCCATGACAGCGGTCCAGGCTCTGAACAGTCCGTGCCGCATTTCCACACTCATGTGGTGCCACGTTGGGCGGATGCCGTGTTCTCAACCTGGCCCAAGGGGCAGTCGTCCCATCACGCCCGCGCTGATCCGGTCGTGCAACTCGCTGCTGCGATGAACGCTGGGCGCCACGTCGGCTGAGTCGGCCTCGTGCCGTGATCGTGAAGGTTCGCCGGGTCCTCGGGGCCTGCTCCGTGCCCGTAGCTGGCCTGGCCGCGAAGATTTCAGTGGCCTGGCGTCATACCGAACCACCACCCTGGGAGCATGACCGTCTTCTATCTGGTGCAGCATGCTGAGAAGGAACGTGAGCCCGGTGATCCGGAGCTGACCGAGCTGGGACGCCGGCAGGCAGCCATCACTGCCGACTGGCTGCAGCACGTCGGTGTGCGCTCGCTCTTCAGCAGTCCTCTGCGCCGCGCTCGCGAGACTGCCTTGTTCGTAGCGTCCAGGACCGGCCTTCCTATTCAGGAAGACGTCCGCTTGCGCGAGAGGATGAGCTGGGACGGATCTCAGCCCATGGAAGGCTTTCTGGCGGACTGGGCTTCCTCGGTGAAGGACCGGGATTTCGTCCCTCTTTCCGGTGACTCCTCTCGCGGCGCGGCAGAGCGGTTGCGTTCCTGCCTGGTCGATCTGGCCGAAGAGTCGGGACCTGTTGCCCTTGTGACGCATGGCGGGGTCACCGTGGACCTGTTGCGTACCTTGATCGGTGACCACGAGGTGCCTGGCGAGTTGATGCACAACGGCGTCCCCTCCTGTGCGATCACCACGCTGGATCACTGGTCTGTCGTGGCCATCGCTTCGGTCGCGCACCTAGAGTCTGCAGGCGGCCCATTCCGACCGGCGACTCGCACACTGAGGTCCGGAGCGGGCATCACCGAGAGCCCGTTCAAGATCGTACGCGACCGCTGACCTCAGGTCGCTGAGCCGATAGGGCTCCGAGGGACCTGTCCATCCGTTCGACGCGCGCTCGGAGCATGGGGCCGGTGAGCTCGGGTGGAGCCTGGAGCCCGTCGAGTAGCTGCACGATCTTGTCGATGTTGGTGAGTTTGCGGGCTCCGGACTCGAGCATCGACAGGAAGGGCTGGGTCAGGCCGACGATCGCGGCGATGTCATCTTGGCGGAGCCCACTGTGCTGTCTGATCAGCTGGCACATCTCCCCGAACTCGCGGTTGACCAAGGCGTGCTGAACATCAGGTAACTGCCAGATGCCCGTGGGAACGCCCCGTCCTGAAAATGCTGCGTGCCGATGGTGACGGCCGCAGTTGGCGCACAGATCGTCGCTGTTGTACCGGCTCAGACGGCACTCGCAGAGGACACACAGTCGAGTGGCGCCGACAGGTGCGGGAGTAGTTCCTCTGGCGCTCACCACCGGGGACTCCGAAGGCGACCGAGTGAGAGCCGACTCGGGCGGCGCTGAACAGAGCGGCCGAATCTCTGATCGGGCATCCTGTGACCTCCGTAGATCGGGAAGCGGCAGACGGGCATCGGCCTCACGCGCCGGCTCGTCGGGCACTTCGCTGTACGCGGTCGGCGTCGTGTCAGCCTGCTGGCCGAACGAGGCCGATGCGCGACCGTGACGTCGTGGGTCCGGTGCAGAATGGGAATGCGGGAGTAGTTCCGGTGTGGGGCATACCGTTCACGGTGGTCCGGCTCGCCGACTTCGGTCATGGGCGTTTATGAGTGCGAGGCGCCGCCCGACATGGCTACCGCTGTGGATGTGTCTCCCTCGCTCGCGCAAGGCTGGGACCATGAGCGAGTGAACGATGCCCTTGGACCTTGGTCCCCCGCCCAACCAGCCGAAATCGCCTCGCTCTTCAAGGACGCAGACTTTCCTTGGTGGATCGCGGGCGGATACGCCATCGAGCTAGCCGCAGGACGTGTGCTCCGGTCTCACGACGATGTGGACGTATTGGTGCTGCGTCGCGACCAGGAGCGCGTGCGTGAGCGCCTGGCCGGGTGGGATGTGCACGTCGCAGACCCGCCGGGAGCGGGCAGGCTGCGGCCCTGGGCGCCGGGCGAGGTGCTCCTGCCCCCGGTCAACGGGCTCTGGTGCCGTCGTACGCCGACGGGCCCGTGGGCGCTGGAACTGCTCCTGGACGAGGCCGAGGGCGATGAGTGGGTGTCGCGTCGCGACGCGCGGATCCGGCGGCCGATTCGCAACGTCGGCCGGGTGTCCGCGGAGGGCATTCCCTTCCTCGCACCCGAGGTGCAGCTCTTCTACAAGGCGAAGGCGACGCGGGAGAAGGACGAGGTCGACTTTGAAGCCGTGCTCCCTCTCCTGGATCCGGCGCAGCGGGCGTGGCTGGCGCAGGCGCTGGAGCTGACCGCGCCAGGCCATCCGTGGCGCGAGCGCCTCAGCCCGGCTGGCCGAAGGTGAGGAGGGGTACGTCGTAGAGCTGCGGGTTGCGCGGCCGGGTCATGGTGGGCGACTCGACCTCGACGACGAGGAGTTCGCTGAGGAACTGGACTTTGGCGTTGAGCAGGTGGCTGGTGCGGCTGTCGGCCGCTTGGGCCTTGAGGCCGGCTGATACGTGGATGTGGGGCAGGAGTGTGCCGGTGTCGGGGTCGTGGGCAAGGGTGCCGGCGCCGAAGGCCTCGACGTTGGTGATGTAGGTCTTGTCCCATACGGGCGCGTCGGGATCGTCGAGCTTCCCGCAGGCGCCGACGATTTCGGCCTCGGCGAATGCACCGATGAAGGACGGGATGTAGCCCTGGCGTACTCCGTTGCTGCTGCAGAATGCGGAGAGGGCGTCGAAGAAGTCCTCTCCGTGGTCGAAGGTGACGCCGAAGGTGCGGCCGATGGTCAGTTCGTGGGCTCGCATGCGGAGTGCTCCTGGGACGGTGTCGGGTGGCGGCGGTTACGCCAGGGCGGCGAAGGTGTCCGTGATGCTGTTCCGGTCCGCGTTCTGGGCGAGCAGACCGTGCAGCAGGAGGCGTGCCTGGTACGGGCCGAGTCGGCCGGCCGGGATGAGGCCGCGCGCGAGGAGGTCCTTCTCGGAACCCGGGAAGCCGTAAGTGGACGTCAGGACGGGGCCGCTGCCGATACGTGAGGCCAGGACCACAGGGATGGTGAGTGCGAGTCCTTCGAGAGTCTTCACGAACTTCTGCGGTACGTGTCCGACTCCGAAGGCGGCCACGACGAGGCCGTCGCATTGGCTGTCCCAAGCCGCGAGCAGTGTGCCGTCGTCGCCCAAGGTTGCGGTGTATAGGCCGACTTGTACCTCATGGGTCGGTGGATTCAGCACCGGCGGCACCGGCTTGCGACCTGGGAACGGTGCGGCCATCTGGACACGGCTTTCGGCCACGCGCCCGATGGGGCCTGCTGCCGGGGAGGTGAAGGCGGCGGGGCTGGTGGTGTGGGACTTGCGGACGTGCCGTGCCGCGTGGATCTCGTCGTTCAGGACGACCAGCACTCCCGCGCCGCGCAGTTGAGGTGCGGCGGCGGCGATGACGGCCGCGTGGAGGTTGGCCGGGCCGTCGGGACCGGCGAGGGTGGGGTTGCGCATGGCTCCGGTGACGACGACGGGCTGGTCGTGTCGGTGGCGCAGGTCGAGGAGGAAGGCCGTCTCCTCGATGGTGTCCGTGCCTTGGGTGATCACGACGCCGTCAATGTCGCCCGCGTCGAGGGTCTTGTCGATGACGGCGCTGAGTTCGGCCAGGTCGTCGAAGGTGAGGGAGGCTCCGGGCATGCGGCGGAAGTCGTGGACGCGCAGGCCGATGCCGCGCCCTTCGAGGCCTGGGACGGCCGCGAGCAGGTCACGGGCCGAGAGGGCCGGCACGACTCCACCGGTGGCCGGATCGGTGGTCATGGCGATAGTGCCGCCCAGCGAGTACACCGCCACCGTTGCCGTCGCGCCCACCGTCGCCCCCAGGTGCATGTCTGTTCCGGCTCAGCGATCTCGCCAGGGAAGTCCGAGGCGTCCAAGGAGTCCGTGGAGATCGTTCCGATGCAGGCTATCGGGTCGTGGCCGCCTGGGCACCAGCCTCCGGCTGAAGTTGGGCGGCGGAATAGGCACAGGCGACGTCGAGCGCGTCCAGGCTGAGATGTCGGCTACGGGGGCGGGCCAGCCCCGCGGTTCCATCGGCGGCAAGTTGGTGGCAGCGTCGGGCGAGCCATGACCGGTCGAGATCGAGGTATTCCGCAGTGGCGGCGAGGCGCTGGCCGGGAGTTGCCCCCGCTGTGAGGGTGTGGGCCCGGGCGTGGGCGGTGACGTCGCCGAAGGTGCGCAGCAGCGGGGCCTTCGCAGTCAGGTCGGTTTGTGGTACGGATTGGGCGCGCACCCAGGTCGCGATGACGGCCCTGTGGCCGGGTACGAGCACGAATCCATCGGTCTGCGCGAGGTCCGGCTCGTCGGTCAGCCAGGTGGTGACGCCGTAGGACTCCATGAGCGCGACCGCGAGGAAGAGCATCACGCGCTCGTACGCCGGCGAGGCATCGACTTCCGGGCGGGGGATGCAGAAGCCGCGGCCGACTCCGCTGTGCTGGTGGCGCGGTGCCATGCGGCGCAGGTAGCGGTGCTTGTGCTCGAAGATGAGCCAGGTGGCGGCTTCTTCTCCGCGCTGTTCGCGGGTCCAGAAGACCGGTTCGTCGGCGAGAGCGTCCCGTTGGTCCAGGATGAACGACGCGCACGCCTGCGAGCCGACCAGCATCTGCGAGCCGTCAGCGAGACGGTCCAGCGGTGACGGGGTTCCGGGCAGGTCAGCGGGCAAGGCGCCTGCGTGGCCGAGTGCTTCGTGGAGGGGAGCGTCGTCGCCGAGGAGAACGCCGTCGTATCCCGCGACGGCCCACAGGATGCCGTAGGTGAGGTCGTCGAGTTCGTATGCGGCAGGGACGACCCAGGAGCCACGGGGTTCGGTACCGGCGCTCGCGTGGGCGTCGACCACGTAGTGTCTGGGCACTCCGTCGACGACGCGGGACGCGGCCAGCAAGGTTCTGAGTGGCGTTCTGCTCCAGGCCTCGATTTCGCTGCTGGGTGAGAGCCACAGAGTGTTTCCCCTGAAGGAGGTCGCGGGGGTCGACAGCGTGGGCAGCAAGGTCGGGGGAAGGTTCCGTCCGGAGGGCAGCAGTAACTGGCCCGGCCCGTCCCGGAGTATGAGACGCCCTTCCCCGGGCTCTCCATGGTCGGACGGCCTGGGGGCCTTGCTCGGTAGCGGCCCCAGGAGCTCGTCCGGCATGCCCAAGGCGTCGCTCCACTGGGCGAGTTGACGTCGGTCTCGGAGTTTCTTCTGGCCGCGTTCCAGTCGGCTGACTTCCGCCTGGTCGATGCTGACGAGACGGGCCACCGCGGTCTGCGAAAGGCCGGTATGGCGCCTGAAGAGCCGCACTACCGTCCCGAAGTCCCAGGCTGCCGCGGCCTCTCGTACGGCGCGATCGGCCCAGAAGGCCGGGTCCAGTCGCTTGACCGGATCGCGCTGGCATGGGGCGCATCGGACGCCTGCGTTGGAACGGCTCAGCAAGGCGCCGCACTGCGCGCACCGTCGTCGTGGACTACTGCCCATGAGCAGCATTCTCTCTCCGAACCAACCGCCGTACAGGGGCATTTGATGGACCGCTCATAAACGCTCATAGGGCCGGGCCTCGGCGACTGCGACCGTGAAGTGCGCCCCTCGATAAGCCCGAAGGCCGGCCTCTTATGCCCGCGCACTGAGCGAAGGGATCAACGCACGTGACGCCCCAGACAGCTCCGCCTCCGTCCGGCCCACTACCTGTGCACCGCGCGTGGCAGACACTGGCCGACGGCTTGGCCATTCAACGCCTCCATCTGCACCTAGACGAGTGGCGCTCAGCTATGACGGCCGGCGGCCGTCTCCCGGACATCGACGAGTTGTCGGCCATACAGCTTGCGGCACGCCCGCCGGCAGCCCCGCCTGGCACTGATCTGTCGGCCGTACGAGCATCTCAACTGCGTTACTGGTACGGGCTGCCGCAAGAGTACGGGGTGGAATGCGCCGGTCCGGGCAGTCCGCTCCCGAATGCCGCCCGACGTGCCGCCGAGTACTTGACGGGCCGCGCCACCGCGGCACCGTGGTCCGGGTCGGTGACCGCGGTCTGCGACGCGGCGGCGTGGTGGGTCGGCTTCTTCTCCGTGGTACGGCACCGCGGCGTTCACCACCTCACGCTGGAACCACATCCCCGGCCGCTCCCGATTCAGGCCCTGCACGCCGCGGTGCGCACGGTCGCGATCGGCATGGCCACCCGGGTGCTCGAAGCGACGCTCGGCGCCGACAAGTCCCGCGACGTTCGGGCCGCATACTGCCGGGCGATCGAGGCAGGCATCGATGCCGAGCGGGAGATGCAGGAACTTCTTGAAGAGCTGGGCGAGTTGAGGCTGGTGGACCTAGTGTCCACGACGGCCCGCTGGCGGGGGCGGTTCACCAAGTACGCGGGCGGTACCGGCGCGGGGCAGGTCGAGTGACCGTGCGCTACCCCTTCATCGTCATCGAAGGCCTGGACGGCACCGGCAAGACCACCCTCCGCAAAGGCTTGTTCCGCCTCTGGGAAGGACTGTACGGCATCACGCCGTTGTGCGTGCTGACGACAAACTTCCTTGCGCCACAGGTTGCGGCGGACATCATCGCGGGCAAGTACCAGCCGGACAGCGGGAACCGGGACTCGTATCTGGCCGCGCTCAATGAGGACAAGGCCGCGAGCCTGCGCCACCTGGTCCTGTCCCAGCAGTCCGTGCGGCCCATCATCGCCGACCGCTGGCTGCTGAGCGAGCTGGCGTTCTTCGCGGTAAAGCACAGTACGAAGCCTGCCGCGACCTACGAACGCCTCACCGCCGGACTCACCCACGTCCCGGATCTGACACTCGTCCTCGACCTGCACCCGGACGACTCCCTGCGCCGCGCACGTGCCCGTCAGGGCGACGCCGTCCGCGCCGACTGGGACGTACGCGACGTACAGAACCGCGTGCGCGAGGTGTACGACGCTGTGGCCCGCCAGCCCGAGGCCTTTCCACTGCTCGGAGAAGTGGTGCAGCTCGATGCGGACCGCCCACGGGCCGACGTCCTGCTCGCTGCCTGGGATGCGCTGTGCGAACACGGTCTTCTGCCCGACGTCACCGACGAGGAGTACGCCGATGCATGAGCATCCCGCCCATCGACTGCGCACCGGAATGGAGCGCCGGGAGCGCCGCCCGCTCCTGGCGATCGGCGCCGTCAACGCCATCGCCGCACGGCTTGCCGCTGAGGGCGGTTTCGACGCCCTGTGGGTCAGCGGTCTTGAGGTGTCCGCGGCCCAAGGACTGCCCGACGCCAATGTCCTGGGCCCACGCGATCTCGCCGATACGGTGTCCGCACTCACCCGCGTCACCCGCCTTCCCGTCATCGCCGACATCGACAACGCCGGCGGAGCCGTCAGCACTGCGGAGCGTTTCGCCTCCGACCTTCTGCGCGCGGGCGCCGCAGCGGTGTGCATCGAGGACAGCGCCTACCCGAAGTGCAACAGCTTCGCGGCGCACACCGCCCAGCGCCTCTCCGAACGCGACGTGATGTGCAGCCAGTTGGAGAGCATGCGCAAACTGGTCGGTGACGACCTTGTGCTCATCGCCCGCACCGAGGCGCTCATCACCGGTGCCACTCCGGAGACTGCGCTGGAACGCGCCCGGTGCTACGCCGAAGCCGGAGCGGACGCCGCCCTCATCCACTCCAAGGACTCCACCGGCCAGGAAGCCCTCGCAGTCGCCAGCACCTGGCGCCTGGACATCCCTCTCGTCAGCGTCCCCACCGCCTTCCCCCAGGTCACCGCGGACCGTCTCGGCCAGCACGGCTACCGGCTGTGCATCTACGCCAACCACCTCAGCCGCGCGGCCCTGGCCGCCATGCGCGACGCCATCCGCGACTTCGCCACTGCCGGAACGTTCGCCTCATCTCGGGGGACGCCCCTGGCCGACGTCGGAGATCTGCTGCGCGTCGGCGAACCCGGGGCGATGTCATGCATCTGAACAGTCCATTGCCGCGCATCAGCGTCTCGGTCAAGGCGGCCATCGTGCGCGACGAAAAGCTCCTGCTGCTGTCGTACGACGACGAGACGGGGTTCCACTACAACCTGCCCGGCGGCAAGGCCCGGACCGGAGAGAACCTTCGCAGCGCGGTACGTCGCAAGGTACTGCAGGAGACCGGCCTCGAGGTCGTCGCCGAGCGGCTGCTGTGCATTGTCGAGTACGTCCCCGAGACCTGGAACGGCGAGTTCGGCAACGTACAGAAAGTTCAGTTCAACTTCCTGGCCACAACGCTCACGGACCGCGAGCCCCGGATGCCCGATCCCCCGGATCCCTTCCAAGTGGGCTTCGAGTGGCTGCCACTGAGCCGACTGCCCGAGGTCTACCTGCTCCCCCGGATCAATCAGCCCCTGCTCACCTCACTGAGCGGCGAGCTCGACGACCCCCTCCTGGACAAGTGGTGACCGCCATGACCACAATCAACGCCGAACTCAAAGATCTGCACGAGTGGCTGCTACGAGAACACTCCGGGACCGTGTGCGCCGACCGACTCCAAGCGATCTCCGCAGAGTTGGCAACACTCTGCAAGCGCGGAATACCCGGCGCCGTGGTCGAAGTCGGAACATTTCGCGGGGCAACGGCCCTGTGGATGAGGGCCGTCCTGGACACACTGGGCGAGGAGAGCCGGGAGATCCACGTCTACGACTCGTTCCAGGGCCTACCGGCTCCCAGCAAGGAGGACTCGGATCACCTGGGCGCCGGCGAGCTCGTCTCCTCGCCCGAGGATGTGCGCGCCGTCCACACTCAGTGGGGGAAGCAACCTCCGAAGATTCATCCTGGATGGTTCGACGAAACGCTACCCGTATCGCTGCCCGAACCGATCGCTTTCGCCTACCTTGACGGAGACTTCTACGCCTCCACACTGACCGGCCTGGAGCACTGCGTGCCCCGGCTCGCCACGGGAGCCGTGCTCCTGGTTGATGACTACGCCGACACAGCCGTGAACCCGCGAGCCTGGGACGGACTACCGGGCGTCAAGCGGGCGTGCGACACGTACTTTGCCGACTATTCGCCGATGACCGTCGTCGTCGGCGACGGCGACCTGGCCTTCGGGCGCTATGAGCGGGCGGTGCCCTGATGGCCGGCGTCTTGGTGCTC
The DNA here is from genome assembly GCF_053591935.1 of Streptomyces sp. NPDC002851. Classification (NCBI taxonomy): domain Bacteria; kingdom Bacillati; phylum Actinomycetota; class Actinomycetes; order Kitasatosporales; family Streptomycetaceae; genus Streptomyces; species Streptomyces sp. NPDC002851. The sequence continues at coordinate 207,476 of NZ_JBSFUT010000003.1, read as the reverse complement.
ACCGGGGCTACAGACGTACCCGCCCTGCGCGCGGCAGTGCCGAGCACGCAGGTCGTCGAAGCGCCACATCCGAGGGCGGCCCGCCACGTATGCGACGACATCTCGGTCCTGATTCTGCGCTCCGGCGTCCACATTGGGGCGGAGGAACTCGATGCCCTTCCGCGCCTGCGGCATGTCGTCCGCACCGGCTCGGGCATCGACAACATCGACGTTCGGGCGCTGGAGGACCGGGGTGTCCGTCTGCACCGTAACGCTTCAGCGAGCGCCCCGGCAGTGGCGGAGTGGGCTCTGGCCTCGGCTCTGGCCCTGTCCCGCCGGATCCCTCTGGGGAACAGCGCCCTCATGAACGGCACCCACGACAAGGCCGCCTGCCTCTCGGCGCCTCTCGGCGAGATGACGGTGGGCATCTGGGGTGCGGGGCCCGTTGGGCTGGCGGCCGGCCATGCGCTAGCGCCTCACGTCGCGGGCGTGGTCTACGTGCAGTGGCCGTCCAACCCACCCTGGGTGGACGAGCTGCCCGCGGACACCCTCCTCGACCGCTGTAAGCTCCACGTCATCGCCCTGCCACTGCGACCGCGCACCCGCCACATCATCGGAACCGACTTCCTCACGGGGACGGCAGCCCGGCTACCGCACGTCATCTGCGCGGGCCGCCTGGAGACGCTCGACACCACGGCCTGCCTGCGCGCCCTCGCCGACGGCCGCCTCTCCGGCCTCGCAGTCGATGCCGTGGAACGGGCGCACCTCCCGCTGCTGCGAGACCTGCCCACCCCGATGAACCTGCTCGTTACACCCCACATCGGTGCTCAACGCAGGGACGTACGCGAGCAATTGGACTGTTGGACGGCAGGGCTCGTTCGAGACCTCCTGGAGCCGACGGTCACCACCGCTGCTGGCGGAGGGGCACGATGAATCTCTCCGCGCAACGCCGACGCAAAATCGCCGCGACCGTCGCAGCAGAGCTCCTCTGCAATGGCACAGCGCAGGAGGCGTGGCTGGAGGGGGCCCTGGCCTGCGGGTTCGCCCACGCGGCCAGTGATATCGATCTACGTGGCATCGTGGACACTCCGCCTTCGGCGGCCTGGGAGTCCCAGATCGTCAACGGCATCCGCGTCGACCTGCAGGCATCCACCCCGGAAGAGATCAACAACCTCCGCGCGCTGCTCAGCACCTTCGACGTACGCCGTGACCATCTGCCGGTATTCCGCCAGGCCCGCAGCACCATGCCCGCCCTCCGCGATCTGCGCACCGCGCTCTCGTACGACTCCGGCTGCTGGCAGCCGGTACTCACCGAGCCCGAGCGCGACGGGTACCGCCGCTGGGCCGTGGCCGACCAGGCGGAGATCGCCGCCAGCCTGACCGAGGACCTCATGGGCCTGCTGCTCGACGAACTGGCCGTCCCGGTCGAAGTCACCAGCCGAAAGCTGGAAATGTGCCTGCTGGCGCTGGCCCGAGCGGCGGCCGGCCACCCGGTCCTGGGCGACAAGTGGCTGCCGCTGCTGGGCAGCGCGACATCTCCTCTGCCGATCCCCCGGCTCACCCCCAGCACGCCCGGCTGGCTGTGGTTCCGCCCGGTGCAGCGGCAGGTCACCAAGGCGTTGCTGTCCTGCTGGCCCGTCCAGGACCGCCCGGGCAGGGCGCCTGACCTGGACGATCCGGGCGCCGGATGGCTGCCGCAGTACTACGCCGACGGCTGGTTCCTGCGCCTCGGCGACACCCACGTCCCGGTCAGCGGCGCGAGCCTGCTCGCCTGGTACCGGTCACTCGGCTCCACCCGCACGTAGCTCTCAAATCCCCACCCTCATCGCCGCCTTGGAGGCAAGCGATGCACACCCCCACGCCGACAATCGCCACCCCGGAATCGCTCTACGCACCCCTGTCATCCACCGGGCCGGACACCGCGGTCTCGGTCATCCTCAAGCTCCGCGGTGACACCTGCGACATCGACTGCCTGTACTGCTACGAGAAACGCAAGCAGGCGCCCGGCGGCGCGCGCATCACCGCCGAACAGATCCACGACCTGGGTACGACGTTCGCCGACCGCCCCATCTGCGTGGAACTGCACGGCGGCGAACCCCTGACCATCGGACGAGACCGCATGGCCGAAATCCTCGACGCCCTCACCGAGCAGCCAAACGTCATAAGGGTCTCCCTGCAGACCAACGGACTGTTGCTGGATGACGACTGGCTCGACCTCTTCGACGCCCACTACCCCGACGTACAGTTCGGCGTCTCGCTCGACGGCGACGCCCTGGGCAACAGCTGGCGCGTCGGCTACGACGGCCGACCGACCTACCCCCGCGTGTTCGAAACCCTCAAGCTGCTCGGCCGACGCGGCCGCCAGACCGGGATCATCTGCGCCGTCACTCCACACGTACTAGGCCGCGCCCGCGAGGTCACCGACCACCTGGCCTCCTTCGAGTCGGTCACCACCGTCAGCCTGGTCCCCTGCTTCGACGCCGCGGTCACCCGCCCCACCACCTCCACCGGCCGACGAATTCCCCCCAGCCGACAGCGACAGGCCCAGGCCATGGGCCCGCAGGGCCCGGCGTGGGCGATCACGCCACAGCAGTACGTGGACTTCGTGCTCGCCTGTGCGGCCCGCTGGGTCTCCTCGGGCATCTTCCGCCGGGTCAAGCTGGAGCCGATCGTCTCAACCATCCGCCGGATCAAGGGACATCACACCGCGTCCTGCCACTTCTCGGATCTGAAGTGCGACCACGTCTTCACGCTCTATCCGGACGACCGCCTCGGCAGCTGCGACGAACTCCCTTGGCCCAACGCCACGTTGACCCGGCTCACGCCCTCGACGACGGAGGCCGAACTCGCAGACTCTCAGCGCCGCCTGCCGCTGCTCCAGCAAGCCCGCACATTGGTCTCGGTGTGCGGCATCTGCGACTACCGCGACACGTGTGGCGCGGGCTGCCTCGCCGTACGCCACCGCTTCGCGCAAGCCGGTGACGACAAGGCGTACTGCGACCACCGCATGAGGCTGATCGACGGCACCGCGGCCCTGCTCGCCCAGCCGGGCCATCCGGCCGCGATGTGGTGCACCCGCTGGCGCTGGCTCCCCCGTACCCCCAACTCCATGCATCACGTGGCCGCCTTCCTCGCCCGCTGGGACGATCCGATGGCGCCCCGTCCCCCGGCCACGCTGCGCGTCAGCCGGTACGGCAACATCAACACCGTTGGCCTTCCCGGCGTCCACGAGGCCGACGATCTCGACCCGCACCACCCGCAATGGGACCAGGGCATCGAGCCCCGCATCCGCCCCATAATCGACACGCTGACGGGCCCTTCCTGGAACGCGATCACGTACGACAGCTGCGGCGGCCACGCCCACACAGGCGCGCAGGACGACGCACCCCGGTGGCTGAACGTAGGAGTGCTCCCCCGTACCCGCAGCGAGTACGCAAGCCTCTCGGCCCGTCTCTGCGACGCCGCCGACCGCGCCACGGCAGCCCTCCCGGCCTCCTGCACCCTGACACTGCGCCGCGGCGAACTGACCTGCCGAGCCACGGGGAAGACGTACCCAGTACTCGACCTCGAGCTCACCCCGGCGCAGGACGTCAGCCACGACGCATACTTTCGCGACCTCGATCAGGCAGCACAGACCATCGCCACTGCCCTGACCGCCGCACCGCCCCCGCCCGCAGACCGTTGCTCCTGCTCGGCGGACAGCAGAGAAGAGGCGGGTGCCGACCAGTGATCCACATAGCAGAGACACTCGGCATTCACAGCGTGGAGGGCTTCCTCAGCCCACTCCACATGGACGAACTGGCGCAGGTCATGGACCGAACGCTCACGAAACGCGGCCGCAGCCACTTCGACGCTGACCGCCGCACAACAGTCCACGAGATACCCGGCCACTCCTCAGCCCAGGCCCAGGATGTCTACGAGCCGGCCGGGCGCGTCGAGATGACGGACATCCCTGCCGAGGCCGCGGCCCTTCTCGACCAGACCCTGGACGCGGCGATGCCTCAACTCACCCGCGCCCTCCCCTCCGTGGCAGGACACCGCCCTTGGACATATCTCGAGTACGGCCCGGGCCAGCACATCACGCCGCACGCGGACGGCATCGCCCCCGACCCGCTCACGCGCCCCCGCCAGATCGCCGCCGCCACGGTCACCCTCAATACCCCGTACACCGGCGGCGCCTTCTACGTCGAAACCACCGGCAGCAACACGCTTTGGACCCCGGACCGCACCATAACCACCACGGGGTACGCCTCGGGGATGCGCTTCATCCACGACGGCACCGACAGCTCCTCCCCCTGGTTCCGCACCATGCCCCGCACCCGGTGGACCACAACACCCGCCCCCGGCACCCTCGCGGTCTTCGGCAGCCAGCTGATCCACGGCACCGAACCGGTAGAAAGCGGCCGCGTCCGCAAGTTCCTGACCCTGCTCATCGCGGAATGAGCACCGCCCGTGCAGACGATCCGAGCACCACCGCACGGCACCCCGCCTCACACCCAACAGCCATCAACACACCGGAGACGGACATGAACGATCAGAACGACCAGCAGTCCTTCGACGAATTCCTCGAAGCCGTGGAGAAGCTGCGCGACGACGAACCCATCCGTATCACTGCGCACACCTCCAACGCGGCCACCGAGACCTGGCTCCCGCAGTCCGCGGACGCCCCGGGCACCCACAGCAGCAGCACGTCCTGATCAACCCGCTGCACGGGGCCGGGACGGGTCATGCAACAACGCACCCGGCCCGGCCCCTCAACGACACCGTCACGAGGGACGCCATGACCACGACACTCGAGCCGCTCTTCGATCTGCCCGGCCTGCCAATACATCGCCGACGCCGTACCGAACGCATCACATCCGTCCTCGGCACACCGCTGCCAGCCACCCCACACGGCTATGCCCTCGCCCACCACTTCCTCGAAGGCGCCGAGCAAGCGGCACGAGCCCAGGAAGCCGACCTCCTGGCGTGGTACCGCACCACACCCCCAGACCTCCTCGCCCACCTATCCGACGGCACACACACGATCCTCAACCCCCACCCCGAACAACGAGCCCGCGCGCCCATCTCGGAAACGGAGTACTACCTCGTCGCCCCGGACACCCCTGCTCCTTCAATACACACCCGGGCACTCATCCACGCGGCCATCGCCTCGGCAACCGACCACGGTTTCGGCCCGCTGCTGAGAAACCACGCCCCAATCATCTGCCTACTCGATCACCGCCAGGTCCACGACCCCCTCCACAGCTGGGCCCTGACTCGGCTCCCCGGCACCGTGTTCACCGACTACACCGACCACCCCGAGGTCCTCGCCCGCGACCTCATCCACGAGGCCGCGCACAACTGGCTAAACGAAGCCCTCGCCCTGCACGCCGTCCAGCTCCCGGACGACATCACCTTCTACTCCCCCTGGCGCGGCACCCACCGCCCGCTCTTCGGCTTCCTGCACGCCTGCTGGGCATTCGCACTCACCGTCCTATACAGCCAGCGCGCGATCTCGGAGGTGCTGGCCGACCAGACAGTGGCGTCCTTCCTGAACGCCTACCAGGACATGCAGCGCAACCTGCTGAAGTCGGCCGCGAAACAACTGCCCGCTGCGCTCCGCATTCTCCCCCCGGGAGCCCTCAAGGACCGACTTTACGGCACCTTCTCCCAGGCCCGGGAGGTCCTCGCGGAACCCTCACGGGGGTAAGGCGATCAAGGGGTGAACTCCGCCATCCGTCAACGGCCTCGTGCCCTGCTCATGCTGTTCCTGTTCTCCGACACCACGGAGAACGACGCTCCCACTCGGATCCGCGTGGGCTCGCACCTCGACGTCCCCTCACGCCTAGAGCCCGCCAGGGAGGATGGGATGAGCACTGGAGATCTTGCTGCTACCGGCCTTTTCGAGGCGACCACAGGTCCTGGCCACGGGCGAGGCGGGCGAGGCGGGCGACGTCAACCTGTGTCACCCGTTTCTGGTGCACGCTGCCCAGCCTCACCGCGGGACGTCCCCGCGGTTCCTGGCGCAGCCGCCGCTGTACCCGGCTGAGGAGTATCGACTCGAACGCTCGAATGGCCGTTACGCGCCCGTAGAGCTCGCCATCCGGCGCGGTTTGGGCAAGTGATCTTCGGGTCAGACAGCTGCCGGTGAAAGCGACGACGTTGTGTTGGCTGCGAGGCCCTGGGCCGTTGCGCTGCTTTCGCCGGCGGCGGGGTCAGCGCCGTCAGAGAGCGGTCGCCGCATAGACGCGAGGGTGGTGATGGATGCTGGGCCGCAGCATCGGTCCGGTCAGTTCTGGTGGAGCTTGCAGACCACCCAACAGTTCAACGATCTTGTCGATGTTGGTCAGTTTGCGGGCTCCGGACTCGAGCATCGATAGGAACGGTTGGCTCAAGCCGGTGATCTCCGCCATGTCGTCTTGGCGGAGCCCGCCGTGCTGTCTGATCAGCAGGCACATAGACCCGAATTCGCGGTTGACCAGGGCCTGCTGGACATCGGGTAACTGCCAGATGTCCGTGGGGACGCTGCACACGGTCCGTGCCTGGTGCCGGTTGTCGCGGCTACAACCGGCACACAGGTCTTCCCTGTTGTACCGGCTCAGATGGCATCGGCAGAGGCCGCAGAACCGCGTGCCGCCAGCAGCTGGGGGTGACACCGTTATGGAGCTCTGGCCCTGCGGTGAGGTGGGGAGACTATTCATCCTGGGGCCCGCAGAGCTAGGAGAGTCCACGTCTGTGCGTGGGTTCGAGCAACTCCTGGATGCGTCGCCCCGGGTCCCCGCACCGAGGAGCGACGCCGTACTCAATTCCTGATTGGGCACCTGTTGCCTCCGTTAGTCGGTGATGCCCTCAGGTTGGCGTCGGTCAAGACGAAGGACCCGGACAGACTGTCCGGGTCCAATTCCTTTTGCATTGAAGTTATTGATGGCACGTCAGAACATTGCTCTACCAGCTTCCTCCAGCACGGCTTGCCACGGGTACCGGCGCCCCGGCATCCCAGCGCGCGGCTCAGCGAGCGGCCATACTTCGTCCCCGTAGATCAACCGGACCCTCGCATCGTGCAGGGCCTTGATGTGTCTCTCCCATGCGGGGTGGCGGGCGTGCGCGGCGTTCACTCGCGGCCAGACCACGACCGGCAGATCAAGTGTCCCGATGGCCTCGTTGACCTGTGTCAACCCTTGGTTGTCGGAGATACCCAAGGCGAGTTTGGCGACGGTGTTGGCGCTCGCGGGGGCAACGGCGTAGCAGTCCACTGGGGGATGCGGGCGGGAGTCGCCGGGGAGACGCGACTCGGTTCGGACGGGCAGGCCCGTCAACTCCTCGATCCTGCGGGCCTCTCCGCTTGGGCGAAGCCATTCTCCTGCTGTCGGGGTGAGCGTGACGGCGACGGTCCAGCCGCGTTCGAGGGCGGGGACCACGAGTCCCGTCCGCAGCTCCTCTACTCCGCCGGCACCTGACCCAACGACGCCGAGTACCTTGCCCTGCATCAACCTCATTGCACCGCCCTGCACCGTTGGGCCATGGCCAGCAACTCGGACGAGTGGCTGCCGCCAGTGACCGGGGACTGCTTCCTCAGATCACGGAGAGTCTCCCGTACCCGCGGGTTGTTCCGCACGAGCTGCGGCGACGTTCGCTCAGCCTCACGTAGCTCGCTGAAGGCATCGTCGACACGGCCGCTGAGGCACAGGGCACGGGCGTAGTCGATGCGATGCGATACCGCGCGTTCCGGCGGCATGTGGTCGACGTTGATGTCTCCGTGGTTGATGACGTACGGGATGTTCTCCAGGTCCAGCTCGATCGAGACGCGGTGTAGTTCGACGTTCGTCGGCCCGAAGCAGGTCTGCCAGTGGTTCTCGTCCGAGCCGAGCCGATCAGCTAGTCCCTTCGCCCGCTCAAGCAAGGTGCTGGCCGTGGGCCGGTCCTGGTGACGCGCCGCAGCCACCGCCGCGCGCAGGTCAATCATGCCAAGCAGACTCAGGGCGACAGGATCGTCCGCATTGGCTCGGCGCGCGAGCCAGGCCGCCGCTGTGTCGCCTAGTTCGAGGGCGTCCTCGTAACGCCCGTTGGCCAAGAGCGCATGCGTTCCGGATCGCGCGGCGGAGACGAGCGACAGCGGATCCTCGGACTCGTCGGCAGCCCGCATAGCGCGTTCGGCCGCGAGCCATGACAGGTCGGACTCGCCGACCTTGGCAAGGGTGGTCGCCGCCAGATGATGCGTACGGGCGGAGACCGCGAGGCCGCGTCGACGCTGATCGCCGTGTGGAAGGTCTTCGAGTTCCTGGGCTGTCCGGAGCAGCCCGGGCAGCGCCGCGATGACGTCCCCGAGAACGCCTGCCTGGTAGTCACCCCAGCTGCGTTCCACGAACATCTGGGCTTGCTCCGGCCTCGGCAACTGCCTTTCCGCCGTCGGGCCGAACAGCAGCTTGGAGAGACGGCGAGGGCTCATCAGCGCATCACGAACCGCCGGCACGTCGTCCATGTGCTTCTCATCGTCCTCCATGAGGACGGGCTGCCCCATCAAGTCGCCGAGTGGGACCCGCAGTACGCGGGCGAGCTCGGCGAGCTTGTCGATCCTCGGCGGCTTCCGCACATCGCGTTCGATCTTTGAGAGCCAGTCCGTGCTGTGCCCGACGAGACCTGCGAGCACAGGCTGCGTGTACCCCCGGCGCTCGCGGTAGAACGCGATCCGCTCTCCGATGCTGAGGTGATCCCCAAGACCACGCACGTGCGCTGCCTCCCCGGCTGTAGGTCCGTGTATCGACGGTAGCGGCCGACCAGCCCCCGAGATCAGGACGCGATTCGGACCGGCAGTGCCGTCCTCAGCATCCGCCCTCGGGACTGGTGGAGGCCGGACACTATGTCCGGCTCCGAGGGCTCGGTGGGCGCCCCTGCCCCGGTCGACGCTCCGACGGCGGCAGGGATTACAGAGATGAGGCTCGTCATCCCTGCAATTCCTCCGCCTGTGGCAATGAGAGCCACATTTCAGGCGTGATATCACCGGCGTAATGTGAGCTCACGTTGATTCTTTGTTGCCCCAGCCCGCTGGATTCTTCTACCCTCGCTCACAACGCGTTGACGGAGACGAGTAGCGACGGACTTGCGCGAGCCGAGAGAGCTGCCGGGAGCTGGGAAGGCAGTCTCGCCCCCTGTCGTGAAGACCCTCCTGAGCGCGGGGAGGAACGGCCGATGAACGGCCCAATGCCCCGCCGGCTGGCCCCCGTGATCGGGCCTGAATGAGGCCGCTGCCCTCCGGCGGCGGCAAAGGCGTGGTGGCACCGCGAGTCCCCTTCTCGTCCACGCCCCCAAGGGATCATGACGACGCCCCTGGGAGGGCTGCGATGATCCACACGACTAACCGTGTATTGGTGTCTGACCTGCGAGAACACGTAGGGCGGACCGTTTCAGTGTCGGGCTGGGTAAACACGCTCCGGCTCCAGCGGAAAATGCAGTTCGTTGTCGTACGCGACCACACCGGCATGGTGCAGGTCACCCACAAGCGCGGTGGCGAAGGCGACGAAATTGAGACGGCCCTGGAGGGGCTGACTCCGGAGTCCGCGGTCCGTATCACGGGCCTCGTGGTCGACAACCCGATCGTGAACCTAGGCGGGCTGGAGCTCGTCCCTGAGCGGGTCGAGGTACTGAACCGGGCCGAGACGCCGCTGCCGATCGACGAGCACACCGCGCTGGAGCAGCGCCTGGACTGGCGTTTCCTCGACGTGCGCAAGCGTCCGGCAGCACAGCTGCTGTTCGCTGTGCAAACGACCCTCGAGCAGGGAATGCGTGAGTACGCCTACGGTCAGGGCTGCACGGAGATGCACACCCCGAAGCTCATGGGTACCGCGAGTGAGAGTGGTGCGGAGGTGTTCAAGCTCGGCTACTTCGACCGCTCCGCCTATCTCGCGCAGTCCCCGCAGTTCTACAAGCAAATGGCGATCGCAGCGGGCATCGACAGGGTCTTCGAGATCGGACCGGTCTTCCGTGCCGAGCCATCGTTCACGTCCCGGCACGCCACCGAGTTCACCGGCGTGGACGTGGAGCTCGGGTGGATCAATGGTGTCGAAGATGTCATGGCCTTCGAGGAGCAGATGCTCGCGTACGCCATCCGCAAGGTCGCAGATGCCCACGGTGAGGCGGTCCGGGAGACCTTCGGCGTGGAGGTTTCGGTGCCGGCGACACCGTTTCCGAGGATCACGATGGCCGAGGCCCAGCAGATTCTCCGTGCCAAGGGCTGGGACCCCGAAGGTGTTAAGGAGGACCTGGACCCGGAGGGCGAGCGTGGTATCGCCGCGCACATCAGGGAGCAGACCGGGCACGAGTGGGTGTTTATCACCCACTACCCGACGAGCATCCGGCCCTTCTACCACATGCGTCCCGCGGACGACCCTGACGTGACACTCAGCTTCGACCTGCTGTGGAAAGGTCTGGAGGTCACTACTGGTGCGCAGCGCGAGCATCGGCACGAGGTGCTCCTCAAGCAGGCTGCCGAGAAGGGGATGGCTCCTGAGCCGTTGCAGGACTACCTGAACGCCTTCAGGTACGGCTGTCCCCCGCATGGGGGTCTCGGCATGGGCCTCGGCCGGGTGTTGATGGTGATGCTCGGGCTCGACTCCATCCGCGAAGCCACCTTCCTGTTCCGCGGACCGAACCGGCTCACCCCGTAGAGGCCGCGTCTCGACGGTTGGGGCGGTCAGCAGCTCGGCTGACCGCCCCAACTTGGTTCGTTCAAGGTGCTTCGCGCGTCGGTGGATTCTTCGGTTTCGTTCCTGGAGTCCGAGTACCCCGTGCCGTCTTACGAGTCCGGGCGGGTCCGCTGCCGGTGCCTCCGAGGGGCAGCAGAGAGTCCAGGCGGGCACCGTTGTTCCAGGATCCGAACAGGTCCCGGTTGAGCGTCACGATGTTGTGCTTGGTGGCGAGGGTTCGGGCGGCGGCAGTGTATTCGCAGGTGGCCACGAACACGGCCACGTCTGCGAGGTGTTCGGAGAAGGCCATTCCGACGAACTTCTGCATGTCCCCGCTGGGGACAGTGCGGTGCGGTGCGTAGTGCTTGACCTGGACGACGAGGCGCCGCCCGTCCGGCATGTTGCCGATGATGTCGGCGGCGAGGTCCCCGGCGCCGCCCACCACGGTCACGTTGGTGCAGCCGTCCCTGCGGCATAGCTCGGCTACGTAGTGCTCGAAGTCCTGCCAGCTCATCGCGTCGATGGCCGTCATGGATCTTTCCAAGGCCATGCGACGGTCCTGCTCGCGCCAGGCCCGGTCACCGTGACGGGCACGGCGGTCGATCTTCCATAGGGCCCAGCCGGCGGACGCTGCTGCGGACGCGAACAGCAACCCCAGCAGCAGCCAAGGTGTTTGGTAGAACACGAACACGATCGCGGTGACAGCCACGGCCGCGAGGGTGACGCGCTGGCGGACGAGGCGCCGCCGTTGCGCCTTGGTGTATCGGCGCTTGCGTTTGGGCATGCCGCCTCCCCGTTCATGAAATCTGCTCGCAGTGTGAAACCACCCCTTGCTGTGGCCAAGAGGGGCTTTCCGGCCAGTCAGTAGCGGACGTTGCGTAGATCGTGCATCCACGCTTCGTCGGGGTGCTTGTCCCAGTAGGAGCGCAGCGCCAGCTCCCGCTCTGAGAAGCGGCCCTGATGGCAGAGCGCGCCGTGGGCGAGGGTGACGCTCATCGCCAGGGGAGACTCGGTGGTCACCCAGTGCGGGGTCAGTGCGTGACTCCACAGCTTCGCGTCCGGCTCCATGCGTACGGAGAGCCGGTCGGCCGGATCATGCTCGGGCGGCTCCTCGGCGGTGGTCTCGCCAACGACGGCCGCCTCAGCAGACAGGACGTCGTCCGGGGCGTGGTAGCTGTGGAACGTCTTGGTGCCCTCGATCTGCCACACCAGGCCATGAGAGTTGTCGTTGTGATACGTCGACGCAGCACCGGCTGTAGAGAGGAAAAGCAGCGGCGCGCACCTCTGCCACGTATACCCCCAGCTGGACAACCCGGTGCGCCAGGGGATCATGACCTGCTCTTGGAAGCCGGCGAGCATTCCGGTGTAGAAGCGGGCGAGGTTGAAGTGCACCAGCCGGAACGTCCACGTGACGATCTCGTCGATCCGGGCGGTGCGGAAGGCGGCGGTACGGTCCATGCGGAGGGACCAGTCGTCGTCGCCCAGGATCGTGAACCGTACCTCTTCGTCCTGCCGGACTGCGTCGAGAACCTCGACGGCGGGCGGAAAGGCGCAGTCGAAGTGGATCACGTCACCGCCGACTGGAAAGTTCGGCGGGATGCACCAACGTTCGAGGAACTCGCCTCGGGTAGTGACAGGGTTCGTCATCGGCGGCTCCCGGGTGGCGGTTCGGCACGGCAGATGGCCGCGCACGACGGAGTGGTGCGCTCGCATGGTGCGGCGTCGATGAAGGCGCGGATGCCCGTCCTGGGTGCGGTGACGTTCACGGAGGCCGTGCCGTACGGGCAGCGGCGGATCGTGCCCTGAGCGGACACATACAGGGATGAGCCGCGGCAGAGCTGTTGTCCTCGAGATTCGTGGTGCAGCTGCCGTAGTTCGTGGAGATGCTGTTGGAACCGGGCTGTGAACTGGAAGTGATCTCCGAGGAGGGCTGTGTCCCGGCGCTGTTGTTCCAGGTAGGCGTCGAGGCTATAGCCGGTCCGCTTCCGGTCGGTGTCGTTGAGCATGACGGGGCTGAACTGCACCTCGATCTGGGCCTCGGCGACCAGGTCGCGCAGGGTGTGGCACTCGGTGTCGGTGAGCCGCCAGTACGTGACGTGCAAGATTCTGCCCGGTGCGGAGCGAAGGCTCTCCAGAGCGGATATGCCGGAGGTGGTGCTGCGCGTGGTACGGCCCAGTTCCATCGCGCGGGCTGAGTCGGCGGACACCGTGACGTTGGTCAGCAGGTGCGCCACCGCTTGGAGCTGGTCCACGTCGTTGCGCTCACGCGCTGATGTGACGACGGATACGGGCATGCCGAACTGGTGGGCCAATCGCACGAGTTTACGCAGTTCTGGGTGGTGGGCGGGCTCGCCGCCGGTCAGGCAGATCTCCTGCACGCCGACCTCTTTGAGGCGGGACAGGCTCCGCGTGTAAAGGGACAGGGGGAGGAAGCCGTGTGCACGGTCGGCGCGGAAGCAGAAGCCGCAGGCGATCTTGCAGTGCCCGGCAGTGCTGATCAGCGCCGACCGGAACCGGCCGCGTACACGGCCGGGTGCGGCAGGTTCGGTTGTGGTGGGGAGGCTCATTGCATCCCCGTGTTGTCCCACACGGCGATTTCCACCGTGCTCGTGTAGAAGGCGCACATTTGCGGGTCCGGGCGGTCGCCTCCGACGAGGAGCTGCTCGTTGCGGGAGGGGCCTCCGCAGATCGCCAAGGCTGGGCAGGTGCCGCATTCTGGGATCGGGGCCACGGTCTTCGCGATACCGCCCAACAGGCTTGGGTGGGTGCGAAGTTCGTCGATGGTGTGTAAGAACTGGGGCTCGGTGAAGTTGATGTCGCAGAGGCTGACCTTCCGCCCGGGCAGGAGAGCCGCGTTCAAGGTGCGGTCGCTTTGCATGTGGTCGAGCAGCATCGGGCGTCGCCGGTCGAGGGCTTGGAAGGCCCGGTCGAGGACGGAGAACATCATCCCGCCCCGACCCAGAGCCACGAGTCGGGCATCGTACAGCTCCTTCGCCAGCTCTGTGCCGTCGACGAGCCAGCGGCCGCCGGTGGGGATGGGGGTGTTGGCGTAGATGAACTTCAGGCCGAGCTCGTCGGTGATCCATGTGACGGTTTCGGCGAGGCGGCCGATGTTCGCGGAGGTTGGGGTGAGGTTGCAGCCGACGTGAATGCCGTCCGTGTCCAGGAGCCGCTGCGCGTTGCGGCGAATGCGGTCGTCTGCAGACTGTCCGCCGAGGAGGAGCCGGTGCGCTGCGTTGATGGACGGTGGCCCGTCGATGGAGATGCCGACCCCGTACTGGTAGTAGGCGAAGTGGTCGACCATGGCGTCGGTGAGGCGGGCGCCGTTGGTGACCACTGTGCGCCGCACGTTCTTGACGCCGTGCTGGGTGGCGAGCGCGTCGGCGAGAGCATCGCCGTACTGCATCAGGTCGAAGCGTGTGGTCGGCTCGCCGCCGAACCACTGGATGGCCACCTGGTCCTGGCCCTCGTTCGTCTCGAATAGGTAGGCCAGGCCCTCGGCGAGATCTTTCTCGCTCATGTCCGGCTTGCCAGTGTTCGTGTCGACGAAGCAGTAGCTGCACTTCATGTTGCAGCGGTCGGTGAGCACCACCCGAAGGCCGCTGATCCGGGCCGGCGTCGGATCGAGGCCGAGGGTGCTCAGGCGGGTACGGATTGCCTCACGCGGGTCGATGTCGCGGGTGTCGGGCGTGAAGCCGAGCTCGGCAAGAGCCTGGTGCGTCGCGGTCGGGGGGACCGCGGAGAGGTCGGTGACCTCCCCGCGGTCGAGGTACACGCTCTCCAGGGAGACCGGATCGAGGAGGGCAGCCGCCCCGTCCCGGTCAAACTGGATGTACTTCCCCCACAGAAGCTGTGAGGCAGCCACGGTGGTTACGCGGCTTCCTCGGCGACGATGCCACGCTCGGCCATCACCGTTCGGATCAGCTCCTCACCGGCGGCCTGCAGCTGCGCCGATGCCTCCGGGGAGCCGCCGTCGGCGAGGACGATCACGCCCGGCAGGGTCGGGTTCGCGGCGAGAACCGTGATCCCGGCAGGCTCGGTGCTGACGATCATGATTGCGTTCTCGACCGGGACCCAGTCGGTCTTGTCCTTGACACCTTCCAGGATCTCGGCCTGCTTGGCCTGGAAGGCGTCACGCTCGCCCATCCAGACTCCGGCCTTCTGCTTGGAGTCGACGACGTCGGCGTAGATGAGGTGATCGTTCTTGGTGCGGCGGGGTGTCGGCATTCCGGTTCTCCCTCCGGTGGCACACTGCTGTCTTCGGTCAGTGGCGCTGTACGGACTTGCCGTAGTGGCTGTCCGGTGAGGAGCGTGCCGCGCTGGGCGGGCGAGGGCACATTCCGCGGGTGATATCACGCGGGTGATGGGCCAGAGTCGGCCGTGCATGATGGTGCCGTGGACAGGGACTCTTGGAGGGACATCGTCGAAGCGGGCTGGCAGACGGTGCGTGATGACGGTCGCGTTCACGCCGAACTGGTGGACGCGGCGTACTCTGAGCCGCTCCTGCGGCAGCTCTTCCCGTGGACGGGCATGGGCGAGCTGCACTTCAGCCGTTGCACCGCGCCGCGATGGACTTGGGACATCCCCTACGTACAGCCGGATGCCGGGGGTAGCTACTGGGTTGCTGGACCGCTGCGGACGCAGGCCGTGGGGCCGGCAGCGACCGCGCGTGAGGCCATAGCCATGGTGGTCGGATGCCTTCCTGCTGGCTGCGGCCCGGCGTTTGTGGGCACGCCTTCGGAATTGGCAGCCCGTGAGGCAAGGACGCGCTACCGGTGGGGGTCCGCACGGTAAGGCGGTGGGGTGTCGTCCCGCCCTGCTCTGTGGTCGCATAGCGGTCACGCGCGATAGCAATGGGAAGGGGGACAGCGACGTTCGGTCAGCAGAGCGACCTACGCCTTTCTGGCCCTGTTCGTCAGCTCGGCGACGGCTCCAAGGACTCGCGGAAGGTCGGAGAGGCTGTCGAGCACAGCGTCCGCTCCAGCAGCGGCCAGTTGGTCGCCTGTGGTCTTTCCCGAGGAGACTCCGATAACGGCAGCGCCGCCTTCGAGCCCGGTGCGGACGTCCTCGAGCGAGTCGCCGATGATCACGGTGTTGGCACGGTTGAAGATCGTGCCGTACTTGGTCTGGGCGCGTTTCTGGGCGACGGCAACGAGGGCGGGGCGGTGGCTGTCGTCGGAGGCGTAGCCGCCGATTTCGGTGTCGAGGTGGCGGGCGAGGTCGAAGGCTGCGAGCTTCAGTAGGGCGTTCGGTTTGAAGTTTCCGGTGACTACCGCGGGGATCCAGCCGTCGTGGTCGTGGACAGCCTGAAGGGCGGCCATCGCTCCGGGCATGAGGACCCCTTCGTTGCGGAGATCATCCGTGTGGGCCGCGAGCCGTTGAGGCAGCAGCTCCACCATGCGCTGCAGCAGGTCCGGCACCGCCGCCTCCTCGACGCCGTTGTCCAGGAGCAGGGACCGGATCGCAAGTGGCATGGTGACGCCGGTGCCTCGGGCCGGCAGGTGCTCGGCTGGTCGGCCGACGATTTCAGCGAAGGTTTCGCGGTATACCTGCCGGTCGATGTCTCCGACGTACAGCAGGGTGCGGTCGATGTCCCACAGGACGAGGGTCTGGTTTTGGGTCACGTCCGGTTCCTCGCTGCGGTCATGGTGGCGGCGCGGTCGAGCAGTTCCCGAGCGTACGGGGTGTCACCAGATGCCTTGAGGTCGGCGAGCATGGTGGTGACGTGTTCGTTGAGGCGGGTGGACTGGAGTTGTTCGGCGAGGTCTAGGGCATGGTGAGCACTGTCGCATCCGGCTTCGGCATCCCCCTGGCGTAGATGCGCGGAGGCAGCGCGGGTCATGATCAGGGCGCGGGTGCGGTGGTCGGCTGGGTTAAGCGCATCGCGGGCCTGGGCGAAGCTGTCGGCGGCGCGGTGTGGGTCTCCGAGTGCGAGGTAGCAGCTTCCGGTCTGACCATGGATTTCGCCGTCGTTGATCCAGTAGAGCCAGGGCGGGTCCTGTTCGGAGCGGCCTTGTGCGCACAGGTCGGCTGCGCGGCCAAGGGCGGTGACGGCTGCTTGGCGTTCGCCGAGCATCGCGTGGCCGCGGGCCTGCCGGGTCAGGAGCATCGCTTCGAGAGCTGGGGCGCCGAGGTGTTTGGTCTTCTCTCGGGCCGCTTGGGCCGCGGTGACGGCATCGCGAGGCTGCCCGATGGAGTAGCCGTGAATGGCCAGGTATGACAGGGCACCGGCGCCAAGCCGGGTGTCACCGGAGGCTTTGGCAGCGCGGAGGGCGGCGAAGAGGTAGGCAGGGGTGCGGGCTCGGTCTCCGGCATCGAAGGTGAACCAGGCCGTCTGGGTGGCGGTGTCGGCGACGACGGCGGCCAGGCGTCGGCCGGCCTCTTCGTCGTATGTGGCTTGCCGGACCAGTTGGTTGAGGAACGCCAGGTGGGCGTTGGCCAGGTCGGCCAGACTGCCGCTTCCGGCGCTGGCGTCCATGACCCGAAGGTTGTCCGTGGTCTGCTGCAGGCTGTCCAAGAGTTCGTGGGTGAGTCTGCTGCCTTCGGCAGCGCGTACGAGTGGTTCGGCCTCGGCGGTGCCCCAGTGGTGAATGAAGGCCGTCAGGGCCATGCCGCTCACTGCGAGGAACCTTCGACGGTCCATCGTGCTCCCTCCAACCGCAGTGGTGAGTGCGGACACCATACGGTTCGCGCTCCACGGCAGGACCGGGTCAAAGTCCTCGGTGAGCAGGGTTGGTGACGGTCGCGAAGGCTGGGTCAAAGGAAGCGGCGAGAGTTCCCCAGGTACGCCGAGTCCCGTGAGGAGCTCGGCGATTTTGTCGATGTTGGTGAGCCTCCGGCGGCCTGATTCGAGCATCGATAGGAACGATTGGCTGAGCCCGGTCAGTTGCGCCATGTCCTCTTGGCGAAGGCAACCGTGCTTCCGGATGAGGCGCACAGCGCGGGCGAAGTCCCAGCGTGCAAGGGCCTGTTGGATGTCCGGATGTCCCCAGACGCGATCCGGCACGGAAGGCGGACGGTGCTCGATCACGTGGGCACGCGCGCATGCGGAGCACTGCGTTTCGATGTTGTACCGGCTCAGCGGGCAGCCGCACCGTTCGCAGCGGCGTGGCATCTGCATGACCATCCCTGCCTCCCCCTGACACGCACGTCTCAGACGTCTATGACACCTTCCCAAAACCGAAATCACCGCGGTGATATCACCCGGGGAATGTGTGCTCTACGTGGCCGCGCATCACTCTGGACGACACGCAGCGTCGCGGCTCCAGCGGGTGGTGGAAAGCGTAACCAGGTGGTGGCTTCTGAGCCGAGGGCGTTGCGGAGTTCGATCCCGTTCTCGTTCTCTTCCGGGAGTTCACGGTGTCTTCACCTCTGCACCCGACTGACGGCTCGTCAACCAGCATGTGGCCTGGGTGGCATGGTTCGGCCGAGGACGCGCTGCGCCGGGTTCCGCGCGCCGGCGGCGGTACGTCGTGAGCGTCAGCGTGTCTGCCGTCGTGCTCATGGCCGTCTTGGTGTTCCTCTTCATCAAGAAGGGCGGGTTGAACGCTGGGCACGCGCTCGTCTGTGTCCTGTTCGGGTTCTTCCTGGCGGACAGTGATGCGGCTCCGACGGTCCAAGACGCGGTACGCGACGTGTTCGGACTGATCGCAAAGATCGATTTCTAGGCCGGCTGTCGGGCGCGGGTGAGGTGACCGTTGCCCTGGCTGTCACCCCCGCGCCCGGCAGCCTTCCCAACCAATTGCCCTGTGACCGAGGACTGTTGATGACCGCGTTGCTGGATGCCGTGCCCCTGAGCCTGGGGGTTGCCGCTGTGGTGGCTGGACCGGTTCTGCTGTACACGCGCCGGACTCTGGTGAAGCTGCGGGGCGAGCGTGATGCGGCAGTGCACGAGAGACACCGGTACGCGGCTCAGCGCCTGCTCCTTGAGGAGGAGCTCGGGCATTTTGCGTCAGCTCGGCTCCCTGCCGCGCTGGAGGGCCAGTCGGACGGGTCCGAGGTGCCGCTGCGGCATCGGGAGCTCGGCTCGACTGACTTCGCTGCCCGTTTGCAGGCGGTGCTCAAGCAGTCGGCGACAGCAGTGGGCCACGAGCGGGCCGCGGCCGATGCGGCGCGGGCTGCGTTCCTGGTGATGGCCGACCGGATTCAAGTCATGGCGCTCGCGCAGCAGCAGGGTCTGGACGAGTTGGAGCGGCGTGTCGAGGACCCGCACCTGATGGCCGGGCTGATGCGGGCCGATCATGCGGCTGCCCAGTTGGCGCGGCAGGCGCAGACGATGGCGGTGCTGTGCGGTGCGTGGCCGGGGCGGCAGTGGCCGTCGGCGATCTCGATGGTGGATGTGGTGCGGGGCGCGCAGTCGCGGATCTTGGAATACCAGCGGGTGCAGGTCCAGGGGCCGCAGGATCTGTCGATCCAGGCGCCGATGGTGGAGGCGTTGATCCATGCGGTGGCGGAGTTGTTGGACAACGCGACGAGGTTTTCGCCGCCGACGGTGTCGGTGCTGGTGGCCATCCGGCCAGTTCACCGGGGTGCGGTCATCGAGATCGACGACGGCGGCGTGGGCATGACGGAGCAGGCGCTGACGGAGGCCGAAGTGCGGCTGCGCGGCGAGCTGGGGGTGCACGGGCGTGGGCTCGGCGGCAGCCCGCATCTGGGCCTGGCCGCGGTGGGTCGGCTGGCGCGGCGGTTCGGGTTTTCGGTGAAGCTGGAGTCTCCTTCCGCCTACGGCGGGGTGCGAGCGGTGGTCCTGGTGCCGTCGGCGCAGCTCGCCGAGGTGCCGCAGACGCCAGCCACTCCCGCGCCGCCGAGCACCACAGTCCAGGCCGCCCCAACCGCTTCCGTCCCGCAGGCGGCGGACATGTCCGTTGGTGGACTGCCACAGCGGCGCAGCCGACGGCACCAGCCCCTCTCCCCCATCACTGCCCCTACATCGACGAGAGCGTCAGGGACGTCGCGGTCGCCGGAGGAGGCCGGAGCGTTCATGAGCAGTCTGCAAGCGGGCACCCGCCAGGGCCGTGCTCGCGCGGCGGGCAGCGGCCCCGATCACGAGGAAGGCGAACGGCGTTGAGGACACAGAACTTGGACTGGATGCTGGGCGACATCCTGCGCGTGCCCGCGGTGCAGCATGCGCTGGTGATATCCCGGGACGGGCTGTGCATGGGCGCATCGGACCGGCTGGATGCGGACGGTGCCGATCGGCTGGCCGCGTTGTGCGCGGGACTTCAGTCCCTTGGGCACGAGGCAGCTGTGCAGCTCGTTGGTGTGCGCTCGACCAGTCGGCAGATCATGGTGGAGGTGGAGGGCGGCTATCTGTTTATCGTCGCTGCTGGGCCGGGTGCTGTAATGGCCGTGGCCACCAGCGATGACGTGGATGCCGGGCTGGTGGCACGGGAGATGCAGCAGCTCGTGGCGAGGATCGGTGAGCACCTGTCCAGCCCGCCGCGCGCGGATGCGCCCACGCCATGACCGGCCCGGCGGGAGTTGGCCCGGTCCGCCCGTACGTGGTGACAGGCGGACGTGTGGAACCGACCCGCAACACACTGGCGCTGGAAACCCTCGTCATCTCCGCCGCCCCGAACCCCCGCACGGATGCGACGGATGCGGGTCTGCCCCCGGAAGCTGCTGAGATCCTCGCGCTGTGCCGTCGGCTGCTCTCCGTTGCCGAGGTCGCTGCCCATGTGCGGCTGCCGATCACCGTGGTGAAGGTACTCCTAGCCGACCTGGTCGACGCCGGTCTGGTCTGGGCCCGCCCACCCATTCCCGTATCTGAGCGCCCGGACAAGGCGCTATTGAAAGAGGTACTCGATGGACTCCGACGACTGTGACGACCGCTACCTGGCCGACACGGTCAACACGGCCGTCAAGATCGTGATAGCCGGGCCCCTGGGGGTAGGCAAGACCACGCTGATCGGCTCCCTCAGCGAGATCACCCCGCTGCGTACCGAAGAAGCCATGACGCAGGCCGCCCAAGGGGTCGACAGCATCCTGGCGTGCAAGGCCACCACAACGGTGGCCATGGACTTCGGTCGCATCACTCTCAACGAGCAGCGGGTGCTGTACCTGTTCGGCACGCCGGGGCAGCCGCGGTTCTTCCCACTGTGGCGGCACCTGGTGCACGGGGCTCTCGGCGCTCTGGCGCTGGTCGACACCCGACGCCTGGAGGCCAGCTTCGACGTGCTCGGTCACCTCGAAGACCTCGGCGTGCCCTTCGCCGTAGCCGCCAACCAGTTCCCCTCCGCCCCCGAGCATGCGCCCGAGATACTCCGGTCGGCTCTGGATCTGCTGCCGGGCACACCGGTGATGGTCTGCGACGCCCGCGACCGCGCCTCCAGCACTCATGCCCTGATCACGCTGGTCGACCATCTGTACACGAACGCGCCGGAGACCACACGATGACGCATCCCAACCCGGCGACGCCACCTGCCGGTTGCCCCGCCCACGCGACGCCTTTGTACGGGGACGTGCTGACCGGTGATACGCACCCGCTGTACGAGCAGATGCGCCGCGCTCACGGTCCGATCGCGCCGATCGAGCTGGAGCCCGGGGTTCCGGCGTGGCTGGTGCTCGGCTACCGCGAACTGCTGGAGGTCACCCGCAACGAGGAGTGCTTCTCACACGACTCACGTCGCTGGCGGGCCCTGCACGATGGCAGAGTCCGCGCGAACTCGCCGCTCATGCCGATGATGGGCTACCGGCCCACACTCCTGCACACGGACGGCCCCGTCCACCGACGCTTCGCCGCCGCGGTCAGTGATGCTCTTCGCCGCATAGACCTGCATCAACTGCGCCGCACCGTCACTCAGCTCGCCCACCATCTCATCGACGCCGTCGCCCCCAGCGGCCGCGCCGACCTGGTGGTCGACTACGCGCAGCAGCTGCCGCTATGGGTCGCCTCCCGGCTCCTGGGCCTGCCCGATGGAATGGCCCCGCCACTCATCCGAGCGGTCAAGGACCTGGTGGACAGCGGCACGCAGGCGCAGGCCGCGAACCGGAACCTCCAGAGGATGTTCAGTGACCTCGTCCAGGACCGCACCGTACGGCGCCGCGACGACCTGCCGTCGTGGCTGCTCGACCATCCAGTGCAGCTGTCCCCCGCAGAGGTCATCCACCACTTGGCTGTGATCATCGTCGCCGGCAACGGCCCCGCGGCGAACTGGATCACCAACACCGTTCGGCTCCTGCTGCTCGACGCGCGGCTTCGGTCCAACGTGGCCGGCGGGCGCCGCACCATCGACGCCGCCCTTGACGAAGTCCTGTGGCGTGACACCCCCGTGCAGAACTTCCCCGCCCGCTACGCCACCCGTGACCTGCACTTCGGCGGCCAGTACATCCACTCCGGAGACGCACTGATCCTCGGCCTCGCGGCCGCCAACCGAGACCCGGCCGTGCAGCCACCCGGCGGCCAGATCGTGCCCGGCAACCGCTCCCACGTCAGCTTCGGCGCCGGGCCCCACACCTGCCCCGCCCGGGACCCAGCCCGGCTGATCACTCACACCGCCATCGACACGCTCATCCACCGGCTGCCCGACATCGAACTCGGCGTCCAGCCCGACCAGTTGACGTACCGGCCCTCGCCCTGGGCGCGAGCACTCACCGCTCTTCCGGTGCGTTTCACCCCGACTTTAGACGCCCCCAATACCGAAGGTGCCCTGTGGACCACGTCCCACCCATACGCCTCGATGTGACCGCAGCCGACCTGCACGGCGAGATCGAGCGCCTCCGTGAGATCGGCCCCGCCGTGCGCGTGGAGCTCCCGCACGGTGTGCCCGCCTGGGTCATCACCCGCCACCAGCTCCTGCAGGACCTGCTAACCGACCCACGGGTCGTCAAAGACCCTGCGCACTGGAGCGCCCTGCGCAACGGGCACGTGCCCGATGGCTGGCCCTTAATCGACTTCGTCACCAACCCTGGTATGACCACTGCGGACGGAGAAGATCACCGCCGCCTGCGTACCCTGGTCTCCCAGGCATTCACCTCGCGCCGCATCGCCGCGATGCGCCCCGGCATCGAAGAGATCACCCAACGTCTCCTGGACGCACTGGCCGAGCACGGGCCCAGCCCTGTAGATCTGCGCCATCGCTTCGCCTATCCCCTGCCCATGAACACGATCGGCACCCTGCTGGGCGTCCCCGCCGAGCGATTCGACGAGTTCCGCAGTCTGTCCGCGAGCCTGACCAGCAGCACCACTAGCCCCGAGGAGACCGTGGCCACACGGCAGCGCATGCACGCCCTGCTCACGGACCTCGTCACTGCCCGGCGCCACGAGCCGCGTGAGGACCTCACGAGCCACTTGATCGCCGCCCACGACGACGGCGACCGGCTCTCCGAATCAGAGCTGCTCGGAACCCTGATCCTGGTACTCGTTGCCGGCCACGGCACCACCCTCAACCTGGTCACTAACGCGGCTCGGGCTCTGCTCACCCACCCTGACCAGCGAGCCGCCGTCGCCTCTGGCCAACGCAGCTGGGGCGCCGTGGTTGAAGAGGTGCTGCGCTGGGACTCGCCGGTCGGACACTTCCCGCTGCGCTACACCATCGACGACATCCCCGCTGGCAACACCGTGATCCCCAAGGGCGAGGCGCTTTTCGCTTCATACGCGGCCGCGGGCCGCGACCCGAAACAGTACGGCCCCGACGCCGACATGTTCGACCTGGCACGGCCACCGAGCCGACACCTGTCCTTCGGGCACGGGCCGCACTACTGTCTCGGCGCCGCACTCGCCCGCATGGAAGGGGAAATCGCTCTCTCCTCCCTCTTCGACCGCTTCCCACACATCGCTCTCGCCGTCGACGTTCAGGAACTGATCCCCCTGCCGTCCTTCGTCAGCAACAGCAGCCAGACCCTGCCGGTCAGGCTCACCGCTCCATGAACAGCCGCGGCAGAATGCAGCGCCTGGTCCGTCTTCGCGGCGGAAACCACAGGCGGTGAGCGTCAGAGGAGTGGCAGTCTCTCAAGGCTGCGCCAGCGGTAGGCACGCTCTTCGCGGCGCAGCTCCACCAGCTCCACGTGGTCGATCGAGATCTCGACGGGCGGAAGGTCTCGAAGACTCTGGACCGCTTCCCGTACCGGGCTCGCGTCGAGCGTGCGGTTGCTGTACGCGATCCCGATGTGAGGCCGCAGCACCGAGGTGGGCTTCTTCAAGGGCAGGCCAGCCTGCTCGCTCGCCGTGGACAAGGCTGAGTGCAGGGCGACGACGGGGGTCCAGGGGGCAACGCTGTAGCGGATGGCGCCGCGGGAGGCCGTCAGAGGCAGCGCCTGCAGAGTGAAGGCGCGCAGGCCGACGCTGGCGGCCGTGGAGACGAGGAGTTCGAGGTCTTGCTCGGTGGCGGTATCGGGGGAGCCGACGCGTCCGAGCGTCAGGTGCAGTCCATCCCCGTCGATCGGGTCGAAGTCCAGGTGATTCAGGAGCTGTTGGCAGTGCTGGGCCTGGTCGATCAGGGCGTTGGCATTCTGGAAGGTCAGCATCCAGTAGTAGGCGCGGGTCTGGGCACTCCAGCCGGGGCGCTCCCAGTGGTTGTGCATCGTCTGGACAGCCTCGAACGCCGCCCAGTCGTGGGCGGCGATGGTGCTCGCATCATCGAGGCTCGGAGGCGGCGCGGTAGGGAATGCGCTCGCCGTGGCGGTCAGGGGCACCCGCTGCTCTCCTCGTCTGCTCGCTCGGTCCGGCTATCTTGGCAGACTCGGTCACCTGTCTGGTTAGCGGGACGGCGCGCCAGGTGCGCAGCGCCTCCTCGTAGTCCCGGACCGCGGGCAGCTCGTTCCAGCGTGCGGCGTGGGCGTGGAGTTCGCCGGCGCGCTGCACGACGGAGCGGATGGGCGGGCCGCCTCCGGTTTCGAGGACCTGGCGGCCCAGGACCATGGCGTGCTCGACGTCGGGCCGTGGTCCGGTGAGCAGTGCGGTAGCGACGTCGAGGCGGACCAGGGCGCGGCTCCAGGCGGAGTCGGACTGTTCGACGAGTTCGTCGATCTGTCCGGCGTAGTCGATGACCTGGGTGGTGTTACCCAGGGCGACGTGAGTGGTGGCGGCGTTGGCCAGGGTGCGGGACAGGCTGTACGGGGCGAACGCTATGCATGGGGTCAGGCCGTCGGGGACGGTGTGGCGGTTGCTGAGGTCTTCGGCGGCGCCGATGGCGCGTTGCGCTCCGGCACGGTCTTTGAGCTTGCCCAGGGCGCGGGCCCGGCCGTTGGCCAGGAGCCGGATGGCCTGGGTATGGCTGGGGTTGACCGCGATTCCGGCGTCGGCCCATTGGAGGGCCTGCCGGTAATTGCCGGCGTAGTAGGCGCCCAGTGAGCGGGTTCCGAAGGTCCACATCAACAGTTCCTGGCTATGGATTTCGTGGGCGAGTTGATGGCTCTCAGTGCAGTACGCCTCGGCGAGGGCTTCGCGGCCCGCGTTGACGGCCATGTAGCCGAGCAGGCCCGATACCTGGGCAGCCAATTTGAAGAGGGCTTCACGCTGGCGCGGCGGCTGGCGACCGTCGAGAAAGTCCTGGAGGACCGCCCGGAGCTTGATCGTCTTTGGGGCCAGCTGGTGCGGGCCTGCGCTCTCGTAGGAGTCGACGATCTGCGTGACCTGCTGATGGAGCAGGTCCAGGGCCGCGGGATCGGTGTTGGAGGAAGTGGTCCGGTTGAGCCGCTCGGCGATGTCGAGCGGTTCCTCCCACATGTCCTCGGCCAGCGGCGCGGGTTCGGACATGGGATGCGGCCGCGGCTGGACAGTCGGCGGTGTGCGGGAGAACAGGGCCGGCAGCGCGTGGGCGGGAACGTCGAGGTTCTCGAGCACGGGCTGGATCTTGTCGATGTTGACGAGGCGGCGCGTGCCCGACTCCAGGCTGGACAGGAAGGACTGGCTGAGCCCTGTGAGGCGGGCCATGTCGTCCTGACGCAGTCCGGCGATCTCGCGGATGCGGCGAAAGGCCGCTCCGAAGTTCCCGCTCGTCATCGCGGACACGACATCCTGATCCTGCCACACTCTGCTCGGCAGGTCGAGGGGTCCCAGTGGGGGCGCGGTAGTGCGGCGGGTGCAGGGGCCGCAGACCGGTTCGGGGTTGTAGCGGCTGAGCATGGCGTCGCATCGGGTGCATCGGTCTGCTGATTCGTGTGCCACTGCCGCCTCCCTGTGTCGGGACAATGTGGCCTTCCTCTGCCGTGGGCCCAAATCACTGCGGTGATATCACCAGCCGAATGTGCCGGATTCCGGTCTCTGGCGGATGGTTGGACGCGGTCCTTGGCCGGGTGAACTGCAACGCCGCGTTCGCCGGGCCGCGTTGTCAGTGGGGGATGTCATGGTGCACCCCTAATCAGCACTCAGCGCGTTGACTTGATCACTCAGGGTGCTGTCTTGGTTGGAGTACTGAAAGGGCGAACCGCGTGACCTCCTTGCCCATCGCAGTCCGTGGCCTCCTGGCCGACGTCACGGACGCATTCACCGTCCTGGCCGAGCACCCCCGGCACCACACGCTTCCCTCCTCGGTATGGGAGATCGAAGGCCCTCACGGCATGCGGTGGTTCGCCAAGCAGCATGCCGGTCCCCGCCTGCACCAGCGTGAGGTCGACGCCTACGCGAACTGGACGCAGGCCCTCGGAGCCGACCGGGCCCCTGAGCTCGTAGCCGCCGATGCCGACACCCGTACGGTCATCGTCACCGCTGTACCTGGCCAGAGCCTCGACCGGCTTCGTCTGCCCGCCGCGCAGGAACGCGAAGCGTACCGGCAGGCCGGGATGCTCCTCGCGCGTCTCCACGCAGCCGACGTGCACCGGACCGCCGCGGTAGCAGAAGAGCCGGACTGGACTGCATCTGTGGGAAAGCGGCTCGAAGCCGCCACCAGGTACCTGCCTGCGGACCAGCTCGCCGTGCTGCGGTCATTGGCCGAAGTCCCGCCTCCTGCCCTCGCGCCGGTGCTGTCGCACGGCGACTTCATGCCCAAGAACTGGCTGTGGGACCCACGCGAACAGCGCCTGCGGATCATTGACTTCGAGCGCACTGAGATCACTCCGGCTGTCCCCAGGGATCTGTGCCGACTGCACTACCGGATCTTGCTTCAGCGCCTCGACCTCAACGCGGCCTTCCAGCACGGCTACAACCGGCCCCTGAGCGAAGACGAGGTTCAAGCCCGCACCGCGTACGCCGTCCTGGACGCGCTCGACGCGTTGTGCTGGGGCATCCGCCATCACGACCTCGGCCTCGTCGACGAAGCCCACGCGATGATCGAGCGCCTGAGCCAGGAGCACACCCGGCGCCCCACGGAAGGCCGCCTTCCATGAGGCGCAGCCAATCCACCGCCTGCAAGGCCCTCTTGGCCACCGGGACGTCAGCGGCTGGCAGCAGGTGAGGGGCATGACGCACGAGGAGTGGGCCCGCGACCTGGCCGGCGATGTCCTGGCCGTGCAGTACGGCATCGATGCCGTCTCGGTCGATCCCGCAGCGCAGAGCACCGACCGGTTCACCTGGCGGGCCCGGACCACCGACGGGCGCCGGCTGGTCATCACCCAGTACCGGCACCCCACGGCCGAGACGACTAGGCGCGAGCGCGCCGCGTGGGACATGTCCGAGTTCTGCCGGGCCGCCGAGTTGCCCGTGCCCCGCGTCGTGCCGGACCGGACGGGATATCTGATCACGGCCACGGACGAAGTCGAGTGGGCTGTGACCGAGGAAGCGCCCGGCCGGGTCGCCACCGGCCCGATGACGCCGGAACGTGCCGAGCACCTCGGCCTCGTCCTCGGGCGCATGCACCGTGCCCTCGCCGCCTACCCTTTGCCGCCCTGGAAGGCTCCGACCCAGTGGCTCACCGGAACGGTTGAAGAGTCCATCGCTCACTGCACTCGCGCGCTCAACCACGCGGTCCGGCAGCAGCATCCGCTCCTGCCCCGGCTGCGAGACGATCTCGAACAACGCCGCGAGGACCTGCGCCGGCACACGCTCCGGCTGCGCAGCAAGCTGCCCGAGCGCCAGATCGAGCAGGCCGTTCACGCGGACTACCGCAGTACCAACGTCCTTGTCCTGACCGACATCGTCACCGCCGTAACGGGTTTTCGTGCCGCGACCGCGGCGCCCGCCTGGGAACTGGGCCGGGCCGCCTTCGACCCATGCACGGTGGCCAGCAGTACCCGCTGGGTGCAGTGTGCCCTGCGCATGATCGAGGCGTACCGATCGGAGAACCCGGGCTTGCCGCTGGCCGAGGTGCAGGCGATCCCGCGGATCACGCTGCTGCATCTGCTTCACAACGTGGACGGCGCCACCAGCACGCCGGGGCATCACCAGCCCGGCACCGGGCGGCTTCGGCAGTGGGCCGACACACAGGCCGCCGTCCGGCGCCTTCTCACCCACCTCGACGACCTCGAACAGGCACTTCGGACCATCGGGTCGGGGCGGTGACCCTCGATGACCGCGAACATGCGGGCTCAACGCCCGCCAAAGCCTCGGGTGGTGACCCGCATGCAGGAGGAGACTCTGCACGGCGACGAGCTGCTGGCCAAGGTGCTGTCCGACCAGTACGGCGTCGACGCAGCCATGGTCGAGCTCGTGCCGATCGGCACCGAGACCATCAACCGGCGCGTCACCCTGCGCGACACGCGCCGCATCTTCGTCAAGCAGTACCCCAGCACAGCCAACCTGGATCAGGCTCAGGCTGCGTGGGCGATGTCGGAGTTCTGCCGAACCGCCCGCGTCCCTACCCCGCCTGTGTGGTGCAACCGGGTTGGGGATCTGCTGACCTGCACCGACGACACTGGGTGGGTGGTGACCGATGTGGCACCCGGCCGGGTGGCCACCACCCCGATGACGGTGCCTCTGGCTCAGCACACAGGGCTACTACTGGGCCGCCTCCACCAGGCGCTGGCCTCCTACCCACCCCCGGCCCGCACCCGGCGGACAGAGTGGCGCACCACGCCCGTCGACACCACCCTCGACGCCATCGACACGGCCCTGGCCCGGGCGACCGAACAAGACGAACCGCGCCTGCCTCGTATCCGGGTGGATCTTGCGCAGCGCCGCGAGGACCCGGACAGGCATGTGTCGCGCCTGCGCGCCGGGCTGCCCGAGGAGCTGGTGGTCCAGGCCGGGCACGGCGACTTCACCCGCACCAACCTGCTGGTCCAAGGCGATGTGGTCACCGCGGTCCTGGACTTCCAGGGCGAAACCTGCTTCCCGGCCTGGGAGTTGGGGCGGGCCGCGTTCGACCCGCGCACCGTGGCGAACTGCCCTGCCTGGCGGCACTGTGCGCTGCGGATGATCAGCGCCTACCGGGTGGAGAACCCGCATCTGCCCACAGCCGACGTCCGCGCCTGTGCCCGCATCGCCCTGCTGTATCTGCTGTTCAGCCTGTTCGGGGCCACCACCCGCGAGTACGGGCTGCCCAGCGCGGCTGAGGCCGACCTTCGCCGCTACTGGGCCGAACGGCAGGTCACCGTCCGACGGCTCCTCGACGAACTCGACGACATCGAAGCCGCGCTCACCACGATCACAGCGGACAGGAGAGGCAGCACACCATGACCCATCTGGTGCCGCTCGCCCACGTCGGCACTTCCCACCCCGCGGACCAGCACCGGACGGTGCCGAACGCGACCGTGACCGTTGTGGTGTTGCGGTCCGACGGCGTACGGGGCACCGGCCCGCGGCCCTGTACTACCGCACCAGACCAGCTCGAACTGTCCTGAACACAAACGACCCTTGAGGATCTGCTGTGCCCGACACCACCCGCCGACCGGCTGCCACGCCCCTTCCACTCACCACCCTGGAGCGGCTGCCTGCCACGCCCCTGCTGCACGCCGAGCGCCCGTATGCGACGCCGCACTGCCAGCAGTGGCCGTGGCACCCGGATCCGGTTCCGGCTCGCTTGCCGGTGAAGCAGGCATGGGGATGGCTGTTCGTCCCGGACGGCCGGTGCATCGTGCTGATCGACACCGAGGACTGGCTGCCGCTGCTCCCGGGCGGAACGATCGAACCGGACGCGGACGGTGGCAGCCCTCTGGCCGCGCTGGAGCGTGAGGCCGCCGAGGAGGCACAGCTCTCCCTCGCCGATCCTGTGTATCTGGGCTACGTGTACGACGCAGAAGGCGCCGTGTACGGGGGCATTGGTCCGTGCGCCCGCGTCCGGATGGCTGCCCGCGTCACCCAGGTAGGGCCCGCCGCCCCGGATCCCGCCTCCGGGCAGACGCTGCTGCGGGTGCTCGCTCCACCGCAGCGGGCGGTGGAGCTGTTCGGGTGGGGTGAGCAGGCGCAGATGCAGGCCAAAGCTGCCGAGCGCATCGCCCGGGACCGGTGGGGTCTCCCGGCCGCGTCCGACGTGGCGGTCAGGGAGATCCCCGCGGAAGGGTTCGTGCTGTGACCGATACGGACAGTGCGGGCGCGGGGGGCAGTGTCGATGATTCTGGCGCGATGGTGTCTGAGTCGGAGAAGCTACTGTTCGGCGGGCCGCTGCGCTACGACCAGGGCTGGGTGCGGCACGAGGAGGCCCGCCTGGACGTCGGTTTCAAGAGCATGATCAAGCAGCTGCCCACGCAGCTGGCGATCGTGATGCGGCTGGCCTGGTCCGCCGACCGGAGCGCGACCTGGCAGCTTCTCGGAGCCGAGCTCGGCCAAGGCATCGCTCGGGTGGTCACGCTACTCGCGGTCAACTCGGCCTTGGCGCATGTGATGACCGGCGTCAGCCTCCAGGAGCGGGCGCAGGCGGCGGCCCCGGCGCTCGCGGTGATCGCGGTCTCGATGGCGGTGGGGTCGCTGTGCCGGTCCCGCTCCACGTACGCGACCGGCCGCCTCGAACCCAAGGTGGAACGGCGGGCGACCGAGACGTACCTGGAACGCGCCTGCCAGGTCGAGCTGTCCGCCATCGAGGACGACGGCTTCCACCGGCTGTTGGACTCCGCGCAGTACGGGACGATCTCGGCGCGCTACTGCATCAAGATGGGCACTCAGGTCATCAACGCGCTGGTGACATTCGTGGCCGCGATCGGCGTTCTTACCGTGCTGCACCCCGTGTTGATGCCGATGCTCGTGCTGATGGCACTGCCCAGCGGCTGGTCGGCGATGGTGTCAGCCCGCCGCCGTTACCGGCTCTTCCAAGCCTGGGTCCAGCACTCCCGTGCCTGCCAGAAGATCGCCCAGATGATCATTGATCCGAAGGCCGCGCCGGAGATCCGGGTGCACCGGGTCGGACCGTTCCTGCTGCACCACTTCCGGGGCATGTCGCAGGCGGCCGAGGCCGAGAAGGAACGCGTGGCCCGCCAGGAAGGGCGCACGGTGTTGATCGCGTCGGCCTGGACCGGGCTGGCGACGGCCGCCACCTACGGAGCCCTCTTCCTTCTGCTGTGGTCGGGGTTCATGGACCTTGCGGTGGCCGGCACCGCCATCATCGGGATCCGCACCGGGGCATCCAGCCTGACGTCCCTGGTCACCCAGCTCAACTCCCTGAACCGCGAGGCGTTGCACGTCGCTGACCTGGAGCGGCTCGTTGTCGAGGCCGACGAACGCGCCATCCCCACGGGCGGGGCGGATCTGCCTGAGCAGGTCGAGGTGATCCGCTTCGAGAACGTGTCCTTCACCTACCCCGGCCAGGACAACAACAGCGAACTTGCCTTGAAGGACGTGTCGTTGACTATCCCCACGGGGAAGATCGTCGCGCTCGTCGGCGTCAACGGTGCAGGCAAGAGCACCCTGGTGAAATTGCTGGCCGGGCTCTACCAACCGACCTCCGGACGCATCATGTGGAACGACGTGGACAGCGCGCACGCCTCCCGTGAGCAGCTCGCCTCCCGGATCGCCATGGTGGCCCAGGACTTCGTGAGGTGGGTCTTCACCGCCCGCGTGAACATCACCGTCGGCCGCCCCGAACTCCCTATGGAAAACGGTCGGCTTCAGGCCGCGATCGACCACGCGGGTGCGCAGGACGTGATCGCGAAGCTGCCGCGCGGCCTGGACAACCTGCTCGGCCGGGGCTTTCGCGGCGGAGTCGAACTCTCCGGCGGGCAGTGGCAGCGTTTGGGGATCGCTCGAGCGGCATTCCGCTCGGGGGATTTGTTGATCGTGGACGAGCCGACCGCGGCGCTCGATGCGAGGGCTGAGCTGGAGGTTTTCGACCGGATCCGGACTTTGGCGGATGCCGGGCAGACCATCGTGCTGATCACCCACCGGCTCGCCTCCGTACGGCACGCCGACCTCGTCCACGTCCTCGACAACGGACAACTCGTCGAATCCGGCAGCCCCGACCAGCTCCTCGCCAAGGAAGGGTCGGTGTACGCCGAGCTATACAGCCTCCAGGCCCAGCAGTACGCCGCCGACAGCGCGGCCGTGCCCTCCCCGCGCTCTCCCCTGTCGGACACCCACTCCTCCCCCACCCGGTCATGACACCCACCCACGCCATGCGCACTCGACAGTCCGCAGTCACACCGCCTACGCCGATGCCGCCGCAGGTGGCCGAATGGGCCAAGGCCCACCTCGGAACGATCACACCCTGGCCAGTCCCGCTAGATCACAGCGGTGCACGGGCCTGGCGCCACTCAGCGCCCCAGGGACTCATCGACATTCGCGTCGCCCGCACCCAGCTGGACTTCCGACGCGAGATCCACGCCTACAAGACGGCGATACACCGTCTCGGCCCCTCCCACGGCCCGCGGCTGATCGCCTTCGAGCCCCGATTGAAGGCCCTGCTGGCCGCTCAGCCGCGCGGTAGACCCGTCGACGGTGAGCGGGAACTGCAGGTGTCGTCGCGCATCCATCAGGACGCCGGGCAGCTTCTTGCCGGACTCCACGCCGGCATACGGCGGGTTCCGGATGCCGAAGCTCTGGGCGCCCGGCACCTGACCCTGTACGTCCAGCGCGTCCTGTACGTCCTCGATCGTCTCGGAACCTCGCTGAGCGACCAGGAGGCCGAGGGCGTACGCCGCAGCGTCCGCCGACTCCAGGAGCAGGGCGAGGAACTGCCGATGGCGTTCTGCCACGGCACCTTTGGCACCGCAGCCTGGCGTTGGAACCTTTCCAGCCGCACCCTGTCGCTGAGCAGCCTGGGTCGCGCCCAAGTCCTTCCCGCGGTCTGCGACTTCGCGCGCAACGCGTCCTTGTGGGCAGCACACCCGCATCTGGCCGACGCCTTCTTCACCGCGTACGAGCGACCGCTCAACGATGCCGAACAGGACGTCCTCGACGACGCCGCCGTTCTCGCCTCGGTGGAGGATCTGCACCACGCGATCACCCTGCACAACAGCGATGACGCCTCCTCCGCCGCTGCTGTTCTGCGCGACGCCCTGCACCGCCACTCCCCCACCAACGGCAGGGGGGCGTCGAGTTGATGCCCAGTCCCTGGATGCGGGCCATAGGGCAGGGCAGCAACGTGCGGAACCCGGACGCCCCCGGCTACGAGAGCCGACCGCCTATCAGCCCACGGGAACCCCATCCGCCTCGTCGCCAGTAACCGACCGCCCGCATCGGCACTCGGCTGCCCTTCGCCCCGTAGATCTCGTGGAGGCTCCCCGCCCGTGACCAATCACGCCAACTGTCCCCATTGCATAGCCAAGGATCACGCCGCCGGACACCCGCCCCCACCGGAGCCTGAGCCCGAGCCGGAACTATCCCTCGGCGCCGTCGTCGCGCTGTTCCTCGCCGCGGTTCTCATCGTTGCCCCGAGCGGCGCGGCCATATGGGCCATCACCAAGTGGGGGTAGCCGGTCCCCCGCCTCCCTCTCGCCCGCATGAGCCTGCCCGCCACAACCCGACAGCAACGCCGTAACGCCTCTACGCCATGAACGTGCCCGCCCCTACCCCGCAGAGGAGATCCACCGCATGTTGACCGTGATGAGCCAGAACGTGAAGTACGGCGCCGATCAGGACGGCCGCTGGGTCGACCTCGTGGAGACCATCCGCGCCACCCGCCCGCAGCTCGTGCTCCTCCAGGAGGTCGACTTCCTCGCCGATCCGGACAGGGCCGAGGCCGCCGAGGAGGAGTTGGGTCTCCGTCTGGCGATGGCACCGAGCAGGAACCTGCCCACCGCGGTCGCCTGGGACCCGGACCATCTGGAACTCCTCGGCGTCGAGACCAAACTGAGCATGGAGTTGCACCACGGATACTGTGCGCCGCGGTTCAAGCCGCTGGGTCTGAAGCGTGAACTGCCGGAGCCGCTGGTTGCCATCAGCACGCACCTGACTCCGTACTCGGCGGATGCCGCTGCTCTGGAAGCGCAGATCGTGTGCGCGCGGGCCTACCGGTACGGCGGCATCGCCCTGGTCGGCGGCGACATCAACCACATGGCACTCGGTGACCCGGAGATCGATTGGACCCTGGTCCAGCCCTACAACCGCACCTCACGCTGCCACCGGCGCAAGAGCCCCGACGAGCCCTGGCGAGGAAACCGGATCGTGGGCGAGACCCTCCGCGACGCGGAGCTCACCGACGTCGCCGCGCACCTTGCCGACCTCCGCGAGGACCCCACACTTCGCGCCCACACCGGCAAGCACGGCCTGCTCCGCGTCGACCAGACGCACGTCACGCCCGCGCTGCTCCCGGCGATCACCGACTACCAGCGCGTGGATCCAGGCCCGAACTCGGATCACTACGGGCTCCTCGTCTCGCTCGACCTAGAGCGCGCCGACCACTCGCAGATCCGCACGTTCACGTGACGACCACGCACTGGCAGATAGGCGAGTGCGCGCCCGCTCCCCACAACGACGGAAAGAGACCGAGCATGAGCGACACCGACATGGACACCAGACAGCCCGGGGCTCTCAGGCTGGGCGCAGCAAAGAACCTCGTGCCGCATAAACCGTCTGTATGCAGGGTCCTTCAGGCCGAGTTTCGTCAAATAGTCGATGCTCACCCAGAGTTCTGCCAGATCGAGGAAATCGGCTACTTTACCGGCTGGCGCGATGGCACCAGCCTGAGTGGGCCTTCCCGCCTTCCGGCTCTTCTTCCGTGGAGGGTCTGTGACCGGGG
Source organism: Streptomyces sp. NPDC002851 (assembly GCF_053591935.1). Classification (NCBI taxonomy): domain Bacteria; kingdom Bacillati; phylum Actinomycetota; class Actinomycetes; order Kitasatosporales; family Streptomycetaceae; genus Streptomyces; species Streptomyces sp. NPDC002851. Next base: position 172,918 of record NZ_JBSFUT010000003.1, on the reverse strand, counting down.
ATGAACTGCCGCTGGCCGCAGCGGAACCGGCCCTGCGTGGAGAGACACATCTTCCGGTCAACGAGGTCTTCTGGGATGTCGTACAGGGCGAAGGTCCCTATACCGGGCGCGCGTGTGCTTTTATCCGTCTCGGCCTCTGTAATCTGCACTGCCCTCCGTGTGACACCGCGCAGACCTGGGACACGTCCCGATTCGACCTGGGCGCCACGTGCCCGGACACGGCCGTCGACGAAGTGGTGGGGCGCCTTCCCCACACGGTGCGATTGGTGGTGATCTCTGGAGGGGAGCCGCTCATCTGGCAGCAGACAAGCGCGTTCTCCACCCTGCTCACGCTGCTGGAGAAGCGTGACATCGCTGTTCACGTGGAGACCAACGGCACCATCGGCCCGCTGTCGAGCACAGCTCAGCATGTTGCGCACTTCAGCGTGTCCCCGAAGCTCACCGCGATGGGCGGCGCTGATCCAGAAAAGCGCCGCATCAAACCCAACGTGATCGCCGCATTCGCCGACCTGGCGAGCCAAGGACGTGCGTGCTTCAAGTTTGTTGTAGCCGACGAAAGCCACGTTGACGAAGTCGTCGACTTCACCGATCGACACCTTTTGGACCGCGCATGGGTGTGGGTCATGCCAGAGGCCGGGGACACCCAGACGCTACTGGCACGGCAACCGGGCATCACCGACGCTGCAGCGAGGGAGGGCGTGAACGTCTCTACGCGCCTTCATGTGATCGCACGTTGCCGATAGGACCAACTCCCGCTAATGGAGAGGAAATTCAAGTGAAGAAGTGGGTCCCAGAGTTCCAGTCGCGCCCTTGGAAGCACGGAATGCGGGCTCGACACGTGTACGCCCTTCCCGAGAAAGGTGACCATGAACTGTTGGCACTGGCCGAAGCCGGCCGCACGGCGATGGCCCCGTACCCGATCGACCCGCAGCCGGATGAGCTGCTGCACATCACGATCGCGATGGATACCTCGGTGCCGTCGGATGAGATGAGCTGGCAGGACACCGACGACTTCGTTGGAGCACTCCGTCAGCGACTGACCGATGTTCCGGCCTTCCGGCTCATGTGTGGCCCGCCCATCGCTAACAGCGCCGGAGCGTTGCTGGACGGCTTCCCGAGTACCGAGTTCGATGAGTTGCAGGCGATCGTGGATAAAGCACTACTGGACGTCCGCGGCCCCTCCGCCGTGCGATACGCACCCGGGCGCCCGCATGCTTCGCTTGGCTACTCCAACCCTCGGGAGTTGCATCAGACGGGCGCGAACGCCCTGGTCGCGAGGTCACGGGGTGGCGACATGAAGCTCCGAGGAGCTTACTCTCTAGCCGTCTGACCTGCCACTCTTGAAGCCTCTTCCCGTCTGATGCAAGATATGCCCGTCAGGCGGGAAGGGGATTTTCGTCGTGCAGCGAACCGTTGACCTGGCCGGGGCGGCTCACCTTGAGCTGATCTCGGGGGTCGTTCACATGCGTCCCGAGGACGCGATGTTCGACGCCATGCTGCGCGGCTGGCGGAACCAGCAGCTCGCCCGAAAACTCAAGACGAAGACGATCGGCGACCGCGAGAAGCTGATCCGCCGGTTCCTCAAATTCGTGAACGACTATCCGTGGGCGTGGACCCCGGCCCATATGGATGAGTGGTCAGCCCAACTCACGAGCGAGGACCATCTTTCCCCGGCATCGGTGCGCAACTACCAGGGCACGGTACGGCTGTTCACCGAGTTCCTCATTGATCAGCGGTACGGGTGGGCGACGGCGTGTGAGGACGCATTCGGCACCTATCCCGTGGCGATCTGCCACGAGTGGAACACGCTTCCGCACCTGCAGGACTACGAGGGCGATCCGGAGGCCCGCCCATTCACCCGCGAGGAACTGCAGCTCTTCTTCGACTACGCCGACGAGCAGGTCGAACGCGCGGTCCGGGCCGGCCGCAAGGGGGCGCTGGCCGCGTACCGAGACGCCACCTTGTTCAAGGTGATCTACGGGTGGGGGCTACGGCGCACGGAGTCCTCACGGCTGGACCTGGTGGACTTCGGGCGCAATGCAAAGGCGCCCCAGTTCGGCAGGTTCGGCACACTCAACGTCCGCTACGGCAAGGCGAAGAAGGGGCAGCCGCCGCGCCGTAGGAACGTACTGTCTGTGATGGACTGGGCCGTCGAGTCGGTCGTGGACTACGTCGAGAACGTCCGTCCGCGCTTCGGGTTCCCGGATCAGCCAGCATTGTGGATCACTGAGCGAGGTGGTCGGCTCCAGCCCAGTTCGATCAACGACCGGTTCGAGACGTACCGGGACGCCCTCGGGCTCCACAAGGAGTTGGTCCCCCACTCGCTGCGCCACTCGTACGTCACGCATCTCACCGAGGACGGGGTGGACCGCGGGTTCATCCAGCAGCAGGTTGGCCACGAAAATAGCAGTTCGATGGCCACCTACACCCACGTCAGCGACGACTTCATGAACTCGGCCCTGCAGCGGGCCCTGGCCCCGGCCTTCGCCTAAGACCGTTGCTGAGGAAGGACTTCTCGATGCCCGCAGCGAAGCTCGACTACCAGTGGCACCTGCGCAAAGTCATGGCCGAGCGCGGCATGTTCAACACCAGCGATCTGATCCCGCTGCTCGCCGAGCGCGGCATCACGCTCTCGTCTAGCCAGGTCTACCGGTTGGTGACCGATCGCCCGGAGCGGCTGAGCATGAAGGTGCTGATGGCGCTGCTGGACATCCTCGACTGCCGGATGGACGACCTGATCGAACCGGTCGCCGCAGCGGGGGCGGCAAACCGACCGAAGAAGAAGGCCGCCGCGGCTGGTGGCAGCGCACCGGAGCCGGGGCTGGGGACCTTGCGGCCTAAACGGGCTCGCATCACCGGAATTGAATGATGGCCATAGACATTGATCAGTTGATCCAGGACGACCCGCTCGGCGCCGTTGTCCACCAGATCGCGCTCGTGGAGCACGGCCTGTCTACGGACGAGATCCGGGAGGTGACGCAGGGCGTCCTCCGCGGTCCCACTCCGAGGCGGCGAGTCGCCCGAGAGCTGCGGGACAACCCACAAGTCCTGGTCACGGGCCGCTCTCCGTCCATCTGGTCCGTGGGAAAGCTCCTGGCTGCGTTGGCGAAGTCGGGGGCACGGCAACTCGCGAGACCGCGCTGCTGCGACTGCGACCGCGAGATCCTGTCCCTGTGTAGCCGCAAGGGCGGGCTGTGGACCTGCAGCGGGTGCGTCCGGCCGAAGGAGGAATGCGTCGGCTGCGGAACCGTGAGGTATGTCAGAACCCGGGACCGGAAGGGGCGGCCTCTGTGCCAGCGGTGTCCCGACGGCGTGGACCCGACCAAGGAACTGATCGACCTGGTGGTCGGCACTGATCCCGGCTTGAGCCCGGCCACGGTCACCGAGGCCCTTGCGGGATGCTCACAACAGCGCGCCGTTCGTTGGCGGGTCGCCTGGGCCGTTCTCGACCAGCGCGAACTGCTCACTGGGGCAGCGCACTCGGCGCCCACCCCGTCCGTGCTTCCCTTCGTCAACGCCCTCGTGGAGGCCGGCGCCACGGTGGTGCAGCCGCCGGGATGCGCCCGGTGCGGTGCGACCGAGCGTCTGCGCGCGAAGCAGGATGGCCAGCGGGTCTGCTGGCGCTGTGAAGAAGAGGCACGGGCCGAGGACTGCTCGCGCTGCGGCAATCGCCGCAAAGTGAGTTCCCGGGACGACGAAGGCCGACCGGTATGCACCGATTGCTGGAGGACCGATCCTGCGAATCGCGAACCGTGCACAGGATGCCGACGGCGCCGGAAGGTCAAGGCCCGTACCGCCGAGGGGCCGTGGTGTGAGAGGTGCAGCCCGCGGGAGGACCAGGAGTGCAGCATTTGCGGACAGCTCACCTGGTGCGCCATGTCGCGGGCGACCGGCGAGCCGTGGTGCCGCAACTGCCGAGTCCGCCACATCCGGTGCACGTCCTGCGGGACGGTGGCGCCGCTCAAGGGAGGAACGCTCGCTGCTCCGCTGTGCGCCCAGTGCCTGAACCCGGATCCGAACTTCTGGGACCGCTGCCCTCTCTGCGAGACGACGTGGCAGTTCGGCACCGAACCCTGCCAGCGGTGCCGGGTCGACCAGAAACTCCGAGAACTGCTCGGAGACGGGGTCAGCATCGCCGAGGAACTCGAGCCGTTCCGGTATGCGTTGGTGGCGGTGGAGCGCCCCGACCACGCCATGGCCTGGATGGCCAAGCCGAAGGTCCGCGCACTGCTGACGGCCCTGGGCAAGGACCCACGCCCGGTGACCCACGCGCTGCTCGACGAACTGCCGGAGGACAAGACCCTGAACTACCTGCGCGGGCTCCTGATGGCCACCGGCGCGCTCCCCGCCCGCGATCAGCGCCTCACCAGCCTGGAACGCTGGATCAACGAGAAGCTGGCCGTGCGCACAGATCTCGGAGATCGGCGGGTCCTGCACGGATACGCGATATGGCACCACCTGCGCCGACTGCGACAGCGGGTGCGCGGACAACAGGTGACGGTCGACCAGGACCAGAACGTCCGAACCCACATCAATGCCGCCATCCAGCTCCTCGACGACCTGTCCGGCCGCGGCATGCAGTTGACCGCGTGCACCCAGAGCGAAGTCGACGACTTCTTGGCCCACCGCGCCACCTACCCCACGCGCACGGCGCACTTCGTGCGCTGGGCCGTTGCTCACCGCCACGCCCACAACCTCACTGCTCCCGCCACTCGCTGGGCGGGCCCGAGCGGCCCGCACGATGAGGACCGGCGGTGGGAGGCCGCGCGCCGGCTCCTGCACGAAGACGCCGCGCCGACTGCCGACCGCGTCGCTGGTCTGCTCCTGCTGCTCTACGCCCAGCACGTCAACACCATTCGCCACCTCACCGTGGACCATGTGCAGCGTGATGGCGACAAGCCGAAGATCCTGCTCGGGGACCGCCCGATCGTGCTGCCCGCGCCGCTCGATGCCCTGATGGAGGAACTGATCGCCAGTCGGCGTGGTCAGACGCTTGTAGATGCGCCAGGCACCTGGCTCTTCCCCGGGCGGCTCCCCGGGCAACCGCTCAGCAGTGACCAACTCGTCATCCGGCTCCGGGCATTGGGCGTCAATCCGCGACAGGACCGAGCCACGGCCCTGTTCACCCTGGCCTCTCAGGTTCCGGCCGCGATCCTGGCACGCATGCTGGGCATCCACCGCCAGGTCGCCGTGCAGTGGCAGCAGGCCAGCGGCGGGGACTGGGCGGCGTACGCCGCAGACGTCGCCACTGGCCGGAACGCGGCTGCACGGGCGATCGCCGCTACGGCTGAGCGAGCGGAATCCGCGAGAGGTGCTTCCACGTGATCGTCTTCGCGGTGCTGTCCGCGGTGACGTCGACCAGGTGCACCGCATCGACGTGCAAGGGTGCGTGGCCGGGACGCACCCGGCGCAGCCGCCGTTGGGCCTCGTCGGAGTCGGCGTGGTCGTAGGCGTAGGCGAGTGTGAGGTGCTGGGTGGACCAGGGGTACTTGACGGCATCGTCGCCCCGCAGGGAGCGAACCGTGTCCCTGACCTGCTGGTGCAGGTCCACGACAGGGCCATCCGGATGCAGGTCGGCGATCACGCCATAGCGCGAGGAGAGCAGGCTGCCGACCATCAGGTCAATCGGAGAGAAGCCTTGCAGCCGCTCGGTGAGGGCGGTGGTCAAGGCGTCGCGCTCCGGCTGGCCGATCGCGGAGGCGGGCTGGTCCGTGATCTGGTCGATCGTGATGTGGAGCCACTGGTCCTCGACGTGGCTCAAGGGAAAGTCCCCGAGCACCTCGCGTCCACCGTTCACCAACGCGGCCAGCTCGCGGTTACGGTCCAAGTCCACGGTTGCGTAGACGTGGAGGAGCGTCTCGCCCTCCGGCCAGTCGCCGTCGGCACGCTTGAAAACGAAAGGCTGCATGGCGGTTCACCGTAGTGGCCGGGGCATGCGAAGGGCGCGGAATTCGGATTTTGTGTCCTGACGGTGGCTGATGCCCAAGGGCGAAGCCGCTGTCACCACATGTCGCCCCGGTCGCGCTGGGTGATCGATGATGAGTCCGTTAATCCCTGCTGCGGTCCGACCGGGCCGGTAGCTGTGCGCGTCGCCGCCGGGTCACTGCCGTGGGGCCCGCCTGGAGGGGCCGAGACGTGGAGCAGGGTTGCCCCGTCTGGCCAGATTTCCTGGGCCCGCTGGAAGACGAACGGCTTCATGGGCACGACCGTATCCCCCCGCGTGTTCAACCCCATGCGCTCTTCCGGGTGTTCAACGTCCGAGGACGTCAGTAGTGAGTGCGCGCTCCCACGATCGTGTGATGATCAGCGAAAGATCTTATGAAGACTGCTCTGCCTCATTACCGTGCGGCACATGCTGATGGAGTTTCTGACTAGAGCACAGGTCCAGGGCGAACGGCGCCTCCGGAAGAGTCTACGCGGCCCGAGTCGGAGCGGTTCTTCCTCCTGGACGACGTCGACCGCGGCCTGACCGCGCTGTGCCGTACCCAGCGCCACCGGCTCGACGGGCTGGCCCCAAGGTCCGGCTACCACCTCTGCGTCAGGCGAACCTCAACCTCCTGGGCCGCTACAGCCTGCCCACCAACTCGTCGGCGGCGTCCTGCGGATCTGGGAGCAGATTTCAAACCCAAGCAACACCCCGCCATGACGCTTCAGCGAAACATTGAAACTCATCCAGCTGACCAGCAGGACGCATAACTCCTTCGAACTTCGGCGCCGACGAGTTCGGCGCCGGACAGCACGACACCTTCGGCATCAAGGATGTGATGGCATGGCAGGAAAGACGTCTCGGGGCCTCATTGCCGGCCTGGCAACAGCCGCACTGGTCGCCAGCGCCCAACCGGCACACGCGATCGTCGGCGGCACACCCGTGCTGGACCCGGCTAAGTATCCGTGGATGGTGCAAGTACAGGGAATCCAAGGAAGTTCGATCAGCAACTGCGGTGGGAGCCTCATTAACAGCCGCTACGTGCTGACCGCCGCACACTGCATCGTTCGCGGTTCGCGTGCGCGCATGGTTGTTCGCCTAGGAGGCGTCGACCGGAAGAAGGTACTCAACGACCCACGCAGTGACCCACGCAGTGACCCTCGCATCCACACTGTCAAGCGGTCCATCATCAACGGAGGATACGGCCAGAGGGGGGGCATGGTTTGGAACGACATTGCGCTCATCGAACTCAACCAACCCGTTCGCAAGAGCCAGTACGTCAAACCCATCAGCCTGCCCACCAGCACGGCGGTCCACAAAGACTACGAGACATTCACTGTGACCGGCTGGGGCAAGTTGGGAAATAACGCCCCCCAATCCGATACCTTGCAGGAATTCACCGAACGCCAAAGTCAGAACTGCTACCGCTCCAAAAACCTCAATGAACGCATTCACCTGTGCGGGCACGTCGGAGACAACAAGGGCATCTGCAGTGGAGATAGTGGTGGCCCTGCCGCCAAGCAAGTCGGAGGCAGGTGGGAACTCGTCGGGATCGCCAGCGCCGTCGCCGGCACGTGTGCACACAATGGAGAGAACGACTACTACACCCGGGTTTCCACTTACGTCAACTGGATCAAGAAGTATACGGGCGGACTCAAGTAAGAGCCTTTGAAGGTGTGTTGATCAGGTTCCCGTGCCTGCTGCGGTGCGGGAACCCAGCACGACGGGCAGCTGACGTCGAGCCGGCGCGATGCCCGCATCCCGGATCTCGTGCCCTTCAGCACGCAGGGCCGACAATGACCACAGCCCGGCAGACTGCAAGCACAGCCATCCGAGGGGAAATCAGGGACTTCGAGTATCCGACGCTACCGTCCAACTAACCATGCCGGAATCCCTCACCCGTATAGCCTCGACAACGTGAGCCGGCTCCGCATGTCAGGCCGGAGTATCCGTCACGGGGATCTCGGCGCGCTGTTGGGCTCTTATGGTCACCCAGCCGCCTGTCGTGCGTACAAGACGGGCTGTCCACCACTTTCCTCCGGGCCTGGGACGTAGGCGAAGACTTCACCGCGACCACCGCCACTTCTGCCATTCCGGGGGTCGATCCTTTCCCAGGGATGTTGCCTCAAATCGCTCTCCGAATGTCCTGTAAGGACGGAGACGTGCCCAGAGGATCTCGATGTAGACCTCTGCGTTTGCTGAGTCCGGCAGGTACACGTCGAAGACAATTGGCTCCGTACGAGCGTCTATCGTTGCCTGATACAAACTGACACTTGCAGGAGCCGGGGCACAGACCGAAGAAGCACCTGCCGTCCGTGACCGCATAACGCTCAGGGCTCCAGGAACCCTGACCTCCACGTTATGGACGACTGCCGTACCCACTGCCCGCACCGCGAACGTCGCCCGAGGTCGTTTATAGCTGATCTTGCCATCTTCGGTCGTCGGCACGTCCTCAGCGATGTCTTGCGTCCTGCGAACGTCCATCCGTGCCGTGGACGGTCGATCCATTCCCAGCGGGCTACAGCTGCAGAGGCAACCGCGGCGATGGCGGCGAGGATCAGAGTCCACCAGTCCATCCTTGAACCGTAGACCGTAAGAGGTCGCCGACAAGGCCGCCGACACGCTCCTTTGATTCAGTCGCTGCGGGCACCGCGATTGCTGCCGACAGATTGCCTCGGCGGCCCTGGTGGCCGCAGGGATGAGCTCCCCGCTGGGATCTGCAGGAGTACCCCGGCATTGGCACCAGCATGCTTGACGCGTCGGTGCTGGCAGCAAGCTACGGCTCCACCGCTTGCTGTACTCACCTTCAGCACCCCAACCCGGGGGAGGCATTCGGAAGGTTCCAATATCCGACGCTACCGTCATTCGACGCGGCGGACAGCGACCCCCTCCAAAGCACCCTGCGCAAGATCACACCTCGCCACGCCTCGTGGACGATCTCGCGCGTGCATGTGCTCGACGTCGCCTACCACCGCAACAAACTCACCGACGGCCGTCTCGCCTGGCAGATGTCCTGGGAAACCGTCGCCGAGATCCCTCTGCAGCAGAAGGACATCACGACCGGCCACTGACCGGAACACCGCCTCAGAGGGGACTCCCGTATGACCACATCATCGAACCTGTACTTCGTTGTCCCGGACGGTTTGCGTGATCCACGCAAGCCCAGCGGCGGCAACGTTTTCGACATTGAGCTTGCCCGGCAACTCCCAGACGTGGGCTGGGACGTACGCATGCTCCCTGCCGCGGGGACTTGGCCACGCCCCGATGAGGCCGACCAGCGTGCGCTGGCCCGCATGCTTGCCGACCTGCCCGACCAGTCCGTCGTGCTGCTCGACGGACTCGTTGCCTGCAACCTTCCCGACGTCCTGGAGGCGGAGAGAAATCGGCTGCGCATCGTCGTCCTCGTACACATGCCGCTCGCGGACGAGGGAGGGCTGCCTGCGGACGTGGCAGCGGCACTCGACGCCAGCGAACGCCGGGTGCTCCACTGCGCCTCCGCGGTCATCACCACCAGTGCACACACGGCCCGCCGCGTCGCGTCCCAGCACGCTCTGCCGCCCGAGGCGGTGTTCGTCGCTTTGCCCGGGGTCCACCCGTTTCCGAAGGCCCACGGCACCGACGGCGTCTCGCAACTGCTATGTGTCGCATCGCTCACCGAGACCAAAGATCACCTCCTCCTCGTGGACGCGCTCGCGGCCGTCGCAGATATGCCCTGGAAATGCCGCTTCGTCGGCGGCGTCGCACAGGATCCGGGCCATGTTGTCCGCATCCGCAACCGGATCGCCAGGTACGGCCTCGACGGCCGAATCACTATCGACGGCCCGCTGGTCGGCGACGCGCTCAACACCGCGTACGCGGAGGCCGACCTGAAGGTACTCGCCTCTCCCTCCGAGTCCTACTGCATAGCTGTATCCGAAGCCCTCGCGCGCGGTCTGCCCGTCGTCGCCTCGCTGGTCGGCGGAGTACCCGAAGCGTTGGGACAGGCACCTAATGGGGACCTCCCGGGCCTCCTCATCCCGCCGGGAGACAGCCCAGCCTTGGCCCGCACTCTTCGCGCATGGTTGTCCGACTCCGGCCTGCGAGATGCTCTCCGGGACGCGGCCAGCAGGCGCCGTCCTTCTTTGCTCTCGTGGCGTCACCCAGCCGAAGTCGTGGCGGGTGTTCTTCGCGGCACACCCCCAGCCGCCGCGACCAACTGGCGGAAGTCGTAGCCACGGTGTCCACCCAACGCTACCCAGCACACCGCGTCGCACCACCACAACCACTGAGCCGAGGGACGCGCGAGAGGCCCTCGAGCGCGGCAAGACGTCGTACGCAGCCTTCGGGCTCAATCGATGCATTCGTGCGGCGTGCCATGGATATGGTGCTGTCATGGTCGACGTAGGTGAGGACGCGGTCGAGTACGCGGCGTGGCGACGCGCCGCGGAGCATGCCTCAATGCTGTTCGCCTGGCACCAGGCCCGGCATCTCGGTATCGATCATGAGGACCACCACAACTATGTCCACACGCGCCCAGGTATCGAGCGGCAGTGGGCGTGGCAGAAGCGGATCCTGACCGCCGTGCTCTGTCTCGCAGCCCGCCGTGGGGACAGCACAGTCGACGACATCACGCTTTCCGATGCTGCCAAGACGCAAGCTCGCATCAGCGTGGGCGAGTTGAACGACGCTCTGGAGGCCTCACGCCAGGTATTGCGGGACGTGAACCTGCCTGACGCCCGTCGGCGTCCGGATGTCCTGGCCTCGGTGGGACACATCCTGAACGCCTTCGCGACGGACGAGGGGCGGGCCAAGCGCCGACTCGGGTATGTGATCCGAGAGATGCGGGCCGAACCTCAAAGCTTCTCGCTCCGCGGGCGCGAGTACGGAGGTTGGGCGGACTCGGTGTCGATCGTCCGCAACTACATCAGCAAGTCCACCACCATGCGGGCCTCTGGGGACTGGATCGTCGACGACGCGGACCGGCGCGCAGCCCGAGCCGTCACCCTGATCCGGCCCACCTGCGACTATCCCTCCAGCCCGCAACCAGGTGAGGAACACCACCCGTCGTGGCTGCAGCGCGCCTACCGCCTCACCGCGCTCGCCGACACCCTCAACGCCGTGAAGGCCACGCTGCCGCACCGTCCGGGCGGCCGGCCGCTCGCCATGGTGCTCAGCGGCTGTGCCTTCGCTTGTCAAGATCTCATCCCGAGCGTGGGCGAGCTCGACCGGTTGTGGTCCGACACCGTGCTACCTCTGCCCGCGTGGGAGGCCGAGCATGTGCCGCCCACGCTGGTGGAGCAGACCGTGGCGATCGAGGACCTGGTCCACGAAGTCGACGAGTTTCTTCGTGGCATTGCCGGGCCGGACGTCGACGCCGAATAGTCCCAGACCGTTGCCACGCCCTAAGACAGCATGGCGACGCCACAGCGGTCCGCCATTCCGGGCGATCGACACGTGACTGGACGCGAATAAGGGGAGATTGAGCGTGCAGCAGACGGACACCATCACCTTCACGTCGGGCAGTGGCCTCTTGTTCGGTGAACCCGTCGGCGTAGACCTTGACGAGTTGCCTTCGCTGTTGTGTCCGTCCTGTGGCGCCGACCGTCACAGTATTTTCCATCTCGATCGCACGACCGTCTCCATCGAGTGCCCCAACGAGCACCGCTTCCACCACGCCCAGGTCTAACCACACACGGTGCGGCAGGCCCAGCACCTTGCCTTCTTGGGGCAGGCGGCGTATCTGCCCGTCGGCCCTGTCAGCGTTCTGACCGTCCCGGACCCGGACAATGACCGCACGCTGGCTACCCGCCCGGTAAAGGCCAGGATGTGGCACAAGCAGCGATCCGGTCTGGACTGGCAGGTCTCCGATGCTGTCGACCAGGGCTGGCCTGTGGTAACGCGGGCGTTCCAGTATGCCCGTCGGGTCATGGCCGTAGCCCTGCCGCACAACGGCGAACTCTGGTCGGGACTGCATCCGGCGGCCGGAGGAGACCCTATTGCCGCGCATATGAGCACGGTGCTCCTCGCCCTGTGGATCTACGAGACGCACCCTCGGTTCACCCAGAACGCTGCTGCGGTCGAGGAGCTGACGTTCCCCGGCATCGGCGACGGGATGGTTCCCTGGCACAGCAATGCGCAGCTGGTGAACGTTCGACCCGCCGTGATCGTGGGCACGCAGCAGGTCTCGGCCCTTCGAGCCACCGACCTGGAACGGTTGGAGAACGCCGATCAGGGCGCCGTAAGCACCTGGGCTCACTGCTCCTACCTGGCTCTGCGGACCGCCAACAACGTGATTCACGAACATCGCGACCCGCTGTCAAAGAGCAACGGGGTAGCACGGCTTCGCGATCTCACCACCGTCGTGCACGCCAGCGCCCTTCCCGACGAGCGCAGCTGGAATCACGAGCTCGTACGCTGACCTTCCGCCTGCAGGCTTCGCGGGCCCTCCTCCTGTCCTTCTGCTTACTGAACGGCGTCGTCGCCTGGGGTCAGGTCATCGAGGAACACTTTGAAGTCGTTGACGAGGTCCTCGGTCGCCAGCGTCTGCCGCAGAGCCCGGCCGGAGGTGCGGTCGCTGACGATGTACGCCACGGCACCAGCGCGTAGAGGTGCGGAGTTGGCGGTGTCGAAGGTGATCACTGGCGAGGCCCGTTGAAGCTCTCACGGGACGTCGGCAGGACAGGCTTCCCGATCTTGAGCCGGACGTGATCGGCGTGTGCCCCGGGAGAGGGCGGGTAACTGGCGATTTGAGCCCGCCCCAGGGCCAGCGTGGCGGCCGGGGCGGGCTTTTGAGCAGTCCGAGTAAGCAGCCAGCAGCTCGGATTGGATAGAACACCGCTCACGCTACGGCAGCCAGCTCACACCCGTGGGCGAGCCCCTGTACAGCTCATTCGACGCAGCTGGGGTGCGCTTCGCGCACCTAGGGTCGAAGGCATGAGTACCACGCCCCCTGACGTTCGCCGTGTCCGCATCGCGTCCTCTCCTGACGAGGCCGCGATCATCGAGATCGATGGTCATGCTGTCGCCTCGGCGGTCGAGGCGTACCGGATCACGCAGACCGTCGACGAGGGTCCTGAGGTCACGCTGTACGTACAGCAGGGGTGGCGTGGCATGGAGTTCGATGGGCTGGCCGAAGTCGTGGTGGAGCCTGCCGACGTTCGGCATGTGGTGATCGGTTTCCTGGATGCTGTCGACTGGCGGCAGCTCGACGAGGCAGTGCTGGACCGCGACGACCTTAACGGCAAGCCTGGCGAGCTGACCCGAGGGCTGCTTGCGCAGCTGCGGGAGTGGGCTGCGAGTGCTTGATCAGTCGGCGATTGCCCGGTTTGCCGAGCGCCATCTGATGCCGGACAGGGTGAAGATCACCCGAGGTAGCGGCGAGGACATGCTGGACCCGGAGACCGGCGACCTTGTGCCGGTGCCTCCGCTGACCGTGTATGAGGACAAGGGCGGTTTGCACGCGCATCAGGAGCGGATCCGGAGCAGAGGATCGGGGAAGGACGGCGCGTGGGTCGCGGAGGTGCGTGCCGGCTACCGGCTGCTGATGCCTCTGGATGCTCCGGAGGTATGGGAGAACGACACGGTGCTGGTCATGGAGGCTCGTGATGAGCAGGCCGTGGGCCGTACGTATCGGGTGACGGCTCAGGGTGAGGTGTCGTCATTTCCGGTGCTGCGCACGGTGTGGCTGGAGGAGCACAACCGGAAGCCGGTGACGCGGTGAGCGGCGGCAGCTTCCAGCACCCGTCCCAGCTGGCGGCAGCTCTGGAGCGGAGCGGGAAGGCGGCGGTGGCCGCGGCCGAGACGGCGATGAGGCGCAGCGCGAAGGCGTTGGTGTTTCAGGTGCAGCGCAATGCGTCCGGGCGTCCCGGACCTCGCGTGATCACCGGCCGCTATCGGGCGTCGTGGCAGGCCGACGTGCACCGGGCCGGACCGGTGATCGTTGCCGAGGTCGGTACGAATGCGCCGCAGGGCCGCCGGTTGGAGTTCGGCTTCGTGGGCGTTGATTCCTTGGGTCGTCACTATGCCCAGCGTCCATTCCCTCACCTGGGTCCGGCCGTTGGCACGTTCGGTCCGCTGCTGGTGCGCGAACTCGGCCGGGCGGTCTCGGAGGCACTGTGAATGACATGAACAACTCCCTCGAGGACGCTCTGGCTGGCGTGCTCGCCGAGCACGAGCGGGGCTTCCTCGCACGTGCTGTTGTCGTGGCCGAGGTCTTCGATGAGGAGGGTGAGCGGAGTCTGTCGATCCTCACCACGCCTGGGGTGATGGAGTGGGACGCGCTTGGCCTGTGCCGGTACGGAGTGCTCAGCATCGAAGGGCCCGCGGCCGCCTATTTCGCCGGGGCGGGTGAGCTGTGATCGACCGGGCCCGCGTCACGACAGCCGTACAGGCGTTGCTGGCAGCAGCGACCGGGAAGCCGTGCGGCCGAGGACGACTTCCGCTCGTCGACGGGAGGCCCGCGGCGGTGCCGTACATGGTGCTGTACCCGCAGGGCGGTCCGGTTGATGGAGCACCGTTTGCGGACCGGTCGGAGGACGCGCGCCTTGTGTATCAGGTTACGGTGGTGGCTGCGCGCACGGATCAAGCCGAGTGGCTCGCGGACCGGGTTAGGCAGGTGCTGTTGGGCCGCACAGCTACGGGCGAGTGGCAGAGCGCGGTGCAGATCCCGGGCGTGGATGTGTGGGCCCGGGAACTGTTGGTCGACGATGGTGTGGATCTTGCTGACGGAGATTCTGGGATCGTGACGGCTGTGCAGCGATACGCGCTCTCTGCTTCGGCCTACTGATCGTCGCCTACGGGGACGGAGCTGGTTTCCGTTCCGCAGTGACGTCCATGTGTCGAGCTGGGGCGCGGGCCATGCTCTGCGGCGGTGCCGTACGTCATGCGCGGATCACGCTGATCCCGAGTGGGTGTCCGGTAGGCAGAAGGGCTTGCCTGCGGCGCCCGGAGTTGTACTCGGGCACGAGCCCAAACTGGACCGTCTTCGCGCCCTTCTCGGTGTCGACCGTGGCGTGGACGCTGTGCTGGGTGGAGGCGTCGCATACGACCAGCTCTTGCAGGTGTTCTTCGACGCTGTCTGCCCAGGGCATGATGGCGCGCAGCACGGCGATGGTGCCGGCGGTCGTCGTAATGCGTTCAGGCAACGGGGTGTGCGGCACTGCGGCATCCGTCACAGCGATGATCGCCATACCCTCGTGTTCGCCTCGCACCGATGCACCATGCCTTCCTGTGAAGACCGGCTGGATTGCGGGCACTTCGCCGAGGACGGCAGCGATGCGGTCGACCGCGGAACGCTGGTCCGCCAATGTCAGCTGGTGGCGAGTGGAAAACCGGATGTGTGACGGCTGGTCGAGCGCACAGGCGACATCGACCGGAACGAGGGCGCCCGTTTCCTCCAGGATGTGCGCTGCTGTCTCCAACTGCTGAACGAGTATTCCCACCTTGCCAGTCTGCCCGATCGACGCAGTGCTCGGCGGCCGATGATTCGACGCCCGCGGATCCAAGTCGGAGCAAAATAGCTGAGCGCCCCTGCACCAATAGATGCATGCTGCGCCCCAAAGCGGAGCAACACGATGCCCCCACACCTGGCGGTGCGGGGGCAGCAGCGGTCTTGCCTATTTGGCCTTCGCGTACGCTTCGCGGATCGAGGCCGGGACACGCCCACGGCCGCTGATCTCGTAACCGTTCTCCTTCGCCCAGGCTCGGATCGCCGACGATTCGTCCTTGCTGACCGAGGTGGCCTTGGAATTCCCCTTACCTCCGCCACGAATGCGACGGGCCCCCTTCGCCTGAAGGTACGGGTTGAGGAGTTCAAGGAGCTTGTCGTAGTTCTCGTCCATGAGGTCGATCTCCACCCCAGCTCCGTCGACGAGAATGCTGTGTGTGGAGATCTTGTCCGACTCCTCGCCGGTCAAGTCATCCACGTATGTCGTTACTACCTTCTGGGCCATGACGACGACTATAGGACCGTTCGGGCGACACACTGGCACGAGGTAGGAATTCCTTCGGCCTGACCGCCTTGCTGACGGTCCTCACCACAACGAGGTGGAGCATCAGGAGCCAGACCCGTCCGGTGAGCCATCTCTCGCCCGGCGGGGGTTCCTTTGTGCACGGCTCGGGCGATGGCAGCTCGCCTGATCTCCGATCTTCAGGCTGGCTGGCTCCGGCATCGCAGAGGGGGCTGCCGACGCCACACCGGACGAATGTCGCGTAGGCGACAGTATCGTGATCACCATGTAGCAGCCCTCCCTGTGAGTGTGCCTGCATCCTCACCGCGGAGGCCCCGCGCGGACGCCCAACCAGCCACTGGTTTGGGCCGGTTCCCCGACTCTTCGTCGAGGGACGGGGCCTCCCGTGGTGTGTGGCTGCCGTCCCGGAATCGGACAGCAGACCTTGCAGGTAAAGAAGTTCTCCCGGCGCGGGGTGACCCGCCTCCTGTGGCTCAAGAGCGTTTCTGACTCGGGCCATGTTCCCACTCGTGCCGAGTTGAATGCCGGCACCGACCTGACCGATGCGATCGCCGCGATCGACGGCTGGACGCTGTCGAACCAGGCCATCGAAACCCCTGATCTGGGCTCGACGTTCGAGTCGAAGATCCCCGGCAGTGATCAGGCCGACGACTCGTCCCTCGGCTTCTACGAGGACAAGGTGTCCGACGAGGTCGAGCAACTGCTGAAGAAGGACGACACCGGCTGGGTCGTCTTCCTCCGCAAGGGCGATGTGCCCGGCTCACGCAGCATGGACGTGTTCCCCGTGCGGATCGGCTCACGTAGTCCGAACTACTCGACGGACAACGAGGCCGCGAAGTTCACGGTGAACTTCTCGATCACGGAGAAGCCGACGCAGGACGCCGCTGTTCCCACGGCCCTGGCGCCGAAGCCGGAGAAGTGATGCCGGTGTCCGTCGAAACCAAGGAGTCCCTTGCTCCGCCTGCTGCGGCTGTGGCTCGTGACGCGCATTGGGCCAGGAAGATGGCGCGGCTTCGGGCTCGCCAGCTTCCCGAGCACACGCTGGTGATCTGCGACGACCAGGACGCGAAGAAGCGCCTCGACGCCGCCCGGTTGGAGCTGGCGCGCTGCCGGATGGTCGATGCGGAGAACGGCTGTGAGCACAGCGATGAGACTCAGCGTGCCGAGGAGGAAGTCGAAGATGCGCAGATCGACTTCGATGCCGTCGCGGTGGAGCTGACGTTCAAGGCGCTGCCCCGGCCGATCCTCGATGGGCTGATCAAGCGGTTCCCTCCGACCGAGACGCAGGCTGAGGACGGCGACACGTGGAATCCGGAGACGTTCCCTTCGGCGCTGATCGCGGCCGCGCACATTGAACGTGACGATCAGGGCAACGCGGTCGAGGGCATGAGTGAGCAGGACGCGCAGGAGCTACTGGACTCGTGGGCGGTCGGTGAGTCCAACGCGCTGTTCGCGGCGGCGTGGCAGACGCAGCAGATCGTACGCACGTCGACGGTGGAGTTGGGAAAAGGCTGATCACGGACGTGCAGCTCCGCTCCGAGTTGGAGCTGTGCGACCGATGGGGTATCCCGCACTCTCAGTTCCTCGGCGCGGGTGACGGGCGCTGGACGGAGACCGACCGGGCGAAGGCGCTCGCCTTCGCGGCATACCAGCGGACGGTGTGTGACCACTGCGGGACCCGGCTCGCGGAGTGGGACGAGGAGCACGGCGGTGACCGGTTCGCGTACGTCACCACCACGGTGCGCTGTCCGGGCTGTGAGCTGATCGGGCACGAGCAGGACCAGGTCCCCGACGGCCCGGACGGGTACGGCGTGCGTATCGGCTTGGTGCCGCGCACCTAGCCGGGGCGGGTGGTCGAGGGAGGGGCTGAGCGAAGGGGCGTGGGGAGTAAGGGCACCGGCAGGTGTCGTCCTACACGCTCAGCGTTCAGGCGCGGGCGGACTTCGCGAACCTCCTGTCGGAGATCCGGCAGGCCTCCCGCGCGATGCGCAGGCTCGGCCGCGACACCGACGCCCTCAACCGGCAGCTCCACCAGATCGGCTCCGGTGCCCGCGGCTCCGCCGCGGGGCTGCGTGGGATCGGCCGGGACGCGGATCGTGCGCGTGCCGGTCTGCGCCGTGTCGGCGCGGACGGGCACGCGTCGATGCGGCAGCTCCGCCACGGCATCGCCTCCTCGCGCCAGGAGCTGCACCACCTGCGCAATCTCTTGGTCGGCGGCGGCATCGTCGCCGGCCTCGCGGAGATCGCGAAGGAAGGCAACGAGTACCAGCGCGCCATCAACAAGTGGGGCGCGGTCACCGACGCCAACGGGCAGGAGATGGTGCAGGCCGCGGCGAAGGCCCGCGAGCTCGGCGCCGACCTCAAGCTGCCCGGCACCTCGGCGGCCAAGGCCGCGGACGCGATGCTGGAACTCGCGAAGGCAGGCCAGACCTCCACCTCGTCGATCGCGAACGCCCGCGCAGCCATGCAGCTGGCCGCGGCCGACAACCTGTCCGCCGCAGATGCCGCCCGCTACTTGGGCGACGTCATGGACCAGTTCGGGCTGAGCTCCAACAACGCCGGACGTGCTGCCGACGTGCTGGCCGCGTCGGCGAACGCCGCGTCCGGTGGCCTGCAGGACATCTACTACGCGATGTCCTACACCGGCCCCGTCGCCGCCCAGTTGGGCATCTCGATCGAGGACACCTCAGCGGCGGTGGCGATGCTGGCCCGCTCCGGCATCCTCGGCTCCAAAGCAGGAACGTCCCTGCGCGGCATGCTGACGAACCTGGCCCGGCCGACCGCGCGGATGAAGCGGGGCTTGGCGGAGCTCGGCGTCGAAGCGTGGGATACGCAGGGCAACTTCAAGGGCCTGCGCACGGTGATCGAGGGCTTCGAGAAGGCCCAGCACCGCATGTCCCAGAAGGACTTCCTGGGCTCCCTCGCGAACGTGGTCGGCAAGCCCGCCCTGGCGGGTGCTTCGGCGCTGGCGCATCAGGGTGTCGAAGCGTTCGACCAGATGCATACGGCGATCGCCCGCACCGGCGCCGCAGGCGAGATCGCCGCCTCGCAGACCAAGGGCCTGGCGGGTGCGGTCACCCAGCTCAAGACCCAGGCCAGCAACACCGGGCAGGCCCTGTACACGGCGGCCGCGCCCGGGCTGGAGAAGATCACGCGGCTGCTGACCTCCGGGATGGCGGCCGCCACGCCGGGCATGACCGCGGCCTTGGGCTACGTCCAGGACCTGTACACCCTGGCCAAGCCGTCGGTGTCGAAGGCCGTCTCGGCCGGGCTGGACGAGGTGGGTGATGCACTAGGCGGGCTAGGCGGTCCGGTGAAGGACATCGCCTTCGACACCGCCGCCGCGGCGATCAACGTGCTCGTCAACGGCGGCCGCGCCCTCATCGACATCCTCCGCAACGTGGGCTCCGCCGTGTCCCCGGTCGCGGACGCCATCGCCGATGTGGCGGACGAGGCTGATGCTGGGGGAACGGCCCTCGATATCGTCGTCACCGCACTCAACCTGGTCTCTTCCGCAGCGGGCGGGGTGTCGACGGTGCTCATACCGGTCGGGCACGTCGTGGCCGGCCTGGTGCGTGGGTTCGGGGCTTTGCCGGGCCCGGTCCAGACGGCGATTGTCGCGATGCTGCTGGCCCGCCGCGTCGCGCCGGTGATGGCGCGCCTCGGACAGACGGTGTCCGGCCCGGTCGTCGGCGCGTACCGGTCCCTCGGTGACCAGATGCGGCTGCAGGAAAAGCTCGCCGCGGCACAGGGGCAGTCCATCGGCCGCATCGGCCAAGCCCTTGCCGTAGTTGAGACGCGGATCCCGGTGGTGGGACAGATGGCCTCCGCGTTCCGGAACGCCTCCGGCCCGATCAGCGGAGTGGCCCGTGCGATCGGTGCCGGAGTCGGTGGTGCGGCCCGCGGGCTGATGGGCGTGCTTGGCGGCCCGTGGGGCGTGGTGCTCGCCGGTGCTGGTGTCGGGTTGTCGATGCTCGCCGACCATCAGCAGAAGGCCGCGCAGGCTGCGGCTGAGCATCGGTCGAGGATCAGCAGCCTCACCCAAGCTTTGCGCGAGTCGAACGGTGCTGTCGATGACGGTGTGCGCAGAGCGGCTGCGCAGACGTTGATGGACACCAAGGTCCTCGACGGCAAGGAGCGCCTGGTCGATGTCATGTCGAGGGCTGGGGTGTCGGTCAAGGACCTCACGGACGCCTATCTCAGCCAGGACAACGGGCTCGGGGCCCTCCAGAAGCGCATGGAGGACGTCGCTGCGATCAACATGGAGCCGGTGCGTGGCGGTGGCGTCATGTACACCGATGTGGGCGAGCGTGCGCACAAGGCAGCTGAGGCACTCGGATCCGTCAAGGGGGAAATGTCCCAGGCGGTGAAGGACGCCCGGGACCTCGCCGATGCCACCGGTTCTGGGGGCCGGTCGGCCGCGGATGCGGTGGGCCCGTTCGGGAAGTTCTCCGACGCGATGCGCCGCCTGTCCGACACCACAGCAGATGCCGACTCCCGGGCCCGGGCCCTGCACGACGCGTTGGACATCCTGGCAGGCGGGTCGGTGAATCTGTCGGCGGCCGAAGCCCGGCTGAACCGGTCCGTGTCCGATGCCTCCGAGGCTCTGAAGGGCGGCGTCGACAATGCCCAGGGCTACGGCAAGTCCCTTCTGAACATGGACGGTTCGCTGTCCACCGTGACCCGCAACGGCCAGAAGCTGTATGACCTGCTGCAGGGGCTGTCCACGAACGCCGCCGAGGCATCGCTGGCCGCCTACCAGTACGCGGAGGCCAACGGGAAGACGGTCCCGGAGGCGCTGAAGGCCGCGCAGGAGCAGATGGCCACCGCCCGGGATTCGGCGATCTCTACCGCCCAGGGCTTCGGCCTGTCCGCCGAGCAGGCGGCGAAGCTCGCGGACAACGCGGGACTGGTGCCGGAGCAGGTGTCCATCCTGCTGCAGACCGCCGGCATGGACGAGTCGATGGCCGAACTCATCGCTGTACAGCAGGCGTTGAAGGCCACGCCGGAGAAGAAGACTGTCACCATCTCCACCCTGTCGAACGAGGCCCGCGAGGATCTGGAGAAGCTCGGCTTCAAGATCAAGGATCTCAAGGACCGGCGCGTGGAGGTCACCGCCCCGACCGACCTGGCGCGCACGGACCTGGACGCGCTGATCTCGAAGATCGCGCAGACCCCGGGCGGCAAGCACGTCAACGTCACCGCCTCGACACAGGCGACGGTCAACAGCCTGGAGGAAGTCAGGCAGAAGATCGCCGGTGTGCCGGGCGGCAAGACGGTCACCGTGAACGCGCCGACCGGCGAGGCCCGCCAGCAACTCGAAGCCCTCGGCTTCAAGATCGCCGAGGTGCCGGGCAGTAAGAACGTCACCGTGACTGTGCCGACGGGCGGGGCGACGGCGGCCGCGAGCCGGATTCAGGGCGCGATCAACGGGATCACCGGCCGGACCATCGGGATTGGTGTGTCGCTCAGGGCCACGAGCTGGGACCGGGATGCCAACGGCATTCCGGACATGGTCCAGGCCCCGCAGGCGCGTGGCTCGGTGCTCGAGTTCTATGCGAAGGGCGGTGTCCGCGAGAACCATGTCGCGCAGATCGCCCCGGCCGGTGCGATGCGGGTGTGGGCGGAACCCGAGACGCACGGCGAGGCGTACGTGCCGATGGCCCTGAGTAAACGCCCGCGCAGCAAAGCGATCGTGGAGGAGGTCGTCCGGCGCTTCGGCGGCGACGTTGAGTGGTACGCGTCCGGTGGACTCTCGGACTGGTCGTACCAGCCACTGGGTGGCTCCGGGTTCACGATCTCCGACGTGATCTCCAAGTCGCAGCGCAAGGGCAGGGGCGGCAAGGAGTACTTCAGCCTCGGGTTGTTCGAGAAGAACCTGCGCCGCTCGGTGCGCACCGCCCAGGGCTGGCGCAACGACCTGGCGACCGTGGCACGACGGGCGGGCACTGATGTTGCCAAGGCACTGGAGGAGATGGGCGAGGACGGCGTCTCGCTCACCCGGAAGATGGCGCGCGGCTCCAACCGGTACGTGCGCGACATGGCCGCCCAACTGACCAAGCTCGCCGGCACCGCCCGCTCCACGCTGACCGACTACACCGGACAGCTGAACAACGCGGTCAAGAACAACAGCGCGTTCCAGAACAACCTGGCCACGCTCGCCTCACGCGGCTACAGCGCACTCGCTGGTCGGCTGGCCGAGCAGGGTGACGAGAATGCCGAAGCCCTGGCGGCACAAGCTGTGCGGGACCGGAAGAAGGCGCAGCAGGCCAACTCGGCGGCAAAGAAGACGGCGAACACGCTCGACAGTGATCAGCTCGCCGATCTCGTGAAGCTGGTCGGGGCGCTGGCGAAGAACAAGGGCATCCACGCCGTCGCCGACGCCACCGGTCTCGCAGAGGACCGGCTCATCGAGATCGCCAACCGGTCAAAGAGTCAGATAAAGAAAACGGGCAAGGCCGACCGGTTCCTTGCCGACCTCGTGAAGGCGAACGCCGGACGGGCGTACGCGGACGGCGGTATGTGGCAGCCGGGCGTCTACTCCTCGCCGCGCGGACTGATCAAGTTCGCGGAAGCCGAGACACGCGGCGAGTCCTACATCCCCCACGCCCTGTCGAAACGCGGCCGGGCCACAAGCGTCCTGGCCGAGACGGCGGACCGGTTCGGATATGGACTCGCCCCGCGGCGGCTCGTCGACGCCGCGCAGGGGCGTTCCCAGGTTGTGGTGGTGCACCAGGCGCCGACGATCGGACAGCAGACCATCCACGTCACCCGTGCCGGGGCGACCGCGAACGACATTGCCTCCGCTGTTTCGTACCAGATGCGCCGGGCCCGTCGCGGAGGTGTTCTCCGGTGAGCGATGAACTCAAGGACTTTCAGATGGAGTTCAGCGGGATCCGCATCGGCCATGGCACGAGCATTCCGATCGCCGGGATCGAGGGCCTGGCCCGCCCCGGGGTGCGGGGCGAGATCGTGGAGCAGCCCAACGCGGACGGCGCGTGGCTGAGCCCGGACTGGTACGAGGCCCGCACGCTGCGCATCGACTGCGGCGTGAAGACACCCGGTGACCCGGCTGCGGCGGCCCGCATTGTGGCACAGATCGAGGAAGCTGCCGACGATCCGCGGGTGCGGACGGTGGGCGGGGCGGTCATGCCGCTGCGCATCAAGTGGCCTGGCGCCCCGGTCCGTGTCCTGTTCGGCCGCCTTCGCAAGGCCGAAGCCTCCTGGGAGGAAGCGGCGTTCGGATGGGTACCGCTCGACATCGAATTCACCGCCCCGGACACGCGCTTCTACGCGGACACCGAACAGGCGGTGCAACTTCGGCTGGGCTGGTTGTCCGGTGGCGGGTTCACCGCACCTGTGCAGGCACCGATCCGGGTGAGCGACGGCGACGTGTCTGGACAGAACCGGCCCGGCTGGCTCTTCAACGGCGGCAACACCGACGCCTACCCGGTCATCACCGTGTACGGGCCGTGCACGAATCCGGTCATCACCCATGTGGAGACCGGCCGAAAGATCGCGCTGGGCATCACGGTCCCCGCGGGTGAGCACGTCACGATCGACACCCGCCCCGGTCAGCGCACCATCACCCGCCAAGGCGGCGGCACCGTGGCAACGACCTCACCCCTGGGCGACTTCAAGCTGCCCCCGGGGCGCAGTGAGATCCGCTGGATCGCCTCCGACCCGACCGCGTCCGCACGCCTGACCATGGCATGGCGCGACGCCTTCAAGACCCTCGTGACCCCGAAGGAGACCACCGTCCGATGACTCTTGCTCAGGCCCCGCTGCTCGTGAACGGCGCCACCCACTCCGCCCAAACGTTCCGACAGATGATCAAGGACTTGTCCCGCGGCTCCGAAGGAGTCACCGAGGGCACGGATCTGAAGGTGACGCCGCTGCCGGTACCCGGTGGTGGCGTTCAGATCGGGGACGGGTCCGCTGTGATCCGCGGGAAAGCGTCGGCGTGGCAGGGCTCGTACACGGCGTACAACATCGGTACCGCCACCGTGGATATCGCGCCGACCGGAGCCACCCCGCGCTCGGACCTGATCGTGTTGCGGGTGCAGGACCCGGAGTTCGAGGGCGGCCTGGACCCTGCGAAGGATGCGATCAACTTCTTCGACGTCATTCCCAATGTGTCCTCGACGGCCAGCGCCGCGCCGAAGGACCTGACAGGGGTGGCGCTCGCCCGAGTCGACCTGCCGGCGAACACCGGGACGGTCACCGCCGGGATGATCCGTGACTTGCGGAAGGTGGCCAACCCGCGCAGGGAGCGCACTCTGTACACGGCGTACCCGACCAAGCTGACCAAGGCGTGGCGGGACGACAACAAGTGGCACAACTGGCCGCCCGATGCGCGCTGGCACATCCCGGTGCCGGAATGGGCAACGAAGCTGATCATCACGATCACCCTGGCCGGTCTGCGCATGGACTACGACTCCCTGTACGGCAGGCTGCAGTTGGTGTTCGGTAACCTTCACGGCCAAGACACTGTCGTCGACGACAACCAGGGCAAGGTGGTGCGCCGCTCCACAGCCGTGGTCGCGGACACGATGACGCTGCGTCCCTCATACCGGGGCACCACACAGGTGCTGTACATGCAGGCGAAGATGGCGGAGGACTGGAAGGGCGATCTGAGCGTCGACGGCGGTACGTCGATCGTCGCCGACGTTGAGTTCACCGAAGGCCCGGTGTGACACGTGGCCTACCGGTACCTGACCCAGCACGCCCTGACCGGGCAGTGGCTGTCCCACGATCTCCCTTTGAAGGGGGTGGAGTTCGGGCCGGAGCTGAACGGGCCCGGGGAACTGCGGGGCTCGCTGACGCCTCGGCTGGCATGGTCGCATCCCGAGCTCACCGACCCGGGCAACACCTTGCTGTACGTGGAGCGGGACGGGCTGCTGCGGTGGGGCGGCATCGTCTGGCAGGCCGAGCCCGAGGGCAACACCATGAGGATCGAGGCCGCGGGCTGGTCTTCGTACCTGCAGTTCCGGCACGACCTGGATGGTGAGCTCGGTGGCCGCGGCCCTTACGTGAACACGGACCCGTGCCGGGTGATGCGCGACATCGTGACGTACGCGCAGTCAGTGCCGGATGGCAGCCTGGGCATCACCGTGGACGGCACCAACTCCAAGGCGACCGTGGGCACTCCTGCGGAACCGTGGCATTCGCACTGGTGGGAGTCGCCGGTACTCGGCGATCTCTTCGATGATCTGGTGAAGGCCCCGGACTCCCCCGACTACACGTGCACCACCTGGTGGAACGCCGACAAGCGTCCCGTCCGCCGCATCCGGATCGGCTACCCGCGGCTGGGGGCACGCCGTACGGACATCGCTTTCACATCGGACACCAACATCATCGGCTCCACGCCCGTCACCTACAGCGCCGACGAGTACGCGCAGGTCGTCATCGCCACCGGAGCAGGTGAAGGCCGCGCCCAGCAGCGCGCCATCGATGCCGTACGCAACAAGCGGCTGCGCTTGGAGCACGTCCTCGAACTGCCCGACGTGCGCGGCCGCGACGTCCTGGCCCATCGGGCGCGTGCCGAGCGGGCGTGGAGGCAGAACCTCGTCCACGTCGAGGAGATCACCGTCCGCGACCATCCCGCGGCGCCGATCGGGTCGTGGCAGATCGGCGACGACGTCCAGGTCGCCGTCCGCGACCAGTGGGCGAACTGGTCCGGCTGGTGCCGCATCACCGGCTACACCATTCGCCCCGACACCGACGCCGGTGAGACCGCCACCCTCCAACTCGAACCGTCCGGCGCCCACCAGTACGCCACCGCCGCCTGAACCACCCTTAAGGAACCCTGTCTTGCCCACCGATATAGGTACGCGTCTCGCCCGCCTGGAGAAGCTGCTGCGCACAGCGATCCGGGCTCCGAAGCTGGCGAACGCCAGCCTCGAGAACGGCTCCGTCGACGTGTACGACGAAAACGGCTCCCTGCGCACGATCATCGGCCAACAGCCCGATGGCACTAGCGGCGTCACCGCAGTCAATGGCCCGCGGCCTCCCACCCCCTCGAAGCCCGAGGTCGAGCCGGTTTTGGGCGCTCTGCACATCACCTGGAACGGCAGTTTCGCCGACGGCGAGCCGGCGCCGATGGACCTGTCGCGGGTGCAGGTGCACGTACTGGCGTCGGAGAACGCGCAGCCGGATCCGCGGTGGCCAACGACAACGATCGAGGCGGCCTCGGGGGCATCGGTGACGGTCGCGGTCAACCACTATGGGCCGGTGTGGGTACGGCTGGTCGCCGTGAACACCTCCGGAACACCGAGCACAGCTTCAGAAGCGACACAGGCCACAGCCCGCCGCGCTGTCTCCAGCGACCTTGCGGCGGGTGCGATCACTGCCGAGAAGCTCGACGCCGACGCGATCAACGGCAAGACCATCACGGGCGCCACGATTCAGACAGCCGCCACCGGGCCCCGTATCGTCCTCAACTCCTCCAGTCTGCGGGCGATCGGCACCAACGGCTCCAGCATCGGAATGGAGCCTAACGACACCTATCCGTTCATCTATTGGTCCTCTGTCGACGGAACGAACCGCGCGTTCATCAACGTCAGTGGCCGCGATTCTGACGCCAATATCGGCCTCAACTCCGGTGCCTTCACCGACCCGGATGACGATGGCCGTTACCGGTGGCGCACGTTCTTCGGCAACGACTTCTTCACCGCCGAACGCGTCACTACCAAGGGCGGCAATCCTGTTGGTGGGCGTCTCTTCCTCAGCAAGGACTCCGCGCATCTCCAAGCCCGGTCCGACGGCGCGCGCGTTTCCCTCACCGAGAAGACAGCGACGGTGGCTGCGCCCACGATCCGCGCGGCCGGCGTCCTGAAGGCCGACAACATCTCGCTCGGCACCACCACGATCACGCCCATTCCCAACAAGCCCACATCGGTCACACTCACCGGCGGCCACATCAAGGGCACCCACCATCGCGCCTTCGTCACTCCGGTCACGTCGGTTCCCGGCAAGGAGGTCCAGGGAGTTGGTGTCACTGGCGTCTCCTCGAGCGGGCTGACGATCTGGCTCCACCGCACCAACTCGACGAAAACCCTGGTGAACTGGATGATCATGGGAGAGGACTGAGCAACGTATGGATGACGCGACGCCGGTCACCATGACCGCGACCTGCCGCACACCGGGATGCCCTGTGGAAGGACGGTCATTCACTGCCCCTTTCCACGCCAACCCGGAGCCGCCTATTTACCGCGGAGTGTGTATGCAGTGCGGTCAGGACATCACCGATCTCCAACCGGCGAGTACCTCCGGGTTGCGAGAGAGTACGGGGTGAACGCTGTCCGGGAAGTTCCCGCTCCAGACGTGAGGCGAGCCGAACCGGGCCCACAGAGCCACTCGGCCCCCTCTGATAGCCTCCCCGGTCGAATGCCGGGGGCGGCAGATGGTCGAGAACGGGGGACTCGATGTCCAGTGCGCGCAAGCGCAAATGGCTGAGGTACGGAGGGGCCACGGTTGCCGCGATGGCCCTCATGGCGGGCGTAGCCGTTTCGTGTACGGCTGTGCGGAACGGCCAACGCGCCGAGAATGAAGCACAGTTGAGGCAGGCCTGCTCCGGCCTTCTGCCCGCCGACCAGCTCCTTGACTTTCTTCCTGACGACGAGCCGGGGGTGCTCGAGGAATTCGGCACCCTGTTGGACCCCAGTCAGGAGAGCCGGTCGCTGTTGGATTGCACGCTGTCGTGGGGCAGCGGCAAGTGGGAGCCCGACGCACGAGTGCAGGTCCGGGCTGAAGCACTGCTCCCCGCTCAGATCCAGAGGGAAGCCGACGAAGAGAGCGATGAAGGCGACGAGGAGCAAGGCCTCGTCGAGCCCGACGAAAGCTTCCCTCTGCCGCTGCCTGCCGGGGTGACCGGCCGGAATGGCAGCGAATCGACGATCGAGGGCAGCGAGGCATCCGCGACGGTACGCATGGCCTGCCCCAAAGGGCTGAACGGGCGGGCTGTTCCCGCGTCGGCGCTGCGGGTGGAGGCGGTCGTGCCGTCGAATGCGGAAGACGAGTCGGACATCCCGTACGCAGACGAGGAGCTGGCAGCCCGTACCGCGGCGAAGGTCGCTAATCATGTGGCGAAACGGCAGGGCTGCGATGCTGCCTCGCTCAGCACCCGGACCAAGCCGGAGGGCAAGGAAGCCGCCGCTCCTACCGACCTGTGCTCCTGGCTCAACCCTGAAGAGCTGGAGTTCGCCGAGGGGACCGTCGACGACGACCCCGACAGCGGCATGAACGTCAAGACCGACAACTATGGCTGGCTCTATACAGGGGACCGTGCTTACGACGCTCGCGCCGGCTCCTGCGCGGGCGAGGCCTACATCGGCTCCGGCACGGGGGAACACCCCATAGAGCGTGCCCAGTCGCACAGCTGGTCCGGGCCATTCGCCCGCGGCGCCTATGAGCGATACCGCGATGCCGGGCTCGCGCCCAGCGGGCGCGAGCCAACGCCAGCGTCGCCCCGCGGGACTGTGACCATCAAGAACGACGAAGAGACGGAGCCGAAGCTGGCCCTGTGGGCCCAGTCGCAGTGCGATGGCGGCAAGAGCTACCACCGGATCACCATCACCCCGGACCTGGAGTTCTGGGACGACAAGGAGCTGACACTGACCCGCGCCGAGCGCAAGAAGATCTCCGCTGACGCGCGGGCCACGCTCGACCGCTATCTGACCACCGAGGGCGCCTGGCCGCAGCGGTCTCATTGCAGCGGCACAAAGATCCTGGGAGAGGTCGAGCAATGGCGCGGCTGAAGCATCACGCGGGCAAGGTCACCGCCCTGGTTCTGGTCCTCGTGCTGGTCGGGGTCGGCGTCTTCTTGCTCAGCGGAGGCTACGACCGATGGCGTTCCGGACGCCTGCTCAGCAACGCGTGCGACGGCATCCTGCCCGCCGAGGACATCCGGGCGGTCCTCGGCGACCGGCACCTCAAGGACGGCGGGGAACCCGATCACGTGGAGGGGAACCTCGACGACAAGAAGACATCCCTGAGGGTGGAGTGCGACATCGAACGGGCCGGTCGCGACGGCGAGCCGTGGTACTTGCACAACGGCACGGTCAGGGTCACCGTCGACGGCACTCCCACCACCGATCACGAGGAGCGCGGCGACGCATACGGCCTGTATCCCGCGCCGGACGCGGAGCTGCCTCCCGCTCCGCTGGGACAGGGCTGGAACGGAACTCTGGCCGTGCATGAGGATTATGGCGATGCGAAGGCCGTCACCTCCGTGCTTCTTGACTGCCACGACAAGCGCAGCGATCTTCTGGTCACCGCGACGGTGGAGCAGGAGGACGTCTCGCTCGACAACCCCAAGACCCGCCTCTCCTACGCGCGCATAGCCACCGCAGCAGCCGCCAACGCCAATCGGCACTGGGAGTGCGGTGCAGAACTCGGGCGGCAACTCACCAGCATTCCGCTACCGGTCAACGAGGACGAACACATCCCCTTGGCCGCGGCCCAGGGCACCTGCGCGGGCATCCCTCGCGGCGGCACCCAGGTGGCCACGGCCTGGGAGAGCAAATCCGACACCGTTCCGTACGAGGAATGCGTGCTAGGCGACGCCGAAGGCCACGCACTCTACGAGCTCACCGCGAACTACGGCCCCTATGCGGAGGACGCACGCTTCCTCCGCTTCGAACGCAACGCATGGGCCCGCGACGACGTCCCCCCACCCGGCGCACGCAAGGGGCAACTCGACAACGGCGGCCTGTGGACCTCGGCCACCTGCCCCGACAACCGAGAGCGCGCGTTCTTCACCCTCGTTCCGCGCGGATCCGACACACGAGACCGCCAAGCCGCCTCACCCCATGAACAGGCCATCCTGGAAACCTTCGCCGAACGCTCGGCGGCCGCCCACGACTGCAAGGCACCAGCAATCCCATAAATCGGCCCACGCCCACTTGCCATCCGCACCGGGACCCCAACAAAGCACAATAGTTTGCCGGTTCTTATCGCGGTGCCAGCTCGCCTGATGCGCGGGAATGTGGTGTGCCACCCTCGCTGCAAGCGGGCGATCCCCCTATTCGCTCAGTCGATCGGCGGCACGTACAACTCGGGTCCCACGGCGCCTACAGATGACTGTGGGCTGGCGCTCGTTGGCGGGGCTCAGCGGCACTCCAACGGGCGCGAACGCGGACGAGGTGGAGTGTCAGGCCCAGCCGGCCACCTGGTTCCACTCCGGGCCGATGCGAAGTGGTTCAACAACGACATCTGCCGACTAGGACTTGTCCGGGCGATCATGTGACTGCCTCGTGCCCGGGTCGTTGTTCCGGGCATGGGGCGGGGTGATCTGAGCGATGCGGAGTGGGAACGGCTGCGCCCGTTCCTGACGGTCAGCAACGCGCGTTGTGGCCGGTGGCGGGATCACCGTCAGGTGATCGACGGGATTCTGCACCGGGTGCGGACCGGGGGCCAATGGCGGGACCTGCCTGAGCGGTTCGGGCAGTGGAAGACGGTCTATGAACGCCATCGGCTGTGGTCAGCCGATGGAACATAGGAGCAACTGCTTCAGCAGGTCGACGCGCTCACCGTGGACGACGGACGCACCAAGAAGCGCCGGGGGGACAGGGCCGCCGCCGCTGAACGGCCTGCCCCCGGGCCCGAGACCCGAGGCAGGTAGGACGCAAGGCCCGGGGCGGGTGTGCCCCCGGGCCTTGCGTATCCCGCGGGGCGGGGCAGAACCAGCCCTTCCGCTTCATGACGGAATGCCCCATTCCCTCCTCCGCTTAACCGCCACCACACAGAAGCGGCAGACCCCACGGTCCACCTCCCCACTCCGCACCACCACGCGGTTCCGGCCAACTCCTCGACAGGCGTCAGGTTTTTCGCACACACATCCGACACATGTCACCTACTGTGACCGCTGCGACCACAGGTACGGGCCAACAGGGGGCCCTAGCCCGCCCCCTCCCCGGTCTGGTGCCTGTTGGGCGCAGGCGCGAACAGGGGAGGGTTGGCGGCCAGTTGCCAGGGTTGCAGTCTGCGCTCTCGTCCCCCGAGGCCAGCAGACGGAGATGTTGCCTGCGGGCCGCCGGGCCTTCCCTTTTCGCGCCCACCGTGATCGCCACCACGCAAGGGGGAAACGTTCATGATCTCCATCAGATCCGCGCGGAGACTTGCCGTCGTCGCGTCGAGCCTTGGGCTCGTGCTTGCCTCGGCTGGCACGGCAAGTGCGCACGTCGTCTACCGCTCGGACGAATCATGGTCCAACACCGACAGCAGTAAGTGTCTCTACAACCGGGCCGAGGTCTCGCACGGAAAGAACAACACAGGATACGTGCGCGCTGACGCTACGGCATCGAAGGATGCGGAACTCTGGCCTGCCGACTGCACTGCCCCCTGGACTCGCCCGAAAGGGGACCTGGGCTCCAGGCTGACGGTATTCAAATGGTCCGTGGATGATGAAGGAAAGGGGGAATGGATCAAGTGCATGGATAGCCCTTGGATCTACAGCCCGGAAGACGCATCGAGGTTCTTCATCTATTCACACGCTCCCGTTGACATCACATGGTGCGGCTATAAACCCGAGTGGTACAACACCGTCAGTTTCGCATCCGTGAATTACGGCGGTGAATGGCATGGCTGGCAGGCTCAGGTGGCCTCGGGGAAGCATCTGCTGCCCGCCACGGAGTCGAAGGCGGCGCAGCCCGAACCGCCAGAACTGCCCTGGGTCAACGAGGACGGCACGGTGGACCCCAGTAAGGTCCCTGACCGGGTCAAGGTAGCGGGACCTGACGGGAAGCCCGTCGTCGACGAGCAGGGAAGCCCCATTACGGTACCTTTCGTTGAGCCTCCGTCCGGTACCGGCAGGTCTGATTCGGCTGACGGCCGCACGACCACTGTGACGAGGGGTGCTGACGGCGCCAAGGAGATTGGTGTGGAAGTAGAGTTGAAGCCCGCCGCTCCCTGACTAGGCCAGGACGAACTACCCTGCTAAAAAAGCCGATTGGAAGGTGTATCCCGCCGTGGCGCACCAGAGCAGCAATGAGAGATCCGGCGCAACCGGTCGGTACACCGTTGCCACGATCTGTGGGGTACTGGCGCTTGGCGGGCTCGTTGCAGTCGCGGTGGTTTGTCTCGTTATGCTGCCCAATGGGACTGATTTCGTGATCGACCGCCTGGTCAAGGAAGGCCGTCTGCTGATCCCTGGTGCAGGAATCACGTTCCTGACTCTGGCCTGGCTCTTCTTGAGGCGCCGCTAAGCTGCCGCCCCGGACGCGGGCGAATGGGGTAGGCCGGGTCTTTCCCGGCCTACCCCATTCACTACGGGTCGACTGAACGGAGAGGTATTCCGAGTACGTGCTCCACTGGAACAGCATGCCGGGGAGTTTGCGCAAGTCGCCCGAGGAGACATTCGGCCCCACCCTGTGTCGGCCGACGCCCTCGCCGGCGGTGTGCCCCACGACGCTCGCGGCGCGGAGCGATGACCGGGCCGACGCCACCCGGCCGGTGAACCGCGCGACCCTGATCATCAACAGGCGTATTTCGTATGCAGGTTGGCCCGGACGTTACCCATACTGTCCGGATGAGTGAACTGTATGTGGTGCGGCACGAACTGATCGGCGTCGGGCACGTGAAGGCCGATCAGATAGACGCGAATGAGCACGCGAAGCTGGCCTACGCGACCTACGGCGCGGCGGTGTACTTCGCCAACGTCCTGGAAGTCGGCCTCATGAACGTGCTCGGGACGGCGGAAGTGATCGCGGCGAAGGAAGCGGGCCAGCGCATAGTCGACCCGTGGGACCGGATGCGGCAGAAGAAGATGACCATGGGCTCCGTCCTCACCGCGGTGAAGGGCAAGAACCTGATCGGTGATCCCGGTCTCACGGCCGACCTCGACCAGGCCCTGAAGCGCCGAAACCACCTGGCCCACGACTTCTGGCACGACCGCATAGAAGATATGTACAGCGTCACCGGCCGCGACAAGCTGATCGACGAACTTGAAAGCGACCGGATCATGTTCGATAAGACGAACGAAATCCTCAACACGGCCGTTCTGGACCCCCTGATCCGCAAGGCAGGTGTATCACAGGAGCAAGTGGACGGCCTGTTCGAGCAGACGCGGCGCCGGGCAGAGGGCAAGGACGACTGAGAGTGGCCGACTCGCCGGTCGGTCTTGGCGGGCCGACCGGCCCTACCGCCTGACATTTGATATAGAACACCAGAAATGCTCCACAACTCGGGCGAGCACGGCACTCGTTGGTCGGGGTCGGCCGCTCCCGGCCCCCGGATGGCCTAGCGTGCGATGGTGGCAATTAGGGTTAGTCAACGCTCCGGCGCTGTAGGGATGTTAAGCGCCCGGAATGCCCATAGTTGAAGTGCATTAGGACTTGTCCGGGCGATCATATGCGGAGCCCGATGACGATGGCTGCCGCTGTGGTGGTGCCGAGGAAGACGTAACCGCGTTTGTCGTAGCGAGTGGCCACTGCCCTGGACTGTCCGCCGACCGCCGCCGGATCGCGGTGCTGGCGGCGACGGACACCGACTAGCGTGGCTCTGTGCATGACGAGGGAAGTTTCCCGCCCTGCCCGCTCCGGGGCGTGCGTGCCGTGTATGCGCGCCAGACCAGCTGTCCGGCGGACTTTGCGGACATCACCGTGGACTTCGAACCCTGGGAAGAGGGCGTCGCGTTCGAAGTGCACACCGGCCTCGACTCACACGGCTGCATCACCCCGGAGGAGTTGGCCCAGTACCAGGCCGCTGTCGCTACCGGCATCCGCGAGGAGCTGACCACCCTGGAGGCTCAGACGCCAGTGGCGGTGGCCGTCGTGCTGCGTGCCGTGGGCGTCCACGAGGTCGACTCCCGCGCTGGGTCGTTTCGCCACGCCGGACGACTCGCCGTTCGCAACGCCCTCGTTCTCGCCTACGGGCCCCCGTCCCGGCCCAAACGGCGCCGGTCGCCGCCTCTGCGGTGAGCGGCGGGTCGTGCACCTGCACGTCGCCTCCGGCTGTTTCGCCCGTTAAGGCACTTCGGCCCGCCTTGGTGTAGGCCCGCAATCGTCGGGCACGCACCGGCGCTGAGCTCCCGCCGCCCGCACGAGGTGGACGACGGGGGCTGCTGGAACGCTCAGGGGGCGGGTTCGTATGTCACCGTCTGGTCCGGGCAGCCCGTGGCCACGCCCTCCAAAGCGTCCAGCTCGGCTTCGTCGATGGACAGGCTCCAGCGGAGCTTTGTTCCCACCCACTCAGCGACATACCGGCAGTGCACCTCAGCGGCGGGCGGTAGCCATTCGGCCGGGTCCTTGTCGGCCTTGCTCCGGTTGGAGCGCGCGGTGACGGCGACGAGCGACTGTTCGACGCCCTGGTCGTTGGCGTACGCCTCGCGGCGCTGCGCGGTCCAGGCGGATGCGCCGCTGTCCCAGGCTTCGGCGAGGGGCACCATGTGGTCGATGTCGAGACCGGACGCGGATGTCACGACGGTGGCGTCGTAGTACGACCACCAGGTCCCGCCGGTCAGACGGCAGCCGGGCCCGACGGTGGGTGGGGTGACCGCTTCGTGGATGAGGACCTCCGCGCGCGTGTTGCAGCCGTCGGACGGGTCGTCGCCGGTGTTCCAGTGGCGGAACTTGTCGCGGCTGTAGCCGTCGCGGGACTCGGTGGCCACGGGCAGGTTGGCGACTGCTTCGGCGAGGGGCAGAGTCTCCGCGGCGTGGGCAGGGGTGGAGACGGTGGCCGGCAGGACGGCGAGGGCGGCAGCAGCGAGGCCGCGCAGTACAGGTTTGATCACGTGTCGTTGATAGCTGCGCTCCAGGGGGCGTGATCAGCGGTCTTCCCGTGCCCCGCCCGTGTGGGTGGAATGGTCATACCGGAGAAACGAAACGCCCCCGCCTGAAGGCGGCGGGGTCTTGGTGCTGGCGTTGCCAGCTACCTTTCTGTTGCCGAGGCGCAGCTCCGGTCACCTTGGCGTGGGTAAGGGAAGAGGCATGTCCTAGGGGAAGACGAGCCTTGAGGTTCCTCGACGAACGGACTGGCATCGGCTCGGCTTCGGTGGTGCGCCGTTTTCATCGGCCCTCGGAATAAAGCGACTTATGGCTCCTCGTCGAGGATGCCGTGGTCGACGAGGCAGGGAGTTGGGGATGCCGGTGCCAGCGAGGTGGTGATGTGCGCGGATCTCGGCGGTGTAGTAGGAGGGCCCGGTGAAGACGGGCATGCCGGAGAAGCTCGCTCACCACTTCGCAGCCCCCAGGCACGTCCTACTGACCCTACGGACCGGTGAATTCACCGAGCAGCCCCACATCGGACAGCCCTACGATCACCAACACCGCATGGGCCTGCTCCTCGCCACCCTCTGCAGTCCACTGGCCGTCACCGGAGTCAAGCAGTGAAGAACGAGTACGAAGCCACCTTCCTCCACATCGATGCCGAAGCCCTGGGCCGCCGCCTCGATCAGCTCGGAGCCCAGTGCACCAAGCCCCGGACGCTGCTCTCGCGTCTGATCTTCGAAAACGACGCAGCCAACGGCAACCAGTGGCTGCGCCTGCGCGACGAGGGCGATCGCACCACGCTCACCCTCAAGCAGGTCACCGACACGAACAGCATCGACGGCACCACCGAGATCGAAACTGAAGTCAGCGACTTCCACACCACAGCCGAACTGCTGCGCACCCTCGGACTACGACAGGTGCGATATCAGGAGAGCTACCGCGAAGAATGGCGGCTCGGCGACGTCCTGTTCGACTTCGACACCTGGCCGGACCTGCCCACTCTGCTGGAGATCGAAGGGCCGGATGAGTCCGCCGTACGACGGGCTGCAGACCAGCTCAGCCTCGACTACGACACAGCCTGTTTCGGCAGCGTGGACGAGATTTACAAGTCTGAACTCGGCCGCGACATTCTCACCGAACCCACGCTGCTGTTCCCCCCTCAGACCAACGACAACCAGTAGCCGAGACAAGTGCGGGGGGGGGCGTGTCTGCCAGATGGTCAGGATCCAGCCAAACGTGGGCTGGTGAGGACCACATAGGTCAGCGGCTGGCAGGTGCCACTGCGCCCTCGCATGGGGCTGTGCCCTGGAGTAACACACTGACTGCCGGACTGCATGGTGCTGCGGGGGCGCGACCTGAGACGATGCGGCTCGGCCAGTGACGCCAGCGTGCACGGCTGGTTGTCAGTGCCCTCGGATACGGTCGTAAGTACCAGGTGAGCAACCAACCATGAGGGTGCGTTGCGTGCTGAAACGGCCCTTGAGTCCGGTCCGCTGCCATGGCGTACTTCCGGATCGACGAACTGCACGGGCGGATGGTCGGGTTGGGCGAATCTATAACGATCCGAGTCTCCCAACGTTGCTGGTGCAACGCCTCGTTGATACAAAGGGTCGGATCATCGCAGATGCGGTGCATGCGCATTCTGTGATCCGTGAGCAATGTGGTCTACGACACCACGGGGGGTGGATTCATGAAGTTCGACATGGGGACGTCGACGCTGTCGGACCTCGGCAAGCGGACGACGGGATCGACGGACGACCTCGGGGCGCTGATCCAGCAGCTGATCGCTGCCGCGGCGCCGCTGGAGGGCAAGTTCAACGGTGCCGGCCGGGCGGTGTTCGATGCGTTCAAGGACAACGCGGACGAGATCACGGCAGCCCTGAACGGGTCCCTGCGCGGGATTCTGGGTGGCCAGGCGGGCATGGAAACGGCCTTCACCACGGGTATGCAGGAGCAGGTCGACAACGCCCACCAGAACCTGAGCGCGGCCAACTTCGAGGGGGCCCGCTTCGGCGGGCGTTGATCGGGACAGGGGATTGATCATGCCTAACGCGGACCGTAATTCGTACGACATCAGTGCCTCGACCGAGGTGCAGGGCAACCTGTTCGCGATCATCGGCCGCCTGGAGCGCGTCCTTTCCGACCGGGATGCGGCGGTGAAGGCGGCGATGGCCGAGTTCCAGGCCGACGGAGTCTCGGACGAGTACCACGGCAAGGAAGTGCGCTGGAACAAGGCGGCCCACGAGGTGCGGGAGATCATCCGGCTGGTGCGCTCGACGATGGAGCAGAACGACTCCACGGCGCAGTCGACGCTGTCGAAGGCGAAGGCCGCGGTCGACAACATCGGCTGACCCGCCTGCCGGGGCGGCGGCACGTGACGCAACATCGCAGGAGACAGCGGGGGTTGACATGACGGGGTGGGATATCGCCTCCAGCGGCGTGGACTCGGTACTCGGCAGAGTCGGCGTCGCCGCAGACGGCTTGAACGAGAGCCTCAGGTTGTACGCGACCTGCATGGACGGCGCAGCGGGGTCGGTCGGCACGCTCAGCGACGACCCGGCGGCCGCGCCGCCCACGCACCTCAGCCCCATAGGCGGCGAAGGTAACAGCGGAGGCGGTCAGGCGGGAGGCGGGCTTGTGGCTGCGGCGCTGGCCGAGTTCGCCAAGGAGTCCGACCGGGATGTCCGGTTCCTGATCGCACGGCCGCAGCGCACGATCGCCGGCACAGTCGAGGCGACCGTGGCGTACGCCAACGGGCAACTGGAGCAGGCGTGGAACGCCCAGCGCCAGGCCACCCTGGCTCCGGATCTGAACGACATGCCCGGCATGAACGGGAAGCGGGGTGGCGAGTAGTGGACGCCATGCTCGACCCGTCCCGCATTCCCCACTACACCGGCAACCTCCAGGCACTGGAACTCCAGATCGCCGAACTGCGCCGTGCCGCTACCGGAATCCGCGACCACGGTGGCGACGTCGACACCCGCTTCAAGGGCATCGGAGCCTTCTACAAGGCACCCGAGGCCGGGCAGCTGATCCTCACCACCCAGTCCGTGTCCGACAAGTCTTTCTCTTTCGCATCCGACCTGGAGTCGGTGGCCGAGGCCCTGTCCGGCTTCGCGGCTGAGGTCCGGCCGCTGGTGGAGAGGCTGGAAATCCTCCGCCAGCGGGCCGTGGCCTTCGTCGCCGCGGTGAAGGCCGACGAAGGCACCGAGTTCCTGACCGGATGGACCAAGGACCGGGAGAAGGTCGAGGAACACCAGGAGATCTTTAACGGTGTGAACGCGGCCGTGGACGCCTTCCATCGGGCCGAGATCGAGGCCGCCAACAAGATCACGAGCTTGGTCGGCGGCACCCAGTGGGTCCTCAACGACGGCAGCGGCAGGCAGAAGAACGCCTACGGCGCCAGCGAGGAGACGCTGAACGAGGCGGACCAACTGCCGTGGGGCAAGCCCGCACACCAGACCGCTCTTCCCTTCGGATTCGACGCCCAGATCGGCGAGTTCCTCACCGGACTCTGGGAAGACAACATCGTCGGGTCCGTGGAAGGGCTGATCAACCTGTTCAGCCCGGGCGAGGAAGGCGACCAGACCCGAAAGGGCCTGGTGATGTCCATCATGGGTGGCATCGACCGGCTCCTCGACCCACACAACGACGGTCACACACAGGGTGTCCTGCCCGAAGAGATACGACAGGAAAGCCGGGACTACGCCAAGGAGTTCGGCAAATCCCTGGTCGCCTGGGACCAGTGGGAAACCAATCCGGCACGTGCCAGTTCCACCGTCTTCTTCAACGTCCTTACCTTGGGCGCGGGCCCGCTCGGCGCCGTAGCCAAGGGCGGCACGGCAGGCAAGGCGGGTGCTGGCGCCCGCGCCGCGGGTGCAGCCGCCAAGGTGGGCGAGGTCCTCGACCCACTCGGCGCCGCAGCCAAGACTGCCGGTGCCGCAGTTCGCTCGCTCCCCAAGATCTCCGAGGTGACGGCGGGGACCCGCAACACCCTCGACGCGATTGCGGAGTCACCACGGATTTCGGAAAGCGTCCTGGAGGTCAACGGCGAATACGCCGTCCTGAGGGATGGGGAACTAATACCACTCAACCCCGACCGAACTCTCAACACGAATCCCGCTCCCCGGGAACCGTCGGCTGCTGAGCTCGCTGACCGTGCGGAGACGCCGTCGGCTCGTGAGCTCGTCGGGGCCGGGGCACGGAGGCATGAAGCCTCTGCCAACGTTGGCGACAGCCCATCCCATAACGGTGACCATCAGGCTCCGCCTGCGGGCAACGCCTCACAGCACTCTTCGGGATCCGGCCCAGGCCATGCCCCCTCGGGTCACGGTGATACCGGCACCAGTGCTGAACCTGTGCCTACAGGCCGGGGTACGGGTGGACACAGTGGGTCTGGCGGAGCAGGCGGCGGCGCGGCTGGTGCGAGCGGCCGCGACGATATCGCTCCCTCTGGCAACGACCCGGATGAAGTAGCACGTCGCGTAGGGATGTCTGACGAGGAAGTCCTCCGCGAGCAGGTTCACTGGGCTAACACCGATCCGGATTGGCGCAAGGAGCACTACTACTCCAACGGTCGGCGCCACTCGGTCGAAGGCACCGATCAGTTCGGACGCGATCTACCTCAGCTCAAGGCAACGGGGGACCCGGCAAGGCCATGGACGGCGGAGAAGGGCCTCGTCCGGGCGACCTACCATCCAGGAGCAGAGATCGGCAATCCGGCGACGGTCGCTCCTCAGTACATAGATGGCCTTCATGCGGACGCAGCTCACCGACGCCAGATGATCGACTACGACATGGCCGCCGAGAGGAACAAGCAAGCCGCAGCAGAGGACTACAAGAACAACCCGACTCCCGAGAACGAATTGATCCGGGAGGAGGCGATAAATGAATACAAGTCGACTCACACTGCCGCACGGGACGCGAGCGAAGATCTCGGCGAGAACGCGGCAGAACTGCACGCCATCCCAGACCATTACGGAAACGCCACGCGACTAGATGACGCCGCAAGGGGACGGTTCCGGTTCGATCAGATCTGGGTTACGAAGGATGGGCGTTACGTCGTTGTCGAGGCGAAGGGATCACTAACAACTGAGCTAGGAAAGCGCAACCTTGGCAAGGCCAAGGACTATCAGCAGGGCACGATCGAATACTTCGAAGCGACACTTCTCAAGATGAAAGGCAGAGGCGAAATCGATCTAGCCGATCAGCTAGAAAAGGCATTGGCCAATGGGAACCTCGACTATGTAGAGGTAAAGGCGAACCCTGCCGGAGACAAGTACAATGGTTACAAGCTTCGGCATTTCGACATCGGCAGAGGGCGTCAATCATGAACACAAGTGTGACCCGCCACGCTTTCTCGGTTGCTACTGCGGAAATGCGTGCCAATAAACTCACAGAGAGCGCCCACAGCGAGATCGAATCCCTGGAACACAGGCCGGATGCTTTCAACCTCGCCCTTGGCACGTCGCTTCTCGCAGCAAAGACGCATTGCGCGTACGACCCCCGCGCGGCGCAGCTTCCGACCTGGGAAGCCTGGGTCACCTCCATGCAGGTCGGTTCTGCGATGTTCGCAGCAGCGGTGACTCAAGAGGCTTCGGCTCAGTGCCGGATTGCGGATAAGGTTCGTTCCATCCCTGCCACTGGCCCACAGCACTATACCGATGCGGAGAATTGGCTCACGGCGTTTTGGCTGGCCGTCATTTGCCGTGAGCAGGACCGCATGACGCAGCTAATGAACGTCCCTCTGTCTCTGTTGCGCGCCTCTGGGGCGGCGTACGACGACTTCGTTTACTCCTGGATCGAGGCCCTGCAAACCGCCTGGCGACAGGGAGGGGACCTCGGCCCCCTGCTGACAGCGGCCATGAACGGCTCTGAACCCTCAGCGGTAAGCATCGCCGATCCAGACCTGGTCCAGAAGATCTGGTACCCGCCCATCAACCTGTTCTTCCTGTACGTCACACGTGAGCCTGGCCAGTTCAACGAGGCTCTCGCCGACGCTCTGCGATGGCACAAGTCTTACTGGACCCATGACGAAGACCTGGCGATCGAAAGTTCAGGCTTGGTCGCGCTCGGGCCTCTCGCCATGGCTTGCCTCGCGTACGACGCGAACATGCCGATCGAGGTTGAATCTGAGTATCTCCCCAAGCACCTCCTCCAGCGCAGCTGGCTGGGCGAGTTCGATACGTGACGAATGAGCAGAACAAGGAAGGCAGCCGGTAGGTATGGCAGCGCAGGAGTACGACAGTCAGCTGCTGGAGTCGGTGTCGGTTCGGCGGCGGCGGTTGCGGGATGCGTTCCTGTTCGGAGATGAGCGTGGCCGACGGTCGGTGGATGAGCGGCTGGGCAAGGTAGTTGCCGGGATTGTGATTGCGGCGATTCTGTGTGCCGGTTGTGTGGGCTGGTCGTTCATTTCGGATCGGTTGATCGGGAAGTCGCCGTACGGTTCTCCAGTGCAGCCGACTCCCGGGCCTTCCGCTGCGTCTTCTGCCCGGTGGTAGGTTCGGCGGCGTGGTGAGTATGGGGGCGGTGAGCCGGTCGGGGCGGGTGGCATTGAGTCGGGTCACGCTGGTCGGTGAGCGGCGGCGTGTGGATTTGGTGTTGCCGTCCGATGAGCCTGTGGGCCGGTTGATTCCTGAGGTTTTGCGGCTGCTTGATGACCGTGTCGGGGAGCGGCCTGCGTTGCGGCATTTGGTGGCTGCCGACGGGGCGGTTCTTCCGCAGGACGGAACTTTGGAGTCGGCCGGGGTGGCCGATGGTGCGGTGTTGCGGCTCGTGCGGGCGCAGGATGCGCCGTCTGCGCCGGTTGTGCATGACGTCCCTGATGAGGTGGCCGAGGATCTCGATCTGAGGACGTGGCGTTGGCGGCCTGCCGTGCGGCGGGTGACCGCCGGGGTAGCGGTTGTCCTGTGGGGGCTTGCTGCCGGTGTACTGGCCCGGGGTGAGTTCGCGCTGTCGTCCATTGCCGGTGGTCTGTTGATGGTGGCCGCGGTGGCGGCCTTGAGTGGTGCTGTGCTGGGGCGGATGGGGCGTCGTGGGCTGGCCACGACGTTGATCGGTGCCGGCGGGGCGCTTGGCGTGCTGGGGGCGTGGACGCTGGCCGATGCGCACGCCTCGTCCGGGCTCGGCCGATTGGCCATGGTCACCGTGCCGGTTGTCGTCTCGCTCGCCCTGCTGGGGTGGTTCTCCCCGTTCGGGCGGGGCGCATTGATCGGTTCCGGTGCGGTAGTGACCGTTGCAGCCTGTTGGGGTGTAATCGTCGCGCTGCAGGATGGGGCCCGGGCTGCTGATGAGCAGGCGCGGGTCGGTGCCGTGGTGGCGGTGGTCTCGGTGGTTGCGCTGGGGGTGTTGCCGCGGTTCGCGTTGATGGCGTCCGGGTTGTCGGGGCTTGATGACCGGCGCACAGGCGGGGCGTCGGTGACCCGGCACGAGGTGGGTGACGCGTTGACGGCGACTCATCGGGGGCTTGTGCTCGCCACGGTCGCGGTGACCGGCTCTGCGGCTGCCGCCGGGGTGTTCGTGCTGCGTGAACCCAGTGTGTGGAGCGTGCCGCTGGCCGTGATTGTGGCCGTGGTGCTGTGGCTGCGGGCACGCGCTTTCCCGCTGGTTGCCGAGGTCGCGGTGTTGCTGCTGGGCGGGGGCCTGGTCGCGCTCGCGCTGCTCGTCGCCTGGCTGGAACGGCCTGGTGTGGTCGGTCCGTTCGCTGTCCTGGCCATGCTCATCGTCGTGCCGCTGGTCGTGCTCGCGGTGGAGCCCGCCGAGCATGTGCGGGTGCGGCTGCGGCGGCTTGGCGATGTGCTGGAGACGGTGGGTGTGATCGTGCTGCTGCCGCTGATGCTGGGTGTGTTCGGGGTGTACGGGCGGTTGCTCGACACGTTCTGACCTGTCGGATTGTCAGTGGTGTGCGGCAGAGTCGGATGCAGCAGCGGTGAGGGGAGGTCGTGATGGCTGGTGGGGACTGGCAGCGTGATGTGCTGCGCGACCTGGAGCAGGACGAGATCAATCGGGGCGCCGAACCGGTCGAGCCGACGGCCACCGTGCAGCTCCACCGCGGCAACACGTCGACCGAGACGCCGTCGTCCGCGGCGCCCGTGTCCGCTCCGGGCCGGCACGTCCCCAAGGGCCAAGCGGCTCCCGCCTCCGATCATGCGCCCGCTTCGGATACTGCTCAGGCACCGCGTGACCCGCGGGCCGGATCGCTGCCTCCGCCTGCCCCATACCGCACCGACGCTGCAGGACCGTCACCAGCAGG
Organism: Streptomyces sp. NPDC002851; assembly: GCF_053591935.1. Taxonomy (NCBI): domain Bacteria; kingdom Bacillati; phylum Actinomycetota; class Actinomycetes; order Kitasatosporales; family Streptomycetaceae; genus Streptomyces; species Streptomyces sp. NPDC002851. Next base: position 130,087 of record NZ_JBSFUT010000003.1, on the reverse strand, counting down.
GGACGCTGCCCCTCCCCCGTTGCCCGCCGCTGTGTCGAGGACGTCTCCTGTTCAGCGGGGCGCCGTGGATCCCCGTGTTCCGGCGCCGACTCCGGAGTCGGTGCCGACCGTTGACCCGCGGCTCTCGAGGGCGCTCGGCCGTACACAGCGGGGAGACCCAGCCGTACGCCGTACCGCGAGGTCGTTGCGGCGGCTGACCAGCTCGGCAGCGCAGGAGGTGGCCGAGGAGACGCGCCTGGGCCGGGAGTTGCAGCAGCCGGTGACCACCGGGCGGGTCATCGCGGTGACATCGATCCGGGGCGGTGTGGGCAAGACCACGGTGTCGGCGTTGATGAGCCGTACGTACAACCACTACCGGCACGACCCGGTGTTGAGCCTGGAGGCGGATGCTGCGCTGGGCACGTTGCCGGTGCGTCTGGGGGCCCGTGAGGTGCGCTGGTCGTGCCGGGACCTGGCGCATATCCTTGAGCCGTCGATGCGGCTGACCGATGTCACGGGATATCTGGTGCCGGTGGCCGAGGGCGGCTGGCTGCTGCCCGCCGGGCAGGGCCGGGTCGGGGCGCCGCTGGACGTGCAGAGCTACCGGTCGGTGACGCTGGCGCTGCGCCGCTATTTCGGAGTGACGGTGGTGGACTGCGAGTCGCTGCCGGGCGCGGTGGCGCGTACGGCGATGGATACGGCGCATGGGCGTGTGGTGGTTGCGCCGCTGACCGCGGAGGGTGTCAACGGGACCCGGCAGGTTCTGGACTGGCTCGGCTCGCTTCCGCACGGTGCTCTGGCCACCACGGTGGTGGCGTTGACTGAGACGTCCCCGCACCCCCGGCTCGATGTGAAGGCGGCCACCGGGCATCTGCGCGAGGCCGGGGTGTCTGTGGTAGTTGTCCCCTACGACCGGCATCTTGCTGGCGGCGGTCCGGTCGAGAACCGGATGCTGGGGCACGCCACCCGACTTGCGGCCGCCCTCCTGTCCGCCCAGGCGCTGCAGCTCGCGGCGAGTACGCGATGAGGATGACATGAGTCAGCAGATCGTCCACCGCCCCGCCCGCTCCACGCGCCCTCTGACGGCAGCGGAAGCGCGCACCATCGAGGCTCCGCCGAGTCTGCCCGAGGGCAAGATCGGGAATGCGGCAACCTCGCTGCTGCCGCTGGCCGGTGTCATGGGTTCGGTTGTGATGATGACGGTCATCCGCTCCAGCCAGTTCGCCGCCATCGGCGCGATCGTGCTGGTCTTTGCACTGCTCGCTGCGGTGGCTTTGTTCGTGTCGCAGCGCGGCAAAGCGCAGCGCACGCGCCGCATGCAGCGGGAGCGGTATCTGGAGTATCTGGAGGAGACCCGCCAGGAGTTGGGCGCCGTCGAACGTGATCGCCGTGCCCAGGCCCGCGTGCTCGACCCGGCGCCGGAGGCGTTGTACGACATCGTGCGGGACCCAGCGCGGCTGTGGGAGCGGCGCCGTCAGGACGCGGACTTTCTGCGGGTGCGCCTGGGGACCGGTGAGGTTCCGGTCCAGGACCTTACGATCGGGCAGAGCCAGGGCGGCGTGCTGACCCCGCCGGATCCGTTCATGCTTAATGAGGCCCGCTCGCTGCAGGCCCGCTACACCACGAGCAGCGACCTTCCGCTAACCGTGCCGCTGGATAGGGCGGGCAATGTCAGCATCGTCGGCGAGCGGGAAGCCGTACTGAGGGTGGCCCGGGCCCTGGTCGTCCAGACCGCCGCCCTCCACGCCCCGGACGATGTGCCGCTCGCCTTCGCCGTTCCAGGTGAGCGTCTGGAGGACTGGGAGTGGGCGAAGTGGCTGCCGCACGTCCTCAACGCGGACCAGCAGGACGGGCCCGTGGCCGCGCGGCGCATAGCCCCGCGCATGGATCAGCTGGCCGACCTGCTGCGCAGCGATCTACGGCGCCGGGCCTCGTACGCCGCCGAGGTGCGGCGCGGCCTGTCCGACCGCAACGCGCTCAAACTCGCCGACCGGCTCGTGGTCGTCAGTGACGAGTACGGCGACACTGCCGCGGAACTCCCCCGCCCGGATGCGGCCGTCGCCCTCGCCGACATGGGTGTGACCGTGGTGCACCTGCTCGAGCAGCAGGTACACGAACCCGATCATGTCGCCGTGCGGATCACCGTCGATAAGGACGGCGGGCAAGTCACGGTCGAGGACCTGCGGGTGCCCCAGGCCGCGGTGTCCGTGCACGGGGCGGTCGACAGTGTGCCGGTGGCCGGCGCGGAGGGCCTAGCGCGGATGCTGGCACCGTTGCGGCTCTCGGCCGAGTCGGTAGCCGAAGGCACCCCCGTCTCCGGCCCGGTGGAATTTCCGGGGTTGCTCGGCATCGACGATCCCGGCGCGCTGCACCTCGGCCGACTGTGGGCGCCTCGCAGCGAGCGGGACTTCCTGCGGGTGCCGATCGGCCTCGACGACCACCACCGACCGGTGCTCCTGGACTTGAAGGAGTCGTCGGAGCTGGGCATGGGGCCGCACGGGTTGTGTGTGGGGGCGACCGGCTCGGGCAAGAGTGAGCTGCTGCGCACCCTCGTCCTGGCCCTGACGGCGACGCATTCGCCGGAGGATCTGGCGCTGGTCCTGGTGGACTACAAGGGTGGTGCGACCTTCGCGCCGTTCGCTCAACTCCCACACGTGGCCGGGGTGATCACGAACCTGGAGAACCAGGCCGGGCTGGTGGAGCGGGTGCACACCAGCCTCGCGGGTGAGGTCAAGCGCCGCCAGCAGGTTCTCAAGGACGCCGGGAACGTCGCCGACATCGGCCACTACGCTGCCCTGCGCGCGGAGAAGCCAGAGCTGGGCCTGGAGCCGCTGCCGCATCTGTTCGTCGTGATCGACGAGTTCGGCGAACTCATCACGGCCAAGCCGGACTTCATCGACCTGTTCCTGTCCATCGGCCGCATTGGGCGCTCGATCGGGGTGCATCTGCTGCTGTCCAGTCAGCGGATCGAGGCGGGCAAGCTCAAGGGCCTGGAGACCTATCTGTCCTACCGTCTGGGTCTGCGGACGTTTTCGGCGGACGAGTCGCGTACGGTCCTGGAGACCACGGACGCCTTCAACCTGCCGCCGCTGCCGGGCTTCGGCTACCTCAAGGTCGACACCTCGACGTACGAACGCTTCAAGGCCGGATACGTCTCGGGCGGCTACCGCGGACCGGCCCTTCGGGAGAAGAAGGACGACGAGCCGCTCGCCCGAACGTATCTGGCCTTCAGCTCCCGCACCGACGCCGAACAAGCCCCGGAGGAAGGGGCGGCGATGCGCGAGCGCGAGACTGGGCCCAGCGTCATGTCGGTGATGGTCGAACAACTCGTCCGGGCCGCTGAGCCGGTGCGCCGCATCTGGCTGCCACCCCTGCCCGACGCCGTCTCGCTCGACGCCGCTGTCGGCCCCTTGCAGGCTTCGGAACGTGGACTGCATCTGCAGCACCGCAGCCGACCTCTGTGCGCGCCGCTCGGCTTCCTCGATGACCCGGCCAAACAGCGCAAGGAACGCTGGTACCTGGATCTGACGGTTTCTGGCGGGCATACAGCGGTGATTGGCGGGCCGCAGACCGGCAAGACGACCTTGCTGCGAACCCTGGCCCTGTCCCTCGCCCTGACCCACACTCCGCCTGAAGTCGCCCTGTACGGCCTGGACTTGGCCGGGGGCGGTTTGAGTGCGCTGGCGAAGCTGCCGCATGTGGGCGGGATCGCGGGCCGCGCCGACCACGAACGCGCAGCGCGCACCGTGGCCGAGGTCCGGACCATGCTGAATGAGCGCGAGGAGCTCTTCCGTACCCACGGCATCGACTCCATCGACCAGTTGCGCGTCCTGCGCGCCCAGGGACGGATACCGGAGCTCGCGTCCACGGACATCGTGCTGCTGATCGACGGCTTCGGCGCGCTGCGGGACGAGTTCACCGATCTTGAGGACGACATCAACGATCTCCTTAAGCGCGGTGGTGGTTACGGCATCCACGTGGTCGCCGGGATGCTGCGCTGGAACGATGTGCGGATCGCCACCCAGTCGATGTTCGGCACCCGCCTGGAGCTGCGCCTGAACGATCCGGCCGACTCCGGTATCGACCGCAAGCTGTCGGAGACCCTCAGCGCGGACGAGCCCGGCCGGGTCCTGACCGACGGCAAGCTCTTCGCCCACGTCGCCCTGCCCCGCATCGACGGCACGACCGCCACCGGAGACCTGGCCGTCGCGCTGGAGGACGCGGCCCTGCGTATCCGCTCCGCCTGGCACGGCGACCTCGCCGCTCCCGTCCGCGTCCTGCCAACCCAACTCCCCGCCGCCAAGTTGCCGACGGTCGCCATCGAGCCGACGAAGGTGCCGATTGGCGTGGACCAGGAGGCCCTCGCCCCGGTCACCCTCGACCTGTTCGGCTCCGACCAGCACCTGCTGATCCTCGGCGACGACGAGTGCGGCAAGACCAACCTGCTGAAGCTGATCGTCGAGCAGCTCACCGCCCGCTACACCGACGAGGAACTTGTCTTCGGCGTGTTCGACCCGAGGCGCGGGCTGCGCGGCCTGGTCCCCGAGCCGTACCGCGGCGGCTACGCGTACAACATCAAACTCGCTAACGCCCTGGCCAACGGCATCGCCACCGAGCTCGACAAGCGCATGCCGGACGAGGGCGTCAACCACGACACCCTCACCAGCCTCACGACCTTCTCCGGCCCGCGCATCGTCATCCTCATCGACGACTACGACATCCTCACCACCGCGGGCCAGCAGCCCCTGGAACCCTTCCTGCCTTACATTCCCTCGGCCCAGGACATCGGCCTGCACTTCGTGCTCGCCCGCCGCGTCGCAGGCGCCTCCCGCGCCATGTACGAACCCTTCCTCACCACTCTGCGGGAATCTGGGTCGACGGCGCTGGTGATGACGGGTGATCGCGGCGAGGGCCCGCTCTTGCCCGGCCTGTACGCCTCCCAACAGCCGCCCGGACGCGGCATGCTGGCCCGCCGCGGACGCCGCCACCAGCTGATCCAGACCGCCCTCACCGACCCCACCGCCGCAGCGCACAAAGCGGGAGCACGACCGTGACCAAGGACGTCATCGCCCTCACCCCCAAGACGCCCGACATTCCAGTTCTCCTGGCCGGGCTCTACGCGGGCGGCCCCAACCTCGGCGTGGAAACCCTCCACGACGGCGCCGCCGTCCACCTGTGCACGCCCGACGGCAGCCCGCTGGTCACCGTCGACGCCCCCGTTCTTGTCCAAGTCCCTGGCGAAGCAGCCCGCCTCCTCGGCGACGAAACACCCGTACCCGAGGGCCCGGTGTGGTGGACCGAAGCCCGCGCCACCACCGCCGTGCCCGAGGCAGGCCGCCTGGCCGGATCGATTGCGGGCCGCCTGGCCGAGATCCTCGACGGCACGACCTGGCCGACCGAGGCCGCAACCACCGACGTCGTCCCCCTGGCCTCGGACACCACCGCCATCCCCCAGCCGGACGACGCCCTGCCCGCCGTCGACGTCCTCACCGACCGGGCCGCCGTCATCCTCACCGAACGTCCCCGCATCGCCCTGACCACCGGGCTCTCTGATGCACTACGTACGGCCACGACGAGCGGACGCACGCTGCAGATCGTCACCCCGCCGCACACCCGGCTGACCCTGCCCATGCGCGCGGCCCTGGCCAGCAGCCCGCACCGCTGGATCGTCAACCCCAACACTAGCGACTACTTCGACGGCCTCACCGGGGCCGAACTGCACTGGCAGGAGGGTCGCTTCGCCCCCACCCGCACCGGTGACGGCACCATTCCCACGTCCCCGGCCTTCACCGCCGACGAGTCTGCCACGGACCCGGGCGAGCGCCAGCTCATCCTGTCCCTGCACACCTGCCACACCCCCGACGCCAGCCTCGTCCTGGGCGGCGCCCTCGAAACCTGCTGGCAGCACCTCACCGGCGCCCCGCCCGCCGGTTGGAGCACCGCCGAACCTGTCAACCTGCCCTGGTCCACCCGCCAGTTGACCGACCTGGCCCGCACACGTGCCCAAGCCTCACAACCCACCCTCGCGATCGCCGTCGGCCACCCAGACCGCCCCGCTATCGCCACCCTTCGCATCACCCGCACCCAAGCCGGCGTCGAAGAGGACATCACCCTCGCCCTGGGCTACTCCCCCGACGAAGCAGCCCCGCTGGACGCCATCGAAGTCCTCGCGGCCGCGCTTGCCGCCGAATACGGGCTGACCAGCCTCGTCACCAGCCTCCGCGCCGCCCGCCGTGACCTGACCGTCCCGCCCCACCGCGAGGCCCAGCCCATCCCGGTCAGCTTCACCATCGGCGCCAAGGAAACCGAGCAGATCGGCGCCTCCCACGCCGGACGCCCACCCCTGGCCATTCAGGCCGTTCCCCTCGGCCCCGCGCAGCGCCCCGCCATGCACTACCCCCTCGGCGACGGCACCACGGCCAGCACCTGGACCGACCTCCAGACCCTCATGACGCACCTCAAGAACGGCTGAGCGAAGGGCACGGAGCTCTGCAGACGAGGGTCTGAATCGCCCTGCCCCCGCCTCGATCCCATCCAGACCCACACGTTCTCTCAGTAGCCAAGGCCGGTGACATCTGCGGTCTCTTGGCCGAGCCTTCCCGCCCCGAGAACAGGCTGCGAGCGGTCCTGGACGATCGCCCGGTGAAGCTGTGAGGGCCCGGCCAGAACGAGCCCAGCGCAGCCCGCGGCGGACCGTGTCGCGGGCGAGGCCGAGGCCGGTGCGGGTGGCCCCGTCCCAGCGGGCGATCGAGGGCAAAGCCACCGCAGATCAGTCGACGAGGCCCCAGACTCGGTCGACTTTCAACCAGGATTTTGGCCGTAACGCCAAATAGCGCCACGACCCTCGTTTGGTTCGTCTCGGATCCGGGCCAACGGGGTACCCCTGAGCGTTTCACCGGCGTTCAGATTCGACCGGAGATGGCCAGATATGATCAGTCATTTTCGTGGTGCGACGTCCGCGCAATCTGACTTTGCAGGAGGGGGCGGAGCGCAAGGTTCCGGGTTCGGCGGGATGTAGGTTCGCTGCAGTCCCGATGAAGGGGCCCGCCTGGGGAAGTGGGGGGCACCACTACCCCAGGGCGCGAACTCAATCGAGAGGAACGTCAGAATGCTCGACCGACTTCACCGAGGGCTGCCATCGGCTCCCTCCGGGCAAATTCACCGTACCAGTTTCAATTTCGCGCCAGAAGATGTCCGCGGATCCCGGTCTGGGCACGTAGTGGTTCGGCTGAGTGCTGTGCTGTCCGCCGCGGTCACCTTGTGGGTACTCACCGCCGACGTCGAGGTTGACTCTGCGAAGTCCGCCTTCCTCCTCACGATGATCGGCTTGTCCTGGCATGCGGGGATTCAGCTCCGTTGGTCTCACCGTAGTTAGAAGGCCGTCACGGGCCCTGCACCGAGTTGCTGGGCCCGTGACGTCCTGGGCACATACCGTCTACGGGGAGAGGCTGGGGGGCTCGTGTCCCTTGTTCATGATGGCGGTCCAATCGGCGCGACGCTGTCGAGAAGCTCTGCTGAGTCCTCGGGCGAACTGGAGTTCAGCGGCGAGGACCGCGCTGGCGCTATGCGTACTTCGAAGCTGCGAACCACTGTGACAGAGGTGGGTTTTGCTGCTTTCGTTCAGCTCCAGCATGTCTGGTATCACGCTTACGCGAGCGCACGTCTGCGTGATGCTCAGGCGACGGTCACCGCGGTGGAGCGCACATTCGACTTGGCGGCCGGCCGTTGGCGGTGGTTGCTTGGCCAGCCGAGTCCTGCAGCAGAGATCTGGTGCCAATTGCGTGACCAGGTCAACGACCTGACGACCCCAACGCTGGGGGATCCGGATCTGCGAAGGCTGTACGGCGGCCTGCCGGGAAAGAGTGCCGACTGCGTGGTCCTGTGCCGAAGGTTGGGGCTGGACGCGCGGCGTGCTGCCGATGTGATGGGCGTGGAGGGGTCCGAAGTGGAGGTGTGCTTAAGGCTGGCGGAACGCCGGAGCTCCTGCTGCCGGGTGTTGACATGAGCAGGAAGGGGATTCTGCCACCTCACTGAATATTCCAACAGCACATTTGCTCTTTGCGTGCTGCGAGGTCAGCGCATCCGACAAAGTGGACCTGTGCCTCCCTGCACGCCGCCGTCACCCTTCCTGGCGGTGGTGCGTTGAGTGCTGCCCTTCTACGATGAGCGTTTTCGTCTCGTATCGAAGCGAACGCACGTGAGGGGACTGCTCGTTGGCGGACAAGAGGCGCGTTGACCTATCTGTTCCGAGTGCGGCCAGAATGTATGATTGGCTACTGGGTGGGAGTAACAACTTTGAGTCTGACCGGGTAGCTTGTCGGCTACTGCTGAAATCAGCGCCGACCACCCGTGAGTTGGCTCGCAACAACAGGCGGTTTCTCCAGCGAGTTGTGCGGACGCTGGTGCAAGAACACGGCATCCGTCAGTTCATCGACTTCGGGGCAGGCCTCCCGACACAGGACAACGTGCATCAGATCGCTCAGAGAGTGGCCCCGGAAGCCCGGGTTGTGTACGTCGACAATGACCCTGTGGTGCTTGCCTATGCCAAGTCGATCCTGGACGCAAACGACCGGACTGCGGTGATCGATGCTGACATGAGGGACACCGACCGCATCTTCGCGCACCCCGAGTTCAAGCGTCTCATCAGCTTTGATGAGCCTGCCGCTGCCCTGTTCGTCTCGGTCCTCCACTGCCTTCCAGACAGTGCATGCCCCGAGGGCCTGGTGCAGCGTGTCGTCGAACAGTTGGAGCCTGGAAGCTTTCTGGTGCTCTGCCAGCTCGTGAGCGACGACCCCGCTGTGCGAGGAAGCGTCACTGAGCTGATGCTGCAACAGACCCACGGCAACTGGGGTCGTGTCCGAGAGAAGCGTGACGTCGACAGGTACTTCAGAGGGCTGAATATCCAGGAGCCAGGCCTCGTCGATGTCACGGACTGGAGGCCCGACTCCGAGCTACAGCAGCGCCAGCGCAGTATCGAGTGGACGGAGTACGGCGGACTGGCGCAGGTGCCTGTTCCTGACTGACCGAACCCAGGAACACTAGGCCGAGAACCGCTTGATGGCCTTTGCCAGCATCTCGCGGCTCTCGGCCCTTGTCGCGCACGCCTCATCGCTCAGCCGAAGGAGCAGCGCCACGTGCCGCTCCAGATCGTCCTCCTTGGTCCGGTAGCTCGCTTCGTCGTATCCCTCCAGATAGACGAGATCGGGCAGACCGCCGCGCCCGAACTGGAGGTGGGTCATTGAGCCGGTGCCGGCGCCAGCTGCGTTGGAGGCGATCGCGCTGTCGAGCTTGACGAATCGGATAGTGATGCCGTGCCCGTCGGATAGTTCAAGGAGCCTGCGCATCTGCTCTACCATCACTTCGTCGGAGCCTGCTCGACGATACAGAACGGACTCATCGATGAGGAAGATCGCCTGGGGCGGCTGCTCCTGGCCGAACACCCGCTGTTGGCGCTCCTGCCGGAGCTCGACACGCAGGCGGAGTTCCTCTTCCTCGTCTAGACGCAGACCGGTGCTGAAGACATGCCGCGCATAGGCAGGTGTCTGCAGCAGGCCCGGCACGACCGTCGACTCGTACGACATCAGGAAGATCGCCTGACTCTCCAGCCCGAACAAGCGCCGGGCATAGGAGGGGGTGCAATCGTTGAGTCGATGCACGTACCACTCAGGTTCCAGTGCGCGATTGGCGAGAAGGTCTAGTTCATCACGGCGCCCTTGGGGAGCCTTATACGCTCGCGCGAGGTCCCGGATGTTGCGTACGTCCGCGGGGATTTCCGCGCGCTCCATTCGGGAAATCGTCGATCCGGACACGTTGATCAGCTTGGCGGCCTGCCCTTGCTTGAGGTCGCCCCGCAGATCACGGAGGGTCGTTCCAACAACAATGAGGGCGGCCGTGGGGCTGGTGTCCGGCCCGACCTTTGGCCGGGCCGGACGAAAGAGTGGGATTGAGTCCGGGGACACGAACTTCGGCTCCGTTCATGAGTGAATATGCCTCATGATGGCACACCGAAACTCCTCGTGTCTCTCGAATCTCCTTTCCTGGCCCGCTAGTTCGCCGTCACCACGTAGTCGAACTCACCGTTGCGTGCTCCGTCGAGGAAGGATTCCAGTTCCAACGCCGAGAACACCAGAGCCGGTCCGGCCGGGTCGGTCGAGTTACGCATCGCCACCTTACCCGCCGGGAGGGCGGCCAATTCGACGCACTGTCCGTTGGCTGCGCTCTTTCGGCTCTTGATCCACGACACATCGAGCGAACTCGCTGACATGCCGTTCCAATGCTGGCTCACACGCCACCTCCTGCCTCTATGTTCGATTACCAGACTTACCTCTTCACCCGTCTCCACGCGCCATGAACCTGCAGGCAGCAGGCGCATGCAATCCCATGCTGCAAATTCACGGCTGGGCGATGAAGGGATGCTATCCGCTTGGAATCGAACAGTGCCGTCCCCCAGTCGAGTGGGAATCCCGCTTACGCCCATGCGACGGCGTCGGGATACGCAGATGATGATCAACGACGTGTCCGCAGCCGGGCATTCATGGACAGTCACGGTGCGACCGCAGCAGCATCACGTCACGCGGCACGGGATCGCTTCGACGCTCATCCGGCCGAGCAATACAGGGCACACAGCCCGAGATTCATTCGAACGAGTGACATCATGTTGTTGACGTCAGGTTGCGCTCAGGAGGAGTTGTCAAAGTCGGCAGTCAGCTGAACCTGTTGTTGCGCTCTGTCGGCGACTCCTTCATGGTCTCAATGCTTCTTCTCGTTGCCCCGGTCCAGATGAACCGAGGAGCATGTCTCCGCAAAGGAACGCGAGCCCAGTGGTCCAGTGCGAGACCTGCTGCGTCTTCGTTGGGACACGTACGATCAAATTGGGGCGCGGGCGCCAGGAGTGATCACGATGTCGGTGTCGCCGAGCGCCGAGCCCACCCTGTGGGAGCTGCACCGCGCCGTTTCACAGCTGCGTGAGGATCTCCGCGGTGATCTCGCCCAGCTCGCCGCCCGCCTGGACCAAGTGGTAACCGTGGATGTGTACAGGGCCGATCGGCGGGCCGTTGAACAGCGCATCAGCCAGATCGAGTCCGGGCTGTCCGGGCTGCGCGGCGAGCATGATCAGGCGACGGAGCGTACAGAGCAGCAGCGTCGCGAGGACCAGGCGCAGGCCCTGGCGACGCGTCGGCTGGTGTTCAGCTCGTTTGTGTCACCGGTGTTGTTGATGGCGCTGCAGTTGTGGCTCGCATCCCGCGGCACCTCCCCGTAACCCGGCTTATCCAGGGGTAGTTGAGTTTCAGTTCGGGCGCGGGGAGAACAGTGAGCACCGAACGTGGCGACACCTATCAGTGCCGACCGTCTCGTTGCCGCGCTGCGCGCCGAGGGCGTGCGTGTGGTGGAGCGGCCGGGGTGGAGAACCCACAACCGGAACCACAAGGGGCCGTTCGGTCCGGTGAACGGCGTGATGATCCACCACACCGTGACTTCCGGCACGAGCAGCACCGTGGGCATCGTTGAGCGCGGCTACGAGGGCCTGCCGGGCCCGCTGTGCCACGGCATGATCGCCAAGGACGGCACCGTGCACCTGATCGGGCACGGCCGCGCCAACCATGCCGGCCGCGGCGACGACGACGTGCTGCGGGCCGTCATCGCGGAGCGCGCACTGCCGAAGGCAAACGAGGCCAACACCGATGGAAACACGCACTTCTACGGCTTCGAGTGCGAGAACCTTGGTGACGGCCGCGACCCGTGGCCGCCCGCCCAGCTCGATGCGATCGAGCGCGCAGCCACGGCGCTGTGCCGCGTGCACGGCTGGAGTACCGCGAGCGTGATCGGGCACAAGGAGTGGCAGCCCGGCAAGATCGACCCCAAGGGATTCACCATGGGCTGGCTGCGCGAGCGGGTTGCCGCCCGGTTGAAGTCCAGGCCATCCGGAGGCAGTTCGAGCGCCGCGTCGATGGGCGGGAGCGGCTCGACGTACGTCGTCAAGAGTGGAGACACGCTCTCCGGCATCGGGAAGAAGCTCGGTATCCCCTGGGCGCAGATCGCGCACGCCAACAAGATCAAGCACCCGTACGTGATCAAGCCCGGGCAGAGGCTCGCCGTTCCCCGGAACTCAGGCGGGGGCTCCTACACGCCGCCTCCGTTTCCGAACGGTCTTGCTCCGGGCAGTTCGTCACCGTCTGCGAAGGGCCTTCAAAAGGCCCTGAAGGACACCGGCTGGCTCGACCGGTCAGTACCACTCGCCGACAACTACGGCCCTCAGACGCAGAAGGCCGTGGCCGGGTTCAACCGCAAGCACAACCTCTTCACCACTGGCCGCCCCAACGACCCGGCGATCGGCCGCCGCGGCTGGGACCTCCTGCACCGACTCGCCTACGGGAACTGACACCTTGATCGACTTCATCCATGCCCACAGCACACGCCTTTACGCCATCGCCGCCGCGGCGCTCTCCTTGATCGCCTACTACGTCGACGGGCTACCGACCGGGCTGATCCTCGCCCTGGTCGCCGCAGTCCTCGGCACCGGCGAAGCCGTGCAGCGCGTGGAGGACCGAAAGACCGCCAACGCACTCTGTCAGCAGCCGCCTGCCTCGCCACGGCTGTGACAACCTCAGGGGATTCTGCTGTGTCGGCCTGGTGGTTTGGCTAGTAGGTGATCAGCACATGACGCTGAGGACGAGGACGAGTTCAGCACTCGCCCTCGTCCTCTCGCCTACCCGGCACCGCGCAGCTAGGCCGTGAGCCCCGTTCGCACGCTGTGATGGGCTCGACAGGACAGGCCGCGTCCGTCCGGTGGATCGAGTGTTCTCAAGTCCTGCGTACGGGAGCATCGTTACCCGACCCCGCCGTATCCCCGCTCTCGCAGTCGGGCGGCCATCGCCTCCCGGCTCAGCGCCGCCTGCATATCGTCGATCATGGCCCTGGCGCTGAAGCAGCCCACTTCCTCCTGCAGCATGATCGAACTAAAGGCGAGGTGCTGCTCACCCTGGTCACCAGTACACACTTCTGGCTCATCCACCTCGTCTTCCCCTCTCTTGGCTCCGCCAGGCCACGCCCCGGGCGCTCGGGCGGATGACCAGCGGCTGCACGTGCGAGAAGCTATCCGTCCGCCGTAGCTATCATCATCGACCATTGCCGGGCCTGCGGTTCAGGGGTCGGGGCAACTCACGGTTCGCCGCACGTGTGGCGTCAGGTTTGTCAGTTCGTTCTTCGAGTTCACGTTGGGTTCCGGCGAAGTGCTGCAATCAACACGAGCGGCGCCATCTACCTACCGCATCTCCCGGCGGTCGGCGTGGTGCTGCGCGTTGGCAGGCGCCACTGGCGAGTAGAGGCGGTGCAGGTTAACGTGCCTGACCCGGACGAGGTCGGGGGCCGCGGTCAGGAGCCGCCGGAGTGCCTGTTGCGTGTGGCCCCTTGCTCTTCCGTCACCGAAGCCTGATCGGCTTAAATCGGAATCATGGGCTGGCGAAGGCTGGGGAGCGAGGAACTGCATCGAGGGCCGTTCTTGTCACTGCGGCGGGACCGGGTGGTGCGTCCGGACGGCCATGAAGGCACGTACGAGCACGTTACGGTCGACGACGGGGTGCGGGTGGTCGCGCTCGACGATGACGGCCAGGTGCTTCTGGTGGAGGACAACTTCTATCTCCAGCGTCGCCGGGTCGTGCACCTACCAGGTGGAGGCTGCGGCGGTCAGGGCCCTCTGGCCGCGGCCCGCCGCGAGTTGGAGGAGGAGACGGGCCTGGTCGCCGACGAGTTGAGCCCTCTCGGTGTCATCGACCCGTTGCCGGCGACTACGGCCGCGCGCACGCATCTGGTCCTTGCCCGTGGCCTGCGGCCAGGCTTGCTGGGCCGGGATGACACTGAGGTCGGCATGACCATGCAGCGAAGGCCGCTGTCCGAGGCAGTCGAGGCCGTGCGCGCCGGTGCGATCACCGAGGCGGGGAGCGTGGCGGCGCTCCTCCTGGCCCAAGCCCACAATTCCGACAAGCACCGGAGGGCCAGGTGAGCCACATCATCGTCCCACTCGTCATCGCCGCACTCCTGCTCGGCGTCTACGTGCTGATCGTGCGCCGCTGGCCGGACACTTCCCTGATCGGGGCCTGCCACCATGTCGACATCACCGACGACGTCCGCCGGTGTCACGCGCACTTCCGCACCCATCGCCCCGTACGGCGGCTGGACGGCACATGGCGCCTACCGGACGGCTGGGGGTACGCGGAGGACATGCCGACTGCGGACGGTCACGCGGCCATGGTGTGTCCCGCGCACGCAGCCCATCACCGCGTCGGCCAGGGCAGGCCGCTTGATCGCTAGGCAGCGTAGGGCCGCAGGACTCACGTCGCCGGTGTAGACGATCGCGTCTTCGTCGGGGGCCGGGAGCTCGAAGCGGGCGAAGAAGTCGTCGAGGGCCTCGGGGGTGACGGTGAGCGCGTTGGCGTCCTCGCGTTGATTGCGCTGCTCAAGGCGGAGCAGCAACTCCGCCCCTTGAGAGGGCGCAGCTCCACAGACCCCCGCGGCGTCAAGAGTGTGAGCGTGTAGTTCCTGTGGACAATCTGTCCGCGTGCGCGGCGCGAAGACTGGAATGGTTTCTTCACGTCCAGCGCCGCTATCAAGTGAGGTTGCCGTCATGGTGCGCCGCAAACTCCAGTATCTGCCGCACGGATTCAGGGTCGCAGGCTGCGTGGAGGCGGTGCCGCCTGCGCGGCGGCGAGTCGTCGAGATCGCCCAGGACTTGGGCGTGTCACTCAGCGACGAAGCCAAGCGTGACCTTGAGTTGATGGCCGGCGAGGTGGTCACCAACGCCATCACTCACGCCGAGGAAGCCTGCGTCGTCTACGTACGGCGAATGGGCCAGAGGATTCGTGTGGAGGTCACGGACGTTGATGCTCGCCTTCCGAGTCCGGTCAGTGCAGCGTCGGATGATGAGGGCGGCCGCGGTCTCCTCCTCGTGCAGGCACTCGCCGCAGCCTGGGGCACACAGCCCAACCCGGCAGGAAAGACCGTCTGGTTCGAAGTGGCTCTGTCTTCCACTCCACCGGAGTCGGAGAGCCCCACCCGCACCCTGCCGACGAAGACCGGTGATCCAGTGGAGCACGGACGCACCCACCGAACTGCTGGTGCACAGGTGACAGGTTCGGCCCTGGACTTGGCCGTGCGCGGCAGCGGGTCAGGCCACCACGCGGCCTGACGGTGATGGCCTGGCCGGACGACCTCGTGGTTCCCAGTCCGGTCGGTCGTGACCTCAGGCTGAGGGTGCCTCGCCGCCAAGCAGATCCCTCCGGCGGCGAGGCACACCTCATCGAAGTTCGCGGGTGAAGGAAAACAGGCGGTCCACCTCTGTGAACCCAACGGAGTCATAGAGAGCGTTGGCTGCTCGGCGGTCACGTTCGAGTTCGCCCAGTGCATCGTCGTCGACGAAGGCAACGACCTCCCGAGCGCCGAGACCGGCCAGCAGGTCCAGGGCAGAAGCGAGAACCGCTGTCCCCAGCCCTTGTCGGCGCGCGCCTGGTTCGACGTGCACCCAGCGAAGTACACCGATGCCGTCGACCGGATCGCTGATGACGGCCTCAGCGACCAGTCTGCCTGCGTCGCGCACTACAAGGTGCCTGCCGGGCTGGTCGCCGGTGGGGCGCGTCGAGTAGTGGGCCAGGCGCTTCAGTCCGGCGATGGGAAGGTCGGCGCGCAGGTAGCGCCACAAGTCCCGCTCGGCGAATCCGGCGGCCGTGAGGATCCTTCGCGTGGCGGCGCGGTGCTGCGCCGGGAGACCCTCCAGGCTGGAGAAGGACGAGGCGAACTCGAAGGCATGGACGGTGCGGTGCCGGGACTGCTCGAGGACGTGGTCGACCAGTTGTCTGGTCGTCACGGTGTCTTCGCGGCAGTGCATCCATAGCACCACCACGGCATCGTCGCGGGGGCGGACCGCGTACGAGACGACCCCTGCCACGAAGCCCCTGTCGTCTACGAGCACGTCGGTTCGGGGTGTTTCGAGTTCTTGCCAGCACGCCGCATCGCGGGTGGACCGTCCGTGCAGCGCCTGATCGAGTGACTGCGCTGTGCAGGTCGGTTGCCCTGGGGGACGGTCGGCGTTGACGCGTGATCGGACGGCGTGGGCGTCGGCCGGTCGGTAGGGGCGGATCAGGTTAGCACCGTGTGGAGCGTCGTTGACGGGTGTGGTGTGCACAGGGCTTCCTGCCCATCTCGGCCTGCCGCGATGCGGCCAGGTTCGTCAGCCGTTGCCGTCGAAGGGACTGCCGCTTCGTCGGGGCTGCATCCGGTCACCTGGTGAGGCACGCGAGGCCGCGTGGCGAGGCCCCCGTGCACCGGCATCTGGCGATTTCTTGGGTACGGGGGCCTTGCTGCACCTCTTGCGATGTGCCCCGCGAGCGTAACAGGGCCGCGAGACCGACTCCGGGTGCGATATCCACAGCCAGTGGAAGTATTCTGCTCACCCGAGCGTCGTTGAGAGAAAGGAGGCTGTCGTGGCCAAGCCATTGATCGTTGGTCGTCATGAGTTCGCGAAGATGTACCGGGTGGGCGTCACGACGGTCAGTAACGGCTGGGTGTTCAGGGGGGACCTGTCGTACGACGACGCTGCGATCGTCTCGGGTAAGCCGTTCTGGCCGGGTGGTCTGGCGGTGGCCTTCGCGAATCCGCCCGGTGGCAAGGACCGGCAGCTGGACGAGGACGTGCTGCGCGAGTTGGTGAAGGAGCAGCGGGCGACGTTCCGCCCGAAGTCGAAGGGCGAATTGCCGGCGCTCGTGGGTCTCCAGGAGTACGGCGAGCTTTTTGGTGTCACGCAGCAGCAGGTCGCGCTGGCTCGACGTCGGGGTCTCGGCATGGTGGCTCCGGAGGACTATGTGCTGTCCAGTTCCCCGTTGTGGCTGTTGGACACAGTCCTCGATGCGGCCGATGAGACCATGGCGCGCTCTCGTAAGGGCACGTGGCAGCTGCGCGAGGACGTGGCGGCCACGTTGCGGGATGGCCGGTACGAGGGGCCTGGTTCTTCGATCGCGAAGCGCGGCAATTACGGCACGGCTGGCGGTTGAGTGCACCAAACGGGGTAGCGCACGTCGAGTGTTCGCCTGGGCGTCGTAGTTGACCCCCGCGCCCCAGTTAGTAGAATAGTTCTAGCGGTGAGGGCGGCCACAGGCCGCCCTCAACCATGTCGCACAATAGGCCGGTACACATCTACTGGGAGGGGTAGTGATGATGCAGCTGGAACTGCCGATCGCGCCTATGCGACATCCGGAAACTTCAGGCGAGGAGCTGACCATCCAGGAACGCTTCGAAGCGTTCCACCAGCTCAACCCGTGGATCCTGGAGCAGCTTGAGATCCTGACGGCCGACTGCGTCGACCGCGGACTCAAGCGGGTCGGCATAGGGATGCTGTTCGAGGTTCTGCGCTGGCAGTACGGGCGCGCAACGCGCGGTGAACCCTGGAAGCTGAACAATGACTTCCGCTCCCGCTACGCCCGCCGACTGCTGGAACAGCATCCCGAGTGGTCGTCCCTGTTCGAGACCCGGCAGCTCCGCAGCCACTGAAGTAGGCCGATACTTAACTACTTCGCTTTTTGGGAGATGTGTATGTCTACCGTGACCGTGCCGCGCCTGCGCACGCGCAAGCCCACCGGCATCGTGCCGTGGCCGAAGATCCTCATCGAGGGCCACGAGAAGGCAGGCAAGTCATTCATCGCCGCGCAGTTCACCGGTTCCGAGCGCACCGGTCAGTCGTACTGGCTGGAGCTCGGCGAGGACACCGCCGACGAGTACGCCCAGGTACCGGGCGCGGACTACCTGCTGATCGACCACGACGGCACCTACCGCGACATCCTCGGCCAGATCGAGGCTGTCCACGCCGAAGCCAAGCGTGCGGCGGCCGCCCAGGAACCCCCAGTCGTCCTGGTCATCGACTCGATCTCCCTGCTGTGGCGGATGCTCGTCAATTGGACCAACGAGCGTGCCCGGCGCTCCCCCAAGGGCCAGAGGAAGCTGCGGCAGGACCCGGACGCCGAGGTCAAACCCACGATGAACCTGTGGAACGACGCCTACGAGCGATGGGCGGCCGTCATGTACCTCGTGCGCACGATGCCGGGCATCGTGATCCTGCTCGCCCGAGGCAAGGAGATCGCCGCCGTGGACGGCAACGGCGACCCGATCCCGAACACGAAGGACTGGCGCGTCGAGGGACACAAATCCCTCGCCTACGACGCGACGGTGTGGGTGCGGCTGCAGCGCGACAGCGACCCGCAGATCATCGGGGCACGGTCGCTGAAGTTCGAGGTACCGCGCAGCGGACAGCCCAAGACGCTGCCGGACTTCACCGTCGAGCGCCTCGTGTTCGACCTGATGGGCTGCTCCGTGCACACCCAGCCCAGGGTGACCCCCGAACTGACCGGCGACCTCGCGCAGCGGTGGCTGCCGAAGGTCAAGAAGGCCGCCAAGGACGGCCTGGATGAGCTGAAGAAGCTGTGGACCGACGCAAGTGCGGACGATGCCCTCTCCCGTGAGGAGATCCGCGTCGTGCGGGCCGCGATCGAGCGGCAGGCCGCCGAGTTGAAGAACCCCGAGGCACTGTCGGATCCCACCGGGGATGACGCGAAACTGCGGGCTGCTGCCGCCGCGCAAGGGCAGGACTCCGAGGCCGAAGACGCGGCGGAGGAACCGCCCGCTGACGAGTTCGCCGCTGCCTGACCGACACCCTTCACCGCTCACTGCTGTCGGGGCCCACAGCTCAGGGCCGGGCCCCGGCATGCCCTCTTGGAGATCAGCGTGACCACGCACGCCACCACAGCACCACCTCCGGTGTCGATCTGGGATGCCGCCCATGCTGTCGATGCCCGCAGCCCCCGCTCGCTCCAGAAGCAGCTCGGCGCCTCCGACACGATCTGCTCCCGCCGGGCCGGATACATCCTCGCCGGCACCGAGCGGACCGGTTCGCCGGACATGAGAGCCGCCATCCTCGGCACCTATATTCACCGCGGCCTCCTCGAGGACGCACGGCGCGAATACAACTGGCTCATCGAGCGCACCGTCACCGATGACGTACTGCGCGGGCACATCGACGTCGTCCAACTCGATGAGGCAACGGCCGCACGGCTGCCGAAGCGGCACCGGCCCATCCAGCCTGCTGAGGTCGTCACGGTCGAGGACGTGAAGACGAAGTCCGGCAGGATCTGGGACCGGGTCGTACGGTACGGGCCTACTGCGGCTGAGATGCGGCAAGTCCTGCTGTACACGGACCTGTTGCGCACCGCCGGTTTCGCCGACATTCCCGGGCAGAGGTATCTGCACCGGCTCGGCCCCCTCGATGTCAAGAGGATCCGGTTCAGGTTTGTGTGCCGTGACACCGGCGAGGAGCACATCGCAGAGTTCGACTTCGACCCCTGGCTGGCCGACGAGGCCCGCTGGTGGGTGGACCGGGTACTGGAAGCTGCCAGCCCCGAGGAGTTGTCCCGCGATCACGACGGGCCCGGCCTCTCGGTGATCTGCGACAACTGCCCTTTCGCTGAGGCATGCTGGCCGGTCTCGGCTCCGGGGGTGCCTGCGCAGACGGTCCTGGTCCATGACGACGCCGACCGTGCCCAGGCCCTGGCCGACTATGTCCGGGGACACGAAATGTACCGCGAGGGTGAGCGGCTGAAGAAGAAGGCCCGCGCCACGCTGCATGACTCTGCGGAGGGCAACTACGGGTCGAACCACCTCGGCTGGAGCGGAGGCAATCCCAAAGAGGAAGTGGACGTGCCCGCAATGGTGGAGAGGTTCGAGGACGCCGACCTGGTCGTGCCCATGGTCCCGGACAAAGACGCCATGATCGACACTCTGCGCCGGGCCGGGATGGTCGTACCCAGGCGCAATGCTGCCGGGCAGAAGACGCCGCGCACCATCAGGGTCAGCCCGGCCCGCCCGCCGGTCTGACATGCCCTGCGGCGGCCTCCCATCACCTGGGGGCCGCTCCCCCTTCCCTCGAACCGTTCTGCTTCTTGTACCGCCCTGGAGGCATGCTCCGTGACCATCCTGCGCCGCCACCTCAGCACCGGCTACACCGTGCTGCCGACGGCCACCCTCGAAGATGCCCGGCTGTCGTTTCGAGCACGGGGCATCTTGGCGTACCTGCTGGCGAAGCCGGACTCGTGGAAGGTGCGGGCGGAGACGATCGCCAATGCCGGGAAGGAGGGCGTGGAAGCAGTACGGACGGCGCTGCGCGAGTTGAAGGACGCCGGCTACTACCGCGTGGTGACCGAGCGGCTCGTGGACGGCACGCTGCACCGAATCACGGAGGTGTATGACCAGGCGCAGGAGTGGGCGGCGGACGAATATCGCAGGCACGAGGAGCAGCGCGTGAAGCGCCGATCAAAGCGGGCCGCCAAGAAGGCCACCGCCGCCAAGACCGAGGACAAGGGGGCGGCGACCGAAACCGGGTTTCCGGGGGTCGGTTCTCCAGGGGGCGGTTCACCGGGCCCGGGTTCACCGGGGTTTATAGGTAGTAACCAGAGCAAGTACTCAAAGAAAGAGACCCCCCTTACCCCCGCGGCTGACGCCGCAGGGGAGCCCGCCGACGCTGACGGCAAGGCAGCTGCGCCGGAGGCACCGTCGTGTCCGGCGCACCCGGACAGGCCGGGGAGTTCGTGCCGTGGCTGCGGCACCAGCCCCCGCGAGCAGCGGCGGGCGCGGGAACGGGCAGAGAAGGAACGTTGCAAGGTCCGCGAGCGGGAGGCAAGCGAGAGGCTGCTGGCCGAGATGCGGCAGCGCCCTGATGACCAGGGCTTGTCGGACGTTGCGGTGCAGCGGATCGCGGAGATGCGCGCTGTGCGGATGCGGCAACTGCGGGAGGGGGTGGTGAACGGCGAATCCAGCACAGGAAATAGGCTGGTACTTACCTAGGGGACATCAAAGGCGTCACCCGCGCACCCCGCTACCGACACCGCGGTTTTGGCACCAGACCGGGAGCACTCGGAGCTTCAACCCAGATCACCGACTCAGCCGACTGGTGAGATATAGGCCGATGTTTAACTTGACTGATTGGAACTGGCATGCACAACCTCGCCCGAGAAATCGCCACGATTCGCGCCGACTATGGGCCGGACGAGCTGGAGGCACTGGAGGTCTACCGCGACCTACATGCCGCACTCGACGGCATGGGCCTGCACCCGTACATAGAGACCCGCGGAGGCCTCGCCGTCTGTGCTGTCACCGCGAACGGCACGCTCCTGGTCGTTGGGGGCCAGGACGCCCTTCCCCTGCGGCGCGAGGCGCTGACGGGCTGGCACGTCAGCCACGTCCCCGAGGACGATCCCAGTCCGGCGTGGCGCTGCATCGTTCACGACACCTTGCCTGATGGTCCGCTGCAGGCGCCTCGCGGTGACATGAGCCTGGAGTCGCTTGTCGACTCCGTGACTCGACACCTGGCGTCGTGCACCCACACGCTCGCGGTGAGCGCGTCGTGAAGCTCACCGACGACGACCTCAAGATGGCTGTCCGCGACTTCTTCGACCCTCCTTCACTGCTTGAGTTCATCGACTTGCCCGATCGCCCAGCGCGTGCGGCGTGGGGTGGGCGCCAGTTCGCGAACGCGGGCGGTCGGCGCAGCGTGCGCCGCCTGTCGGGTGAGCCGGATGCTGGCTGCAGGACGCTCTGGACTCCCGACGCCGACGGCTTTGTCTACGAAGTTTGGTCTGATGGCGGTGGCCGCAGCGGACGCGTCGCCTGGCAGACCGTCCACCATGCCGTCGAGGCGGCACTGACGCCGGTGCGCTACGGCGCACTTCGCGAAGCCGTCGAGGCCATAGTCGCGCACGAGTCGGCCTATGTGCCCTGTCCTGGGCCGTTCCGCACGGCCAAGGAGTGGGAGTTCGCGTTCTACCGGCCATGGGCTCGGCGATCATCCGCGCTCGAGTTGCTGGCCTCCTCCGCTTTCGACGTGATCCTGCCTGCGGCGGTGGCGCAGCCCGCCCTGTTCTAGCCCCTGACCGCTCCCTGCGAGAAAGACCTGCTCGTGATCACCTCTACAACATCCGCTGCCTGGACGACCCTTGCGCCGTGCGCTGGCATTGACGGCTATGTGCCTGACGAGGACCTCGTGCGCCACCCTCGGCGCCTGGCTGAGGTCTGTACGCCTCTACTAGAGGTATGCGCGGACTGCCCATTCATGCTGCGGTGCCACGAGCGGGTACGGCCGGAGGCCAGCTTGTTCGACGGGGTGTGCGCGGGGCGGATCTGGATCAACGGCAAGCCGGTCACTACCGCCGACGACGCTCCAGCACTGCCGAAGCTGGAGACGCGGGCGGGGATATGCGGGACGAGCAGCGGGGTGGCGGGACATCGACGTCTCGGGGAACCGCTGTGCGGAGAGTGCCGGGTTACAGCGCAGCGGGCGGAGGCTCGGCGTGCGGGGGCGGCGAGCATTCGCAAGCGGGCTTCGCGGCGCCACGAGACAGCTGCCGCCGCCTGCTGACGAGTCATGAAGTCGCGCCATGCCCGCCCCTCTTACCTGGACAGCAGGTTTGACACCCCCCCTAGGTTAGTAGAATAATTCTTAGTTGGAGGGCGCTCCTCCAGCTACTTCTTGGAACGCGAAAGGAACCATCTGCTGTGAACGAGACGCTGCATGACCCCCTCGCCGTGCTCCAGGTCGCCGCGGAACACGACATCTCCGAGGAGCAGGCAGCGACCGCGATGACCTGGGCCGGGCACATGCTGATCCACGCGTGGCGCGAGTACGCGCACTTTTGGGGGCTGGACCACACGGACAGCGCGGCCATGGAGCGTTGGGGCGACCTGATCGGCACGCAGGAGCGCCGCTCCCTCCTGCAGGAAGCGATATCGGCGGTGACAGGCGCCGACAAGGTGCTCGCCGAGATCTATCGCAAGCAGGACATACAGCAGCCTCACCGCCAGCGCGTACTGCGCACCAACCGGCCGCGTGTACGAATCCGCTGACTCTGACCTTATCGGCCCGCTCCGAACCGGGGCGGGCCTACGCATGCCGCCACCTCAACTACCGGAAGGACACGCCAGATGGGCGCCGTCGACTTCTTCACGATCGCCACAGGAGACAATCTTGAGACCGCATTCAAGACCGTCCGCGAGCAAGCAGCGTGGGATCACGGACACTCCGGCTACACCGGCACTGTCGCTGAGAAGGACAAGGTCACGCTGATCAACGAGCCACAGCGCAGTGAAGAGGACGCCACGCTGCGCGCCGAGGAACTGATCAACAACGACGACCCGCGGGTCAGCTCCAAGTACGGACCCGCCGGCGCACTGCCGATCACCACCGACACCGGTGAGGACGGCTGGCTCATCTTCGGGCTGGCCGCCTATTGACGCCCGCCGAGGGGTCGCCTCCGCGCGGCCCCGGCGCTCTCTTACTCCTCTGATTCCCGAAAGACGATCGCCACTGTGCTCGACAAGCACCTGCCGCTGGACGCCGCCGCCGACATCGTCGGGGAACTCGGCCTGACCAGCGGCCAGACCAGGCGCGCGAACCGGACCATGCAGCGCATTGTCCGCAACGCCTACAAGCGGCTCTCCGCAGCACGCCGACCGCCTACCTTCGACGAGTTCGCCGACGGTGTTCCCGCGCACGACTGGGCGCTGATGTTCGAGGTCTGCGCCATGAGCCAACTGGGCCGTGATGCCGAGGCATGCACCTTGATCACCGCAGCCCGCCACCTTCGAGCCGCCCACAGCGACTGCGCCCAGCGACCGGCCAACTCATGACCCAACACCTGCTACCGAACGGCACCCTGCGTCTTCCATATCGACCAGTTTTTGGCCCGCCCGCCTGCAAGGCGGCACCGTCACCATCCTCGACCACAAAGGCCCTTGGCTAGAGGGCTCAGAGGATCTCGCCCCGCAATCCTCACCACCGCCCTGACCGGATTCCGCAGTTGCCCCCACCCCTCAGTTAGTAGAATAATTACTAGGCGACTGGGGGATGGAGGACCCTCACGCCCCACCCGCCGCACGCATACGCACCAACTGTCGCAGCCCTGGGTCCGACCGGGCTGCGACACCACCTTGCCCTCTTTCACCACAGAGAGACCCATGTACGACACACGACTTGTTCCCGCACACCTCCTCGCCCTTGCGCGCAACACCGCCGCCGCCCTGGGCCGGGAGTGGAAGGTCCTCGGCCTGCTGCAGACCGCGATCCTGTCCCACCCCCTTGGCCTTCACTGCAGCCTCAACGCCGACAGGGACAGCCTCCGGATCACGGCCTTCGTCAGCACGACCAGTGATCCGGCGCAGCCTGCCGAGCCGGTCATCGCCACGACACCGATGGCTCGACTGGACGGCGCGACGGTCGCGAACGTCATCCACTCCAAGGTCCTGCCGCACTTCGGTCGAAAGGATGCCATCGCAGCGTTGCGCCTGCTGAGCCTGCCGCTGCGCGACGCGCACATTCCAGCGATCTGTCAGGGGAGCGTGGAACGCACCGAGATTGAACTGCGGGCAGACGATGGCGGAAACCCCCTCATCTCACTCGTCATGACCTCGCCGCGCGACGACGCTGTGCATGTCGGCCTGCTGCTGGACCGGCTCACTGTCGACCAGGCCATCCGTTGCGCCCGACCGGCCATCCCCGCGCAACTACCCGACGCAGAGGCCCCTTCGGCCGCCTTCGCTGCCGAGGTGCACAGCGTGCTCGACGCATTCCCAGGACTCAACGCCACCCCGTCAATGGCCGGGCCCCGTTTCACGATCGTCCAGACGCCCGGCAGCAGCATCAAGATCCGCCACGACATGGCAGCCGTCTCCGCTGACACGCCACTGGCCCTCTCCATCCCGAAGACCAGCATCGCCACCGCCTACGCCGTGCTGCGTGCCTACACCGCCAAGTAGTCCACGGCACGCCACGAGGACGACTCCAGCCATGACACCCCAACTGCAGCCCACACCTCCCACCGATACGCCAACGACTGCCGAGGAGATCGGCCGCTACCTCGCTGGCCTTCAGCCCACCGTCCGCAACATCATTTCTGCCGCTCGCGCAGTGGCGCGCATCGACGAACTCGGCTGGGCACCGCTCGCGGGCTACCCCGGAAGCGATGTGCTGTGGCCCGTGCACTGCCTGCTGTGCGGATGGTCCGGCCTGCGCTTCTACAGCCATCTCCGTCGAGCCCGCCCGGCGATGCGCCACCGCGGCTGCGCACCGCAGAGCACGCACCGCGAACTGCTCTCCGCACTGTCCACGTACGCAGCGGACACCTGCCGTTGCCGCACCGCGCACGCCACCACCACTGGGGAAGTAGCCGCGGCCATCGATGCCCTGGCCCTTGCCCAGCGGCACGGTGACGACGACCGCGTCCTGGCCCACTTGCGGAGCCTGCTGGGCGCCTGTCCGGCAACCGGGGCGCGTGCAGCCGCCGCCACCGCGTACAAGTCCACCGCCAAGTAACCATTCGAGTTGAGGAAGCTCATGACCACCTACGAACCCGGGGACCGGGTCAGCGTCTTGTACCTGTCCAAGATGAACGGCACCTGCCTGGCCTACAACCGCCCGGTCATCGACATCGAACCGCACGATGAGCACGGGCAGATGGTGTGGGTCAACATGCCCGACGACGCCGCCCTGGGCAGCCTGCTCTCCTTCTACGCCGACGACAGTGACGGCATCGCGCACATGGAGGGAGAGCCGATCGAGCAGCAGACTCCAGGCAGGCTCGAGGCGAACCTGCGCTGGTACCTGGAGGCTGCCGCGCCTGAGTCCACCCGCCTGACCTGGCCCTCGGGCCGTGGGCATCTGCCGGTGCGAGTGCCGTTCACCGAAAAGGCCCGGGCTCTGCACGCCCGCATGGCGAGCCACTACATACAGCACTGGCAGGCCGTCGACCCGAACGGCCTCACCGAGTGGATGGTCGCGTTCACCGCATCACCCAAGTAGCACCCACCACAGCGCAGTTGAGCGGGTCAAGGAGAGCCAGCGTGGACATGCGTGGACTGTGGCGGGTGCGATTCATGCACCCGCAGAGCAACAGCGGTGAATGGGCCTACCTCGTCCCCCATTGGAAGGCTCGTACCGACGTGGCGGCACGAGCGGAGGCCAAGGAGCAGCACACGAAGAACATCGCCCGAATGACCGACCCGAGGTGGGTTCAAGGCATGGTCATCAGCGAGGTGACATTCCGGCCAGCGGTCCGGTCGTGGACGCGCGCAGTGGCCTGGATAGCCCTTCAGCAGTGCGGAGCGATCACCGAGAACGGATGGCCGCTGGCAGCCGAGCGCGGCGAACGGATCCGCGACGAGTGCTGGCGCGTCCAGGTCGGCGAACTGCACCAAGGGCTGCGGGCGCGAGTACACGGCTTCGCATCGACACTTGAGGAAATCGCACGATCTCCCGTGGGGACCTCGGCCGCCTGTGCTGTCGAACCGCACACCGACCGGTTCGGCCGGGTGTGGTGGGACCAGGTGAGGCAGGAGATCAACAAGGCAGGCCTGTCCCGGGTGTGGCAGACGCCGTACGGCGTCTGCTGGATTGACCAAGGCTGACCACTTTGACCTGCATAGACGCAGTTGACCCCACCTCGATAGTTAGTAGAATAATTCTTAAGTGAGTGAGGGAAGGGCCCGAACTCCACAGACGAAGGAGATGTACGTGCTCGCTACCGAGGCCGGGAAGCGGATCAAGAAGGCTGCCGACAACTACGACAAGGAGCGGCAGGCGCTCACCGCGGCGCTCCAGGCGGGCCGCCCGTTCGACGACTTCCTGATCGAGCCCTTGGCGCAGGCCGAGGCGGTGCACACGCTGTGGAGTGCCGTCGCCGAGGAGATCGAGGATCTCACCGAGCACGGCAGGACGCCGGAGGCAGCCACCCAGCAGGCCCTCGCAGCAGCCCACAAGCGTGTGATCGATGAACTCACCCAGACCGGGGCGCTGCGCACAACGAGCTTGATCAAGAAGGCGCTCGCAGAGGAGCACCACGATGCCATGCGCGCCTTCCTGCGCGAGGTGAAGCACCTGCTGCAGGTATAGGAGCCGACCTCTTCCTTCCGGACCCGCCCCTGTCGGGGGCGGGTCCCTTTATGCCCAACTCCCCTCACGGAAAGCGATTTTGCCGTGACTCAGCAGCTCGACTTGTTCGCGGAGCTCACACCTGAACCCGCACCCCCTGCGACATTCAGCGCCGCCTCAAAGGCATCTCCGCCGCCGCACCCCGAAGCCCCTCGGCCGACCCCGGCGGCAAGCAGCGCCGCAGGCCGCCGGTCCGGCCGCCCGCACCCAGTCAGTGACCCGCACCGGCGCGCTCTGGAGATCGGCGAGGCGGTGGCCGAGCGGTGGCATAACCGCCACGGCGGCACAGCTATCGAGGTGCCGATCGGCGTCGTTGCCGCACTCGCGCTCATCAGGCAGAAGGACCTGGACGGCCCGGACCTCAAAGAGCAAATCCTCGCCCAGGATGGGCCGCAGTTGATCGCCATGCTCCGCGAGATCTGGTCCATGCACTGGCTGCACAGGCCTGACCTGATCGACCGCGCCCGCATTCTCCACGAGTGGCTGAACGATGACGTTGATGAGTACCGCGTGTCTGCCGTACAGGCCGTCGCTGAAATCGCCCTCCGGCGGGGCCTGTTCGATTTGACCGCGCACGCAGACCCCTTCCTGCGTGCGGCGACGGATGTCTTGTCCGCGGCGATGACGTGCCTGCGCTCCCATGGGGCGCGACAGGGACTCGGCGAGTTCCACACTCCGGCGCCGGTGGCCGACGCGATGGCCGACATGGTCGTTGCCGGACAGGTCATGGAGATCCCGTTGCTGGCAGACGAGCCGAAGCGGGGCGAACACATCCATGACCCGGCCGCCGGCAGCGGTGGACTCCTGCGGGCGGCCGCGCAGCACCTGCGCGAGCACGACCTCGACCCGGCAGATTTCCAGTGGTCGATGGTTGACATCGATCAGATAGCCGCAGCATGCGGCGCAGTGAACGCGATCATCTGGGCGCTCGGCCCGAAGGTGACCGTCGCATGCGACGACTCCCTGGCGAACCCGAACGCGGTCACAGACGCGATGAAGCAGGCCCGCGCCGTGTTCGAGCACCGTGACGAGCTGCTCGGAAAGGCTCGCCTCGTCGCGGCGATCCGGCAGGCTGAGCAGATGCTGCAGCAGGTGCCGGGGATCGCAGCCTGACCCCCTGCGTACAGCCGACGCACCCCGCGTCGAGACGTACGGCACATACCCCCTGACCTGGGCGGACGGAGTTGACCCCACCTTGCGTTAGTAGAATAATTCTATCAGTTGAAGGGGTAACCCTCACCGTCACGCGAAGGACTCACCCATGCCCGATACCGTCCACGCC
This sequence comes from Streptomyces sp. NPDC002851, assembly GCF_053591935.1. NCBI lineage: Bacteria > Bacillati > Actinomycetota > Actinomycetes > Kitasatosporales > Streptomycetaceae > Streptomyces > Streptomyces sp. NPDC002851. The sequence continues at coordinate 101,819 of NZ_JBSFUT010000003.1, read as the reverse complement.
CTGCTCGTCGCCACCGACGGCACGATCACGGACCTACGACTGAGCACCAGCGACCCCACTCAACGCGCCCAGCTCCACCAGGCCCTCCAGGACAACCCCGAGATCCTCTCCTACGTACAAGCCCCCGATGGCACCGGAACCGCCGTCCTCGCCGCCGAGAACAGCGAAGGCCAGCCGATGAACATGTACGCGGCCATCGCCTGGCACCTCCTCCTCGACCAGGAAGCACTGATCGCCGAAGTCCAGGGCCCGGCCCTCTTCATCGGGTTCACCTCCAAGATCCGCGTGACGGACCTGAGCGACGAGACGGTGCGCACCATCCGCACAGTCGAGCCGGACACGCCCGGCGCTTTCCCCGCCGCCGTCCGCACCGGTCCCTGACCCACCCCGACGACACCAACACGCTTAACGCACACACCTCTTGGAACAGGAGCCCCCATGGGCGACACGGCCACCATCGCACCCGACACCGCCGACACCACTGGCCCTGAGACGGCCGACGCCGAAGCACCCGAGGCTGCAGTCCTCAGCGAGATCGACCTGTACCTGCTGGCCAAGCCCCTCGCCGAAGCCCTCGGTGATGGCTGGAGCGAGGACACCGAAGAGAGCCCCGCAGGCTTCGCCGACAAGGCGATCCGCCTCATCCACCCCGACGGCCGCACCATCGGTGTACGCCACATGTGGCAAGGCCAGGCCGTGCAGACCTTCGCCGTCGGCGGCCCCGCTCCCAAGAAGTCAGCCGACACCGGCGAGACGGGCACGAACCGGCTGCCCAAGGGCGTGCGCTACAGCACCGGCGTTCACTTCGCCACCGCCTCCCCGCTGGAGGAGATCCTCACCGCCGTTCGCACGGTGCTGTTGCCCGCCTTCGATGGGCAGCGGCCCCGCGTGCGATCAAACAGCACCCCGATACCTCCCGCTGCCGAGGCGCCCTCCGAGCACACCCCGGACGCCACGACCGGAACGGACCAGCCTGCCCCGCAGACGGACAGCGCCTCCTCGGCGGCCAAGGCCAGCACGAAGACCAAGGCGAGGAAGAGCGGGGGGCGCCGTACCGCCTCGGCAGCGAAGCGCACGAGCAAGCGCCGTACCACCCCCGCGGTCGCCTGACCCACCCTCACGACACCGGGCGGGCGCACCTCGCCGTGCGCCCGCCTCTCACAGGAAAGACCACGAGCATGAGCACCACCGCTGAAGACCGCCCGGCCGCCGTCGAGGGTTTCACCGGCCGCTTCGCCTGGGTTGACCCGCACGACCTGGTCGTAGACCCGTACAACCACCGCAAGAACCGCGACACCGAGGACGAGGACACCACGCAACCCGATCCGGAACTTCAGGCGAGTGTCGATGAGCTGGGTGTTCTCACGCCGCTCGTGCTGCGCCCGCAGAACGGCGAGCACGAGGGAACGCTCGGCATCATCTTCGGACAGCGGCGCAACAACGCGGCCCTGGCCGCCGCGAAGAAGGCGAAGGCGAAGAAGAAGCCCTACCGGCTCGTCCCGGCGATCATCCGCGATGACCTGGCTGGCGTGGACGATGCGGCGCTGACGGTGTCGTTCATCGAGAACAAGCATCGCCGCCAGGCCACGATCCGCGATGACATCGACGCCGCCAAGCAGCTCTCGCTCATGAGCGTTCCGAAGGCCCGCAAGAACCGGCACGCACGCGCGATGGGCTTCAAGCCCGCCGAACTGGCCGCCGCCACCCAGGCATCCAAGCTCTCAGACGAAAACCTCTCCGAAGCCGTGGATGAGGGCTTCGACCTGGTGGAGCTGGGCGAGTTCCAGGAAGTCGAAAGCGTCGACGATGCGTTGTGGACCCTGCGTCGGGCCAAGGCCCGCGACGCGCGGGAGGGCAACACCAAACGCGGCCACTGGAAGCACGCCCTGGCCGAGCTGCGCGCCGAGAAGGAACTCGCCGACAAATGCGCGGGGCTCGTCGCAGAGCTAACCGCCGCGGAGATCACGGTGGAGAACTGGCGCTGGAACTGGTCGGGTACCAGCATCCGCCCGCTCACCGATCTCCTCACCGACGAGCAGCAGCCTCAGACTCCCGAAACCCACCAGGACTGCACCGGGCACGCGGCGTGCGTGGACCATCGCGAGGCCGAGGTGATCTGGCTGTGCACCGCCTGGAACCGGCACGGCCACCCCCTCACCCCCGAAGCCGCCCAGAAGGACAAGGAGCAGGCAGGGCCGGACAAGGAAGAAGCCAAGGCCGAGCGGCGCATCGTCATCGCCAACAACAAGGCGTGGCGCCAAGCCCGCACCGTGCGCTTGGACTTCATCAAGGACCTATGTCAGCAGCCCGAGCCAAGTACCCGGGTGTGGCCGCTGATCCTGTCGATGATCACCGGCACGAGCTACGCGTACGAGCACTTCATCGACCGCAAGCGCACCGACCTGACCGCGCACTTCCTCGGCGTCGAGGACCCCAACAAGGACCGCTCCCAGTGGGACCGGGTCAGCGCCCCCTTCGGCACGATGATCGCCCGCACGAGCCCGGCCCACGCCTGGCGGATCCTGCTCGCCCACGTCGCCGCCGCCCACGAAAGCGAGTACATGGGCGACGCGGCCTGGCGCAACCACATCACCTCGCAGACCGTCGCCTGGCTGACGTTCCTCGAGGCCGAGGGCTACGCGCTCAGCACGATCGAGGCGGACACGGTCGCCAAGGGACGCGCCCAGCAGGAGGAGCAGAAGGACCGGCAGGACGCCGAGGCCGAACAGACAGGAGACGACGGCGACCGGGGCGAGCACCAGGAGCACGGGGCGGACCGGGAACCCGCCCCGGCCGCAGCCTGACGGCACCCCCGGAGGCCCGCCGCACAGCGGGCCTCCCCGCCCCTCTCACGACGAAGGTTTCTTCATGCACACTGCTCGTTCCACGCTCCAGTACGCCCGCCAGATCGCCACCCTGCTGGGACCTGCCTGGACAGCGGACAGCTGCGGGCGCGCCGATCTGGCAGCCCTCCACGGGCCCAGCCTGGGCTTGGAAGTCACTACCACCGCCCCTGTCCGTGCCTCCACCCCGGTGACGGTCACCCTGTCGCTGCCGGGCAGCCTCGTCTGGCCACGGCGCAGCGACCCCTGCCCGAAGGTCACCAGAACCGTCGGCAACCCGCAGGCTCTCGCCGACGCCATCCGCACCGCCGGTTTGCCCTCCTGGAAGACGCTCCGCGCCGAACTGGACCGGCGTACCGAACGCACACGCCACAACCTCGAGGCGTATATGGCGAAGGCCCGGCGCCTGGCTGGACCCGAGGCCCAGGTCAGCTACGGCTCGCGCCCAGGGGTCGCCGATCTGCGCTGGCCTGGGGGCCGGGCCATCATCCACGCCGATGACGAGGGCAGTGCCCGCATCCGGCACCTCGTCCTGACCGAACTACCCACCAGCGCGTTCGGGGACGTGCTGCGCGCGGTCGGTCCTGCCGAAGACCGGTCCTCGTCAGCCGTCCCGCCTATCGGCCTCACGTTCTGAACGGCACGCAATGAAGATCAACCGCCGCAAGACCACCTGGTACCCGGTCATCCCCGCTCTCACCGGCCAGGCCGTCATGGCTCACACTTCCTGGACCAGGAAGCAGGAGGGCGACGAGTACGTTCCGACCGCCTTCGCGCTGCGCAATCCGCGCATCGTCGACTCGCTGCCCGACGAGCAGGACTTCGTACGGCACGTCACGCTCACCGCGGTCCTCCAAGAACGCCTCCTGGTCACTGAGCTGACACCTGAGCAGGCGGAGAAGCTCGGGCAGGCACTGATCCTGCGAAGTGCGCAGGTACGCGTAGCCAACCGTGACCATGGTGACGGTTACACCAGCGACCAGCAGCCGCTCCAGGCCGCCGTCACCCCAGCAGGCCGCCGTGAGCCGAGCAGTGGAACTCATCCGGATGGTGTGGCCGGCACTGCAGCCGCGCTACGGGCAGATCCTCAGCTTCGACAGCGAACTGTTCGGCCGCTGGTACATCGTGGTCGGCAACGAGGGGGCGGCTGCACGGGTCGAAGCGCAGGGTGCGCCCGCAAAGGCGTGGGGTACCTTCGTCGCCGCCGCTATGGACCGCGCCTGGTTCAGCCAAGGACGCTTCCGCGGGGCAGAGGACTGGGCATGTGCCCGGCCGGGCCACTACCGGGCGAAGTCACAGCGCGCCCAGTACGACGACCGCCTCCGTGTCGGCGCCGACGGCGGAGCGGCCGAGCTGGTTCTGTACAGCGTCGAGGTACGCAAGCTCGCCCGCGGACTGGCACTGATGCTTGCCGCCGAGCGCAGCTCGGGCAACGCGGCGAACTGATCTAGCGCCACCTACGCCCCATCTGACCTGGGCAAACGGAGTTGACCCCACCTCAGGGTTAGTAGAATAATTTCAACGGTTGAGGGAAGCCCTAGGTGCGGGCAGAGCACCTGCCCGCACCCCCCTCAACACCCTCCCGCTACCCCACACCAAGGACCCCTCATGCCCTCAATCCATCGCACCCCCGCACCCAAAGTCACCGACACCTTCACCTGCCTGCCCGCCCAGACCAACCTCGGCGCCCACTCATGAGCAACTTCATCTACGGCACCTCCGTCTCCGGCATGCCGCACATCGTGCCGCTTCCCACCTGGCCCACCGACCCCAACCAACTCGCCCTGGCCCGCTGCGGACGCCTCACCCTTCGCGAAACCCCCGAACCACCCCCGGACGAGCTGTGCGGCAACTGCCAGCGGCTCCAGCGCACAGACCAACAGCGATCCGCACGCGACGCTCACCAGCGCGCTCAGCACCTTCAGCTGGTACGCGAGCAACTCGCCGACGAAATCAATCGCCGCCGATCCCGCCTCCATGACGACCTCAACCAGCCTCCCGGACAGGGCATGAAAGCCGCCCACCGTAGCGAGGCGGCAGCCATCGTCACCGGCCTCCTCATCGCGCTGACCATCGCCCTCGAAACCCCCGGCAACGAGCAGGCAGCCGAGGATTACGCCCAACTGCGGCAATCCGGCCGATGAACCCCCGCATCGCCTGGCAGGCGGCATTCCCCACCACCGTCTTCACCTTCCACGGCATCACCTACGACCTCACCCGCCCCTACACCGCACCCGACGGCTCCCTGTGGCACTGGACCCGCTGGTGCAGCGAACACCACCGCCCCGTCGCCACCCGCGCTCACCGCAACCCCCGGCGACCTCACAGCAAGCGCCGAAATCACTGAACTCATCGACGGCCACGCCTACCGCTACCTGCCCTGATCACGCACTTCAAGGACGACCCGTGGAACCCATCATCTGGCTCAGGCCCGAATTCAAAGGCCGTGAAGATGAGTTGATAACGCTCTCCGCCGCAGCCAGCCTCGCCGGCATCTCCCGCTCCGCCGTCAGCAACTGGGCCAAGCGCCACAAGAACTTCCCCCTGCTCGCCCTTCTGACCGGCCCACCCACCAAGCAGGTCAAATGGGTTGTGCGTGAAGAGTTCCTCGAGTTCGCCCGCATTCAACTCGGCAAGCCACGCGGCGGCCGCCGAACCCCCAAGGCACAGCGCCCCACCATCACCCTCCTCGCGAACGAGGTCGCCCACTACACGCAGCAGGTCAAGCGCCTCACCGCACTCATCGCCCGACACAAGCACGCCCTGGTCGGGGCAGAGGAACGCCTGCGCGCCGCCCAGCAACGCCTCAACAGGGCCAAGGTCCGGCTGGACGCCGAACTCGCCGCCGCCAAACAGCACATCAACAACCGCCCCACCCCGTAGCCACCGCGCCCACCGGCGAGACAACTCAGCCGACCGCACCGCCTGCGCATCGTCTCCGACGACGACCAGAGCGAGCCACTAGCCCAGCTGCGGAGCACCTCGATCTGAGGCTGGCTCCGCATGCGGCACACCACAGCACAGAATCCGGAAGAATCATGACGAAACATCATCAACTTCTACACTCAAGCTGGGCAAGAATGGCTGGAACTCAACCAGCCGCAAATCACCGCACACGCCGCATACGAGGATCTATCCGGCTCCCCCAAGGTGGTGTTCACCGCGCGGCCCCGGGCCAACTGCCAGACCTGCGGCAAGGGCCAAACGCAGAACGAGGCCACGATGTGCTCCTCATACTGTGAGCACCGCTCACCCTAAGAGTTGGGCTACCTCCCCGAGGAAGCCTCGCCCCACGCGACCTGACCCGTCAGGGCTTACGCGCCACCGCCCCGTACATAGCGATGGCCCGGTCGTCGATACCGTCCTGCTCGGGGCCCGGCCGCCACTTGTGGACCTGGGTGACACCCGGGTCGACCAGGTCCATCCCATCGAACAAGGAGGTCGCGGTCGGCAGGTCACGCAGCGCCATGGGCATGCCCTGCTGGGCGTACTCCTCGGCCACCCGGCCCACCTCCTCGGGCGCGAAGTCGGCGGTGCCGATCGTCATCGCCAGGAAGCTGCCCGACGGCAGCGGTTCGAGCAGCCGCTGCACCAAGTGCCGGTCGTCCGGCGGCAGGATGAAATGCAGCATCCCAATGATCATCAGGCCGACCGGCTCGTCCAGGTCGATCAGCGCACAGAATTCAGGGCTGTCCAAGATGGCGTCCGGGTCGTGCATGTCCGCATCGACGTACGCGGTCGCGCCCTCGGGCGAACTCTGCAAAAGGGCGCGGGCGTGCGCCAAGACGATGGGGTCGTTGTCGACGTAGACGACGTGCGACTCCGGTGCCGCCTTCTGCACCACATCGTGCAGATTGGGGGCTGTGGGCAGACCAGTGCCGATGTCGAGGAACTGCCGCACCCCCATCTCCTGGGCAAGGAAGTGCCCAGCACGGTGCATGAACCGGCGATTCTCCAACATGTGCACGGGCAGCGCCGGCCAGTGCCGGCACATGGCGTCGCCTGCCTCGACGTCGACAAGGTAATGGTCCTTGCCACCCAGAATGTAGTCGTACACCCGCGCCGAATGTGCCGTCGAGGTGTCAATCCGATCACCCGCGCTGTGCATGGGCCGCTCCGCTCTTCACCGCTGACAATGGCCACCAGACGCTACAGCGGGCCGAACGTCCGGGAGCACCGCAAGAAGAAGGGACAGTCCACATCGGACACCACACCCAAGCCCAAGCGGAAGGATGACACCGGCACCGAGACAGGACGGAAGACCACATGAGCGAGCTAGAAGCCCTACGCGAGGCACTCCGCGAGGAACTCAACAACCTGTGGGACGACCTCAGCAGCGCCCGCGACAGCGCCCTGAAGGGACAGTGGTCCATGCGGTGCGACTTCCTCACCGACCGGATCAAGAAGCTCACCGTGCTCGTCGGCCCGACCCCATGGCGCAACATCGACCTCGCGCTCGTCGAGGACGGCATCTATCAGCGCGTCCACGCCGTGCTCGGAGTGGAAGCGCCCGTAGACATGGAAGCGGTCGCACAGGCCCGCGTAAGGATCAACGAGGACCGACAGGGCATGCGCCTCCGACACGCGACGTAGCCCCGACCCTCATGTCCACCTCCATGGCATCACCGCCTCACGGGTAAAACACAGTGTCTCCAGGCAGAGCGCGAACCCGGACCGGTAGTCAGTCGAATGCCCAGCAGCCGGTCACCTGGGGCTTTGACGCAACTCTCCAGATGCAAGCGCCGCATGGCATCGCGGGGGATACTTCGGGGGACGGGCGGGGGACAGAGGCCTAACAAAGGCTAAGGAAAGCTAGGGAAAGATCAGGCAAGAACTCCCCCTTGCTACAAACCCCTTCCTGCGCCTACAGGTCCATGACCTGCATTGATGCGGCTCTGACCTGGCCAGTCTCCGGATGATGCCCTTGATCGCGTAAGCAAGTTCCACCATTCCGGAAGTTCGATTGTCAGGACAAACCCTGGACAGCGCCGGGTGCCGATGCCAGGTTGGGGGCATGCGCATCGGACTCATCGGGACAGGACGTATTGGTTCATTTCACGCCGGGGTGCTCGCCCGGCATCCGGATGTGGCGGCGCTCGTCGTCGCCGACGCGGAGCCCGCGCGGGCGGACGAGCTGGCGCGGCGGATCGGCACGACGGCGACGGCCGAGGTGACCGCCGCGGGGGTGCCCGAGCTCTTCGAGGGCGGCCCCGGCGGCGTGGACGCGGTGGTGATCACGGCCGCGACCGCCGCGCACGCCGAGCTGATCGGCCGGGCGGCGCGGGCCGGACTGCCCGCGTTCTGCGAGAAGCCCATCGCCCTCGACCTGGCGGGCACCCTGAGCGCGCTCCACGAAGTGGAGGCGGCCGGGTCGGTGCTCCAGCTCGGCTTCCAGCGGCGCTTCGACGCCGGGTACGCGGCGGCCCGCGAGGCGGTACGGGGCGGGCGGCTCGGCCGGCTGCACACGGTGCGGGCGATCACCTCGGACCCGGCGCCGCCCCCGGCCGCGTACCTGCCGCTGTCCGGCGGGCTCTACCGGGACTGTCTGGTGCACGACTTCGACATCCTGCGCTGGGTGACGGGGCGTGAGGTGACCGCGGTGTACGCGGTCGGCTCGGCCGCGGGGCCCGCGATGTTCCGGGAGGCCGACGACGTCGACACGGCCGCGGCCGTCCTCACCCTGGACGACGGCACGCTCGCCACGGCGACGGCCACGCGCTGCAACGGCGCGGGCTACGACGTACGCATGGAACTGGCGGGCGAGGACGACCAACTCGCCGTCGGCTGGGACGACCGGACCCCGCTCACCTCGGCGGAACCGGCGGGCCCGCCCGCCCCCGACAAGCCGTGGACCGGCTTCCTGGAGCGCTTCGCGCCCGCGTACGAGGCGGAGCTCGGGGCATTCGTGGAGGTCGTACGCGGCGAGCGGGCCAACCCGTGCGACGGCCGCGAGGCCCTGCACGCCCTGCGCATCGCGGAGGCGTGCGAACTGTCACGGCGACAGGCTCGGCCGGTACGGCTGGCGGAGATCGGACCTACAGAGGAAATCGGCTCTACAGAGAAGCGCTGACGTCGTCCCACGAGTCCCGCACCCCCTACCGAAGAACCGCTCCCCCACGTGCGCCGATGGCCCGGGCCCGGCACCATCGAGCCCATGGCGACACAACCGAGGATCGTGGAGCGGGGCGCGCAGCCCTTCGTGGGGGTACGGGGCCGGGTCACCTGGGCGACGTTCGGGGAGGTCGCCGACCGGCTGCCGGAGATCATCGGCTGGCTGGCCGAGCGCGGCATCAAGCCCGTGGACGGGCCCTTCTTCAAGTACGAGGTGCTCGACCCCACGGACCGGGAGCGTGAGCTCGAAGTGGTGGCCGGGGTTCCGGTGGGTGAGCGGGTGCGGCTCGAGGGGACGGACTGGCCGGACATGTTCGGCGGCATGCTGCCCGCGGGCCGCTATGTCACGGTCACGCATGTCGGGCATCCGGACGAGCTGTTCGACGTGACCACGTTCGTCCTCAAGTGGGCCCGGGCCAAGGGCCTCGACTGGGACATGACGCACACGGAGCGGGGCGATGAGGTGTGGGGCTGCCGTCTGGAGAGCTACAAGACGGACCCGCGCGTCGAGCCCGACCTGCACAAGTGGGAGACGGAGCTCGCCTTCAGGCTCCGGGACTGACTGCATATCCAGCCCGTCCGGCGTTTGAGGACGGCTACTCCGCGTCGAGCAGCCCCGCGTCGTGGACCAACAGGGCGATCTGGACCCGGTTGTTGAGGTCCAGCTTGGCCAGGGTGCGGGACACATGCGCCTTGACGGTGGCCACGCTCATGTAGAGCTCCGCGGCGATCTCGGAGTTGGACAGGCCCCGGCCGACCGCGACGGCCACCTCGCGCTCCCGCTGGTTCAGGGCGCCGAGCCGGTCGGCCGCATCGGACTGCCGGGTGTCCGGGCGCGTACCGGCGGCGTGGGTCATCAACTGGCGCGTGACGGCCGGGGAGAACACCGGCTCACCGGCCGCGACGCGGCGTACCGCCGTGACGATCTCGGCGGGCGGGGTGTCCTTGAGCACGAACCCGGCCGCTCCGGCGCGCAGCGCCCGCAGCACCTGCTCGTCGGCGTGGAAGGTGGTGAGCACGACCACCTCGGGGGCGTCCTTGCGGCCGCGCAGCTGCTCGGTGGCGGTGAGGCCGTCGACGGACGGCATCCGGATGTCCATCAGGACGACGTCGGGGCGCAGCCGGTCCACCAGGCCGGGCACCTCGGTGCCGTCGGCCGCCTCGCCCACCACCTCGATGTCGTCCGCACCGCCGATCATCAGGGACAGGCCCGCACGGACCAGAGGATCGTCGTCGACAAGCAGCAGCCGGATGGGGTTCATGCGCCCTACGGTAGTCAGCCGCGGGATCACCAACTCAGCCCGTCCGGCGTTTGAGGACGAGCCCTGTTCAGGGGCGAAGGGGGGTCTGGGGGCGCAGCCCCCAGAAGACGGCACCCGAGCCGACGGAGCGCCTACGGGCCGTAAGACGAGTCCTAACTCGCCCACGGCAACCACGCGTTGACGCGAAAGCCACCGCTCCCGTCAGCCCCGTGTTCCAGGCGCCCCCCGGCCAGCGTCGCTCGTTCGGTCAGGCCGATCAGGCCCTGGCCGGAGCCGGGGACCTCGGGGACGTCGCCGGGCGGCGCGGGGTTGCGGACCTCGACCGTCAGCCCCTCACCGGGCGCCCCGGTCACGAGGACCGTCACCTCGGCGCCCGGCGCGTGCTTGCGGGCATTGGTGAGGCCCTCCTGGACGATCCGGTAGGCGTTGCGGCCGGTGGCGGCGGGCACCGCGGCGGGGTCGTCGATCCGGCTGTCCAGCGTGACCTTCATCCCGGCCTCGCGGCACTCCCCGACCAGGGACGTGACCGCGGCGAGGGTCGGCTGGGGGCGGCCGCTCTCGTCGCCGGGCTCGTGGGCGCGCAGTACGCCGATGATCTCGCGCAGGTCCTGAAGCGCCTCGTGGGCGCTCTCGCGGATCACCGAGGCGGCCCGGCCGACCTGTTCCTGCGGGGCGTCGGGCCGGAACTCCAGGGCACCCGCGTGCACGCTGAGCAACGTGAGCCGGTGGGCGAGCACATCGTGCATCTCGCGGGCGATGGCCTCCCGGGCCAGGCGCTGGGCCTGCTCGGCGCGGAGCGCGGCCTCGGCCTCGGCGCGGCGGGCCCGGTCGCGCAGCGAGAGCAGCAGCTGACGCCGTGACCTGACGAAGCAGCCCCAGCCGATCACGGTGACGCTGACCAGGACGGAGAAGGTCACCGACACCAGGTACGGCTCATTGGCATCGGGCCGCAGCCAGAAGAACAGCGGCACCAGGGCGATCGAGGCCCCGCCGATCCAGGCGACGTACCGGAACGGCCGGTGCACCGCGAGCGTGAACACGGCGACCGCCCCGGCGCCGCCCGCGGTGTCGGAGACGAGGCCGACCAGGACGAGGGCGATGGCCAGGCCCACCGGATAGCGGCGGCGCAGCCAGACGGCGGCGCAGGCCAGGGCACCGAGAACCTGGTCGAGGTAGGCGAGGTTGGTGGAGACGTGCGGGTTGTCGCTGACCGTCTCCGCGATGACCAGGCCGAAGCCGACGGCCAGGAGGAAGGCGGTGAAGTCGACGATCCAGTCCCGCACGGTCCGCTTCGGGCGGCCGCTCCGGGTAGCCCGGTCCGGGTCGAGTTCGGCGGCGATGGCGGCGGGCAGCAGCGACGGCCACCGGAAGGGCGGTCCTGGCCGGTCGTCCGCGGGGAGCGCGGTGGCCCCCCGCGGCTGCTGCACATCACTCATGGTCGACAAATCTACGCAGTCGTGACCCCCGGGGGCGCGCTCAAGGGCGGATCACCGACCAAAGTCGGGGACGTCGAGACTTTCGGCGGTGGGGGCGCCGGGCGGCGCCGACTTAGGTGCGGACGGCATCGCCCCGCGGCCGATGCCTGGCCGCCGTGCGGCGGGCGAGCCTGGATCCCATGAAGGCAGCACTTGAGGTTCTCGGCTTGATTCTGCTGATCCAGGGCGTGGCCGCCGTGGTGCACGAGCTCACCGGTTGGCTGGCCGGGTGGGGCGTGGTGCAGCGCCTGCACTTCCTCGACGGCTATGAGCTGTACGCGGGCATCGCCTTGGTGGTCCTGGCGTTCGCGCTGTTCGCGGCGGCGGAGAGCCGGAAGGGCCGTGGGTAGCCCTTCCGGCTCGGACGCTGAAACTCCGCTTCAGCTGAAACTTCGCTTCAGCAGGCGTAGTCGACCAGGTCGAACGACTCGTAGTGGTAGGCCGTGTAGTAGTCCTCCTGCTCGGCCTCGCCGGTCACGATGCGGCGGGCGCCGCGGTCGTCGGAGCCGGGGGTCTCGACCGTGTACTCGTGGTAGTAGCCCTGTTCCTGGTCGGGGAGGATCCCTTCCCGGTTCTGGAAGACGGTGCCGTCCTGCGGGTACGGGTAGGGGCCGCCCTGCTCGATCAGGTCGAGGGTGTCGTGGGCCTCGGGCGGCAGCGCCGAGTAGCAGATGTCGCCGACCGCGGCGGTCTCGGCGGGCGCCGTGGCGACGGTGCGGGTCGTGGGGGCTTCGGCCGGGCTCGCGTTGGCGGCGACGGGGCCGCCGACGAGGAGCGCGGCAGCGAGAGCGATACCGGTTGCGATACGTGGGGGAATTCGCATGACCTCAGAATGACGCGCGTAGAGCATGACGTGTCAATGTCAAGTCGCAGAGTTTTTCCGACTGTTACCCCGCTGTTCGGAGTCCCGGACCGCCTCTTTCCCTTTCAGCCCTCGTCGTTCATCTTCGCGAGGTCGAACTCCCCGTATTCGGGGCGCCCCTTGAGGTCGTACGTCGTGATGGTGACGCCCGTGCTGGTGATCAGGGAGTCCGTGGCGCGGAACGCGGTCGGCCGGGAGCCGTCGCCGAACAGCCGCTTGCCGGTGCCGAGGACCAGCGGATACGTGAACAGGTACAGGGTGTCGATCAGGTCGTGCTGAAGCAGCGTCCGGGCGAGCGCGCCGCTGCCGTGCATCTGCAGCTCGCGGCCGGGCCGCTCCTTGAGTTCCGTGACCTCCTTGACCAGGTCGTCGCCGCCGATGATGTGCGAGGGCGACCAGTCGGCCGAGGTGAGCGTGGTCGAAGCGACGTACTTCGGCAGGGCGTTGAGCCTGCCGGCCACCGGGTCGTCCGGGTCGGTCACCTTCGGCCAGGCGCCCGCGAAGATCTCGTACGTTCGCCTGCCGAGGAGGAAGGCGTCGACGCGGCTGAAGATCCCGTCGACGAACTGGCCGAAGGCATCGTCCATATACGGCACCAGCCAGCCGCCGTGCTCGAAACCGCCGCTGGTGTCCTCCTGGGGGCCGCCCGGGGCCTGGTAGACGCTGTCCAGGGTGACGAACTGGGTGAGGGTGAGCTTCATGGCCAGGGGTCCTTCCGGTGCGGGGAGCGGGTCGTGCACGCCAGGCTGCGATCAGTCTGCGTTTGGCGCCTCGCAGGGAGGACCGTCGCCGCGCCGGGAACTCATCGGCCGTACGGGAGAACTTTTGTGTCCGATCTCCGCCAGCGTCGCCGTACGCCCGCCGGTTTTCTTGAACCCGTAACAACAGTCTCCATAGGCAAGGGGTTCGGCATGAACGGCAAGGTGGCACTGGTGACCGGCGGCAGCCGTGGGATGGGCGCCGCGATCGCGCTGCGGCTCGCGCGGGAGGGCGCCGATGTGGCCCTCACCTATGTGAAGGGCGAGGACGCGGCCCGTGAGGTCGTGACGAAGATCGAGGCGATGGGGCGGCGCGGGGTGGCCTTCCGGGCCGACGCGGCGGACCCGGAGGCGCCCGCGGCGGCCGTGCGCCGCACTCACGAGCACTTCGGCAGGATCGACGTCCTGGTGAACAACGCGGGCGTCGCAGCCCTCGGCCCCGTCGGGGAGTTGGCCGCGGCGGATGTGGACCGGGTGCTCGACACCAATGTGCGCGGGGTGTTCCTGGCCTCGCAGGCGGCGGCCGGGCTCTTGTCGTCCGGCGGCCGGATCATCTCCATGGGCTCGGCCCTGGCCCGGCACGCGGGCGGACCCGGCAGCTACGGATCCCTGTACGCGATGAGCAAGTCCGCCCTGACCGGTCTGACCAAGGCGCTCGCCCGCGAGCTCGGCGGGCGCGGCATCACGGCGAACGTGATCCACCCGGGGGCGGTCGACACGGACATGAACCCGGCCGACGGCCCGTTCGCGGAGCCGCAGCGGGCGGGGACCGCGCTCGGCCGGTTCGGCTCGTCGGAGGAGATCGCGGGCCTGGTCGCCCATCTCGCCGGGGACGAGGGGGCGTACATCACGGGCGCCGAGCTGGTCATCGACGGCGGGCACTCCGCCTGACGCCAACGCACGGTCCGCACAAAGCGGTTGGGGCGCACCGGGGCTGTCCTCCCGGTGCGCCCCATGGGCGGTGTCGGAGCCGCCCGGCTCAGGGGGCGGGCAATCAGCCGCCGAGCTCCTGGTGGCGGGCGGCCAGTGCGGCCGCGCCGTTCTCGGTCAGCGAGCCGTACAGGCGGAGCCGCGAGAAGCCGCCGTCGGGGTAGATGTCGATCCGTACGTGGGAGCCGACCGCCGGGGTGTCGAGCACGAACCGGTGGTTGGTGTCGGGCTGGAGGCGGGTGCGGGGCAGGAACTCCTGCCACGCTCCCTCTTCCCCTTCAGGGCCTTCACTGCTCTTGATCGACAGGGCGGCCCACCCCGCCGAGTTGCCCTTGAGGTACGCGGTGTCGATCTCGATGGCGCGGATCGAGGACTCGGCGACGAGCTGGTAGTTGATCCAGTCGTTGCCGTTGTCGCGGCGGCGTGCGGTCTCCCAGCCGTCGTCCATCTTGCGGGAGCGGCCCGGGTTGATGGTGTTGACGGGCGAGGAGTAGAAGCGGTTCGAGGCGTCCTGTACGGAGCCGCCGTTCTCCAGGGCGACCACGTCGAACGTGCCGAGCGCGGCGAGCCACTTGGGGTCCGGCAGGACCTCGCCGTACACCCGCAGGCGGGCGATGCCGCCGTCCGGGTGCTGGTTGACGCGCAGATGCGTGAAGCGCTGCTCCGCGGTCACCTCGAAGCCGTTGGCGGCGTGGCCGCCGACGGGGGTGCGGGGGACGATCGTCGTCCACTTGACGTCGCCGGAGAGCAGCTCCTCCGGCGTCGGGGCGCCGTCCACCGACGTGGCCTCGATGGAGACGGCCTGCGGCATGTTGCCGCGGAAGTGCGCGGTGTCGACGACGACGCCGCGGATCACGCCGGGGGCGCCGAGACGGACCAGGGCCCAGTCGTGGTCGTCCTCGGTGGGCCAGGGCTGCTCGGCCGAGACGCCGCGCCGACGGCGGGTCTCCCAGCCGTCCATGACCTTGCCCTTGTGCCCGAAGTGCTCGGGGTCGAACTCGGCCCGCTCGGGCACGAGCAGGTTCTCGCGCTGGGCGAAGAACTCGTCGTTGGCGGCGATGACACCGGCGCCGAGCTGACGGTCGGCGAGGTTGGCGTACTGGGCGAACGGGAACTCGGCGGTGCGGTAGTCGGCGTACGGGTCGCCGCCCGCGTACGGGTTCGCGTTACCGGTGAAGGAGGGTATGGCAGAAGAGGACGCCACGGTGTCAGTTGTTCCTTTCCAGAAGTCGGCCGGTGGGCTCGGTGAACTCGCCGTCCGCGTACACGCGCTGACCGCGCAGCCAGGTGGACTTCACGACGCCGTGCAGGGTCTTGCCCGCGTACGCCGTGACCCGGTTGCGGTGCTGCAGCTCCGCGGGATCGACGGTGAAGGTCTCGTCGGGCGCGAGGACCGCGAAGTCGGCGTCGCGGCCTTCCTCGATGGCGCCCTTCTGGTCCAGGCCGACCAGCTCCGACGTACGCGCGGACATCCAGCGCACGACGTCCTCGAGGCCGTATCCGCGCTTGCGGGCCTCGGTCCAGATGGCCGGGAGGCTGAGCTGGAGGCCGGAGATGCCGCCCCAGGCGGTCGCGAAGTCCTCGGTCTTGAGGTCCGCGGTGGACGGCGAGTGGTCGGTGACGATGCAGTCGACGGTGCCGTCGGCGAGGGCCTGCCAGAGCAGGTCCTGGTTGGCGCTCTCGCGGATCGGCGGGCAGCACTTGAACTCGCTCGCGCCGTCGGGGACTTCCTCGGCGGTGAGCGTGAGGTAGTGCGGGCAGGTCTCGACGGTGAGCTTGACGCCCTCGGCGCGGGCGGCGGCGATCAGCGGCAGCGCGTCGGAGGAGGAGAGGTGCAGCACGTGCACGCGCGCGTCGAGCCGCTTCGCGGTGTCGATCAGGCGCTTGATGGCGACGTCCTCGGAGACGCGCGGCCGGGTCTGCAGGTAGTCGCCGTACTTCGGGCCGCTCAGGTGCGGGGCGCTGTCCAGCTCGTGCGGGTCCTCGGCGTGCACGATCAGGAGGCCGCCGAAGCCCGCGATCTCGGCCATGGAGACGGCGAGTTGGTCCTGGTCGAGGTGCGGGAACTCATCCACGCCGGAGGGCGACAGGAAGCACTTGAAGCCGTAGACGCCCGCGTCGTGCAGGGGCTCCAGGTCCTTGACGTTGTCGGGCAGGGCGCCGCCCCAGAAGCCGATGTCGATGTGCGCCTTGCTGCGGGCGACCTCCTGCTTGGTGCGCAGGTTCGCGACGGTGGTGGTGGGCGGCAGGGAGTTGAGCGGCATGTCCACGAGGGTCGTGATGCCACCGGCGGCGGCCGCGCGGGTGGCGGTCCAGAAGCCTTCCCACTCGGTGCGGCCCGGGTCGTTCACGTGGACGTGGGTGTCGACGAGGCCGGGCAGCAGCACATCGTCGCCGACGTCCTCGAGCCGGGCGCCGGAGGGCACCTCGGTCTCGTACGGCAGCACCGCGGCGATCTTCCCGGCGGCGACGGCGACCGAGGCCGGGCGCGTCCCTTCCGGGGTGAGGACGCGCGTCGAGCGCAGTACCAGTTCCACGGCTTCCACGTCGGACACCCGGTCTCCTTTTCCGTAATTCCGTATTCCGGAGAGATTCTCGGCAGAGCGTCTTCCGCAAAGCGGAATTCAACGTTCTGTTGAAACGAATCTTCACCTCGGGACGAGAGTCCGTCAAGACCCCCGTGAGCCCGCCCGGAGACTTCCGGAGGGCTCCCTTCCGGTCACTGCTCCAGTTTAGAGCTTTCCATAAAGCGGAACAACATTTTCGAGGAGCAGAATATAGGTCTCTACAGTAGGCGAGCCGGATACCGTCGTGAAGTGAGGGGCAACACACGGACAAACCGTCACTGACCGGCGGAGATCTTCCTTGACCTGGGCCCCCACTCCGGTGGAACCGACGGGTAGGCTTCCCCTCTGCCCGCCCGTCTCCCACCACCGCCCTCAACTGAATCCCTTCGGGATGCCCCTCCTGACCTGGAGCACTGAAAGGACCGCGCCCCGTGCCGACCCCCAGCGCCAGCGACGCCGCCGCAGAAGTCGCCGCCTCCAAGCCCGCCGCCAGTGGTGGCGTGCAGTCACTCGAGCGCGCCTTCGACCTCCTCGAGCGCATGGCGGACGCGGGCGGCGAGGTCGGTCTGAGCGAGCTCTCCGCCAGCAGCGGGCTGCCCCTGCCGACGATCCACCGCCTGATGCGCACGCTCGTCGCCACCGGCTACGTACGCCAGCAGCCCAACCGCCGCTACTCGCTCGGCCCCCGCCTCATCCGCCTCGGCGAGTCCGCGTCCCGCCTCCTGGGCACCTGGGCCCGGCCGTACCTCGCACGCCTGGTCGAGGAGACCGGCGAGACCGCGAACATGGCGCTGCTCGACGGCGACGAGATCGTGTACGTGGCCCAGGTGCCGTCCAAGCACTCGATGCGGATGTTCACCGAGGTCGGCCGCCGCGTGCTGCCGCACTCCACCGGCGTGGGCAAGGCGCTGCTCGCCGACACCCCCGCGGACGAGGTGCGCGCGCTGCTCGCCCGTACCGGCATGCCCGCCGCGACCGAGAAGACGAT
This sequence comes from Streptomyces sp. NPDC002851, assembly GCF_053591935.1. Classification (NCBI taxonomy): domain Bacteria; kingdom Bacillati; phylum Actinomycetota; class Actinomycetes; order Kitasatosporales; family Streptomycetaceae; genus Streptomyces; species Streptomyces sp. NPDC002851. Next base: position 84,023 of record NZ_JBSFUT010000003.1, on the reverse strand, counting down.
CACCACGCCGGAGGGCTTCCTCGCCGCCCTCGAGGACGTACGGCGCACCGGCTACGCGGTGGACGACAACGAGCAGGAGATCGGGGTCCGCTGCCTCGCGGTCTCGGTGCCCAACTCCCCCACCCCGGCCGCCGTCTCGATCTCCGGCCCCGCGGGCCGGGTCACGGAGGCGGCCACCGACAAGATCGTGCCGATCCTTCAGCAGGTCGCGACGGAACTCGCGGGTGCGTTGTCCAGCACGAACGGGTCCTGATCGGTTCTGACGGGTCCTTGCGGGCCCTGGCGCGAGTCCTAGCTGCCCCTGGCGGGTCCTGAGGGCCCGCACGCCCCGCCGATCCGGCCGCTATACCGCGGCTAGGGCGTTCAACCGGCCGTCGGCCATGGCAAGCACCTCGTCCGCCTCGGAGAGGTGCGCGCGGTCGTGCGTGACAAGCACCGTCGCCGTGCCGCGCTCCCTGGTGAGCCGGACGAGCAGGTCGAGGACGGCCGCGCCGCGCTCGTGGTCCAGGGCGCTGGTCGGCTCGTCGACGAGCAGCACGGCCGGATCGTTCATCAAAGCCCGGGCGATATTGACGCGCTGCCGCTGACCGCCGGAGAGCTGGTGCGGCCGCCGGTCCGCCTTGTCGGTGAGGCCCACCGCGTCGAGCAGTTCACGGGCGCGGCCGCGCACCTGTCCGGGCCTGCGGCCGTCCAAGTGGGCCATCACCTCGAGCTGTTCGGCACAGGTCAGGGACGGCAGCAGATTGGGCTGCTGGAAGACGATGCCGATCCGTGCCCGGCGCAGCACCGCCTTCTCGGCCGGGCTCAGTCCGCCCGTCTCCGTACCGGCGACGACGACCCGGCCGCCGTCCGGGGTCACCAGGGTCGCCGCGACCGCGAGCAGGCTGGACTTGCCGGATCCGGACGGGCCGACGATCGCGGTCATGCTGCCCCCGGGCACGTCGAGGCCGACGCGGTCCAGGGCGGTGAGCCGACCGTCGCCGTCCGGGTAGGTGAGGGTGACGGAGTCGAGGACGAGGTGCGAGGCGGTCAACGGGCACTCCCGAGCGCGGTGAGGGGGTCGACGGCGGTGATACGGCGGATGGAGAGCGCCGCGCCGAGGGCCCCGAGGACGATCATGACGAGGGCGGGGACGAGGACGGTCGGCAGGTCGAGGACGAAGGGCACGTCGCCGCCGCTGATGAGCACGCCGATCCCGGCGGCAAGCCCGGTCCCGGCCGCGGTACCGGCGGTCATCATCACGACGGCCTGCCCGAGCGCGTCCTTCAGGAGGTACGGCGTCGCGGCGCCCAGGGCCTTGAGCACGGCGATGTCGGCGCTGCGCTGAATCGTCCACACCGTGAAGAACGCCCCTATGACGAGCGCCGAGATGACGAAGAGGAATCCCCGCATCAGCTGGAGCGAGCCGTTCTCGGCCTGGTAGGAGCCGATCGCGGTGAGCGCGTCGTCGAGGGACTTCGTCGTCGTACCGGCCGCCCGGTCCGCGGCGGTACGGTCCTTCGGCTGCCCCTTGAGGGCGATGACGGTGGCCTGCTCTTCTGTAGTGGCGCCGTTCTGCCCGATCCGCTGCCAGTCGTCGAGCGTGGTCCACACGACGGGCGTATGGCTGAACGAAGCGGTGCCCGCGACGGCCGCGACGCGCAGCTCCACAGCGCCCACGCGCGCGGTGTCGCCCACGCCCGCGCCGAGCTCCTCGGCGGCCTTCTCGGAGAGCACCGCCCGGCCGGGGCCGAGCGTGCCGCCGGGCGCGAGGCCCGCGCCCGGTTCGACGCCGAACGCCGAGACGGCGGCGGTACGTTCACCCGCGGCGGCGTTGAGCGTACGGATGCCGACCGGCCGGGCCCCGTCGACCCCGGGCTGTCGCTCCCAGGCGCGCCACTGCCGCTCGGTCACGGTCGAGTGCGTGAAGGAGACGGACCGGCCCTGCGGCGGCGCCGCGAAGGCGAGGGCATCCGCGGGGAGCCCGGTGATCGCCGAGGTGTTCTCGCGGGCGAGCCCGGCCGTGAGGCCGGAGAGCAGCCCGACGAGCAGGGTGATCAGCACCACCACCGCACCCATGAGGGCAAACCGCCCCTTGGCGAACCTGAGATCTCTCCACGCGACGAACATGCCCTCCACCTTGCTGGCAGCGGGGGCCTCCGGGCATCGCGCCACGGGTGGGATGTGCGGCATCGAAAGGCGCACGGCCTGATCAAACTTTCGGTTGATCCGCCCTGGCACAGACGACGGACGAACCGGACCGAACCCGCGGTGTATCGGTGTGCGGCTGCGGCGCATCGGTGTATCGGTGTATCGGTGTGCGGCCGGATCGGCCTCGTACTGGGCGTACGTGGGTGATGCGGCCGTGCGGCGAGGTGCCGTGGCAGGCGTCGCGGGCCCGCGAAGATCAGGGAGACGGGCCCTAGGCTGGTGGGGCCATGGACAACCGTTCGCATTCCGCCGTGCTGCGCGCCCTGCGCTGCTGTCTGCATCTGCTGATGGCCGCGCTGCTCGTGCTGCCCGTCCTGCGCGCGGTGACGGAGGCCCGGCCGGGGGCGGCCGCGGTGGTGGCCGTCTGCGGCGCGCTCGGTCTGGTCTACGCCGCGGGCCTCGTGCTTTTGGCGGCACGCCGCCCGCGGGCGCTGTCCGTCGGCTGGCTCGGGCTGCTCTGCGCGCTGTGGGTGGCGCTGCTGGCCCTGACGCCGGACGCGCTCTGGGTCGCTTTCCCGCTGTTCTTCCTGCAGTTGCACCTGCTTCCGCTGCGCTGGGCGCTGCCCGCGGTGGCGGTGACGACGGGCGCGGCGATCGCCGGGTTCGTGGGGCACGGCGGGACGGCGTCGCCGGGCGCGGTGCTCGGCCCGCTGCTCGGGGCGGCCGTGGCGGTGGGCACCGTGCTCGGGTACCGCACGCTGTACCGGGAGAGCGAGCGGCGCCGCGAGCTGATCGAAGAGCTGCTCGCCGCCCGGGCGGAGCTCGCCGCCGCGGAACGCACGGCGGGCACCCTGGCCGAACGGGAGCGGCTCGCCCGCGAGATCCACGACACGCTCGCGCAGGGCCTGTCGAGCATCCAGCTGCTGCTGCGGGCCGCCGAGCGGGCGCTGCCCGCGGACGCGCCCGCGCTCACACATGTACGCGAGGCCCGGGTGGCGGCCGTGGACAACCTCGCCGAAGCCCGCCGCTTCGTACGCGAGTTGACCCCGCCCGACCTGGAGCACGGCTCCCTGGCGGGCGCACTGGAGCGGCTCTGCGCCTCGGTGTCGGGGCGGACCGGGGCGGCGGGGGCGGCGCGGCCGCTGCGGGTGGACTTCGAACTGAGCGGCAACCCGGTGGAACTGCCGACGCCGTACGAGGTGGCGCTACTGCGGGTCGCGCAGTCGGCGCTCGCGAACGCGGTGCGGCACGCGGGCGCGGCACGCGCGTCGATCACGCTGAGCTTCATGGACACATCGGTGGCCCTCGACGTCGTGGACGACGGCCGCGGCTTCGACCCGGCGACCGTCCCGGGCCCCGCCGCGGCCAGTACGGATGTCGGTACGGACGGCGGCTTCGGACTGCCCGCGATGCGCTCCCGCGCACAGGATCTCGGCGGCACCCTGAGCGTGGAGTCCGCCCCCGGGCAGGGCACGGCACTGGCCATCACGCTCCCTCTTCCGCTCCCCGAACGGCAGGACAGCACGCGATGACGACCCCAGGCATCCCCGAAACCCTCGGCACCCGCGGCCGAGCCAGCACCCCTGGTGAGCCGATTCGCCTGCTGCTCGCCGACGATCACCCCGTGGTGCGTGCCGGGCTTCGGGCGGTGCTGGACACCGAGCCGGGCTTCCGGGTCGTCGCCGAGACGGCCGATGCCGCGGAGGCCGTCCGCCTCGCGGCTACCGAGGCGGTCGACGTGGTCCTGATGGACCTTCAGTTCGGGGCCGGACAGATGCACGGTGCGGAGGCGACCGCGGCGATCACCCGGCAGACCGCGGCCCGCGACGGCGGTCCCCGCGTGCTCGTCCTGACCACCTACGACACGGACGCCGACATCCTCGCCGCCGTGGAGGCGGGCGCCGCCGGTTATCTCCTCAAGGACGCGCCACCCGAGGAGCTGGCCGCGGCCGTACGCACCGCCGCGGCGGGCCGGTCCGCGCTCGCCCCCGCCATCGCGCACCGTCTGATGGACCGGATGCGCGCCCCCGCCGAAGCGCTCAGCCGCCGCGAGCTGGAAGTGCTGCACCTGGTCGCGGACGGCCTGTCGAACCTTCAGATCAGCAAGCGGCTGTTCCTCAGCCAGGCCACCGTGAAGTCCCATCTCGTGCATGTCTTCGCCAAGTTGGGGGTCGAGTCACGCACGGCGGCAGTGGCGGCGGCACGCGCGCGGGGCATGCTGCGGCACTGATCCCCCGTCGCCGCAGCACACCCCGCTCCCCCGTGCCCCCGTATCCCCCGTGTCCCCCGCCGGAAGCCTCACGCGTCAGGATCAGAGCACCGTCAGGAGCAGCGCGCGAAATCCTCCGCGTTCAGCCTCCGCAGCCTGCGCCGCAGCCCCTTGGGGAACGCCGGGGCCGGGACGGTCAGGACCGCGGCCGCGGCACGGCGCAGCACGCGCCGCTGCACCCGGCCGCCTCGGCCGCGCCGCCCGGCGCCGATGACGAGCAGGTCCTCCGGCTGGTCCGCGGCGCGCAGGAGCGCCCGGTCCGGCCGGGACCGCAGCACCTCGCGCTCCACCTCCACGCCCGGCGGCATACCCCCGAAGGCGGCGTCGAAGGCGCGGTCGAGGCGGCCGGTGGCCTGCTCCCGCCAGTAAGTGGCCCAGATGCGGTCGGGGTTGCGCAGATAGAGCACCTCGCCCTCGGGCGGCTCCCAGGCGTGCACCGCGACCAGGGGCCGCCCGCTGCTCCGTGCCTCTGCCGCCGCCGTACGCAGCGCCGCGAGGCCGGCCGGTGAGTCGCTCACTCCGACGACGACCCGCCCGCCGTGTCCGCTCCCCATCGGTCCCCGCTCCATCTGTGGTCCCTTCCTCTCCGTCTCGAACATCCCGTACGCCACCCAGGGCGCACCCGCCCCCACGACCGGCCAAACCGGCGCAATCAGTTAGACCGGTTAAACCGGTTAAACCGCCGACTGGACCGCCCGGTTAAACCGGTTAAACCGGTTAGACCGGTTAGACCGGTTAGACCGGTTAGACCGGTTAGACCGGTTCGACCGGTTCGACCGGTTCGACCGGCTGAGTCGACGTAGCCCGACCCTCGGCCACATCCACCAGCGGTCCCGATCCTGTACGGTCATTGGCCTGGAGAGCAGGGCCAATCGAGGGAAGTTGGCATGGCAGAGATCCACACGGTCCATTCCGTGGACAGGACGCTGGGGAGCCGCACGCTCGCCGGGCTGCTCACCGCCACGGCCGGGGAGCGCCCCGGCTACCGGGCCCTGGCGCAGGCGGTGTGCACGCTGCTCCTGGACGGCCGAGTCGCCCTGCACACCCGCCTTCCGGCCGAGCGGGAGCTGGCGTCGGCACTCGGCATCAGCCGGGCCACGGTCACGGCGGCGTACGACCTGCTGCGCGAGGGCGGCTATGCGCACAGCCGGCGCGGCTCCGGCACCTGGACGGCGCTGCCGGAGGGCAGCCTCCCGACCAATGTGGCCGCCTTCACGTCCGGTGACGGGGTCATCGACCTCGCCCTGGCCGCCCCGTACGCGCCGGGCCCCGAGCTGGCCGAGGCGCTCGCCGAGGCGGGCGAGCAGCTGCCCCGGCACGCGGCGAGCGCGGGCTACCACCCCTATGGGCTGCCGGAGTTGCGGGCGGCGGTGGCACAGCGGTTCACCGAGCGGGGTCTGCCGACGCTGCCGGAGCAGATCCTGATCACGTCGGGCGCGCAGCAGGCATTGGCGCTCGCGCTCGGCCTGCTGTGCCGTCCGGGCGAGCGGGTCCTGGTGGAGAACCCCACGTACGCCGTCGCGCTCGACGCCATCCGGCACGCGGGCCTGCGCACCACGCCGGTGCCGGTGACCGAGACGGGCTGGGACAGCGACGTGGCCGAGTCGGCGCTGCGTCAGGCCGCGCCCCGAGTCGCGTATCTGGTACCGGACTTCCACAATCCGACGGGCAATCTGATGCCGGACGAGCAGCGGCTCCGCCTCCTGGCAGCGACCCGCCGCACCGGGACGTGGCTGCTGATCGACGAGACCCTCACCGATATCGCCCTCGACGTCCCGGCGCCCGCGCCGTTCGCCTCGCTCGCCCCGCACGGCGGCGCCGAACAGCTGGTCACCGTGGGCTCGTTGAGCAAGATGCACTGGGGCGGGGTGCGCATCGGCTGGGTACGGGCCAGCTCGCAGCTGATCACGGAGCTGACCACGCGGCGGGTCCCGACCGACATGGCGTCGTCGGTGCTCGACCAGCTCGTCGCGATCGGCCTCCTGAAGCGGACCGCGTCCGTGCTCGCCGAGCGGCTGCCCCAGCTGCGCGCCCAGCGGGACGCGCTTGCGGCGGCCCTGGCCGACCATCTGCCGGACTGGCGCTGGCAGTTGCCGCCCGGCGGGCTCTCGCTCTGGGTCGACCTGGGTCGCCCGGTGGCGGCGGCGCTCGCGGAGACGGCCCTTGACCATGGCGTACGCATCGAGGGCGGGGCCCGCTTCGGGGCGGACCCGGGCACGTTCGAGCACCGGCTCCGGATCCCGTACTCGCTGCCCGCGGAGCTGTGCACGGAGGCGGTGCAGCGCCTCGCGGCGGCCTTCGAGGGCGACCTCAGAGCACCGGGCCGCGACCGGAACCGTCCCAACTGGGTTGCCTAGGCGGACGTTTCGCGCGACGGAGCGTGACGGACGCGCACCGGAGGCACCGGGCGACGCCGACCCGCTAGGGACGCGTACCGAAAGCGTCCGCCGCCCGCCGCAGTTCGCCAAGAGCCGGGGCCAGGGCGCTCATGGAGCCGAGCGCACCCACGATCAGGAGCAGGGAGCGACGCAGCCGGGGTACGTCGGGGCCGTGCCCGGCGGGTGCCGCGGCGAGCGCGGCCAGTGCGGCCAGTTCCTCCTCCGCGATGACCCGGTCGGGGAACTCGGCCGGATGTCCGGCCAGTTCGCGCCGCAGCCGGGCCACGGCGGCGCGCAGCTCCCCCACTCTCGACACGCCGTCGCCGCCTCCGCCGCCGGCCTCCGGCCGTAGTTGATCCGTACTTCGCAACACTGCTCTCCCCCTCGCACCTCGTTGTGCGATGTCCTGGTGCCGGTCCGGCGGATGGTTCCGTTCCCCCGTATACGCGTCCGCGCGGCCCCCTCCGTGCGTTGGCCAGTCGCCCGGGGCACCGGGTCAGTAAACGCCAGAGCGTACGGTTTGCGCCACTCGCCGGACAGAACTCGGTTCGTTACGGCACATGCCCCTACGGGAGGAGCGAGGTAAGCAGGGCACATGACGGAGATGACGAAGGCGGAAACGGAAGAAGGCGGCCCGGTGGCCGGGTTGCTGCTCGCCGCCGGTGGCGGGCGCAGGCTGGGCGGACGGCCGAAGGCGCTGCTGCCGTACCGGGGGCGACCGCTGGTGGAGCACGCGGTGCGGGTGCTGCGCGAGGGGGGCTGCGCCACGGTGCATGTGGTCCTGGGCGCGGCCGCGGAGACCGTACGCGCGCGGGCGCGGCTCGAGGGCTGTGTGGTGGTCGAGAACCCGGACTGGGAGACCGGAATGGGCAGCTCGCTGCGGGTGGGGCTCGACTCGCTCGCGGGGACGGGAGCGCGGGCCGCGCTCGTATCGCTGGTGGATCAGCCGGGGATCGGGGCGGCGGCGGTGCGGCGGGTCCGGCTCGCGGGCACCTCGTCGTCGAGCCTGGTCACGGCGGTGTACGAGGGGAAGCGGGGGCATCCCGTCCTGTTCGGGGCACAGCGGTGGGCGGATATCGCGGCGACGGCCACGGGCGACCGTGGCGCACGGGGGTATCTGGAGGCGCACGCGGCCGAGATCACGCCGGTCGAGTGCGCGGATGTGGCCGAGGCGTACGACATTGATACGGAAGCCGATCTTTTCCGGCTCGAACCGCCCGCAGGGTGAACCTTGTGTGACTGCCATGGCACTGAGAGCCATGGTCTGTTGAGCCAGAGAATCTCGACGTCAACAGACGATTGAAGTTCCACTATGAGGAAACTACTATCCACTGGTCAGAAGCGCCCCGTGCTCGCGGTGGCGCCAGGGAGCGTTTGCCCGCCCGTGGCACTCAGTGCCGCTGGCAGTGGTCCATGCGTCGCCCGGCACCGCCCTCGGACGAGGCCCTTCGGGCCGCCCATAGTTCATCCGCTGAAGGAAGTGACAGCTCATGTCCGCACCAGCGCCGTCCCCGCTGGCCATCGTCGACGCCGAGCCCCTGCCCCGGCAGGAAGAGGTCCTCACGGATGCGGCCCTCGCCTTTGTGGCCGAGCTGCACCGCCTGTTCACGCCCCGGCGTGACGAGCTCCTCGCCCGCCGCGCCGAGCGCCGCGCCGAGATCGCCCGCACTTCAACCCTTGACTTCCTGCCCGAAACCGCCGCCATCCGCGCGGACGACTCGTGGAAGGTCGCCCCGGCCCCCGCCGCCCTGAACGACCGCCGCGTGGAGATCACCGGTCCCACCGACCGCAAGATGACCATCAACGCCCTCAACTCGGGCGCCAAGGTCTGGCTCGCCGACTTCGAGGACGCCTCCGCCCCGACCTGGGAGAACGTCGTCCTCGGTCAGCTCAACATGATCGACGCCTACGAGCGGAAGATCGACTTCACCGACCCGAAGTCCGGCAAGTCGTACGCCCTCAAGGCCGCCGACGAGCTCGCCACCGTCGTGATGCGCCCGCGCGGCTGGCACCTGGAAGAGCGCCACCTGACGTTCGACGGCCGCCCCGTGCCGGGCGCCCTGGTCGACTTCGGGCTCTACTTCTTCCACAACGCCAAGCGCCTGATCGAGCTCGGCAAGGGCCCGTACTTCTACCTGCCGAAGACCGAGTCGTACCTCGAGGCCCGCCTCTGGAACGACATCTTCGTCTTCGCCCAGGACTACATCGGCATCCCGCAGGGCACCGTGCGCGCCACCGTCCTGATCGAGACGATCACGGCCGCGTACGAGATGGAGGAGATCCTCTACGAGCTCCGCGACCACGCCTCCGGCCTGAACGCGGGCCGCTGGGACTACCTGTTCTCCATCGTCAAGAACTTCCGTGACGGCGGCGCCAAGTTCGTCCTGCCGGACCGCAACGCGGTGACCATGACCGCGCCCTTCATGCGGGCGTACACCGAACTCCTCGTCCGCACCTGCCACAAGCGCGGCGCGCACGCCATCGGCGGCATGGCGGCGTTCATCCCGTCGCGCCGGGACGCCGAGGTCAACAAGGTCGCCTTCGAGAAGGTCAAGAACGACAAGGACCGCGAGGCCGGCGACGGCTTCGACGGCTCCTGGGTCGCCCACCCCGACCTGGTGCCGATCGCCATGGAGTCGTTCGACAAGGTCCTCGGCGAGAAGCCGAACCAGAAAGACCGGCTCCGCGAGGACGTCGACGTCAAGGCGGCCGACCTGATCGCCATCGACTCGCTCGACGCCAAGCCCACCTTCGACGGCCTGCGCAACGCCGTCCAGGTCGGCACCCGCTACATCGAGGCGTGGCTGCGCGGCCTCGGCGCCGTCGCGATCTTCAACCTCATGGAGGACGCCGCCACCGCCGAGATCTCGCGCTCGCAGATCTGGCAGTGGATCAACGCCGGTGTCGTCTTCGAGAACGGCCAGACGTGCACCGCCGACCTGGCCCGCCAGGTCGCCGCGGAGGAACTCGCCAAGATCCGCGAGGAGATCGGCGAGGAGGCCTTCCGGACCGGCAACTGGCAGCAGGCCCACGACCTGCTGCTCCAGGTGTCGCTCGACGCCGACTACGCGGACTTCCTGACCCTGCCCGCGTACGAGCAGCTGATCGCCAAGCACTGACGCCGGAGGCCGCCTGACGCGGCCGACGCAGTATCCCGCCACCGCCACCGCCCCGTGGTGCCTTTACGGCGCCGCGGGGCGGTGGCGTGTCCGGGAGCGGTGGCGTTGGCGTTGGCGTTGGCCTGGCCAACGGCAGTGGTGGGCCCAACGGTCATGGCGCGTAGGGCTCTTGTGCGGTAACGGCACGCCCTGAAGACTCACGCTGCGCGACGCCCCACCGGGCGCCCGCGTAACTCCCCACCGGCGCACCACCGCAGAGGAGGACCCCTCGCATGGTTCGGATGCGTACGTCCCTCGTGGCCGCCGCGGCCGCGGCGGCGGCAGCACTCGTCGCTCTCGGTGCTCCCCCCGCGCAGCCCGCGGCGGAGCCCGAGTCGACGTACATCGTCACGCTCGCGGACGGCGCCGACTCCCGCTCGCAGAAGGCCAGATCACTGGTGTCGGCGGCCGGAGCGCGGATCGAGCACACCTACGGAACCGCTTTAACCGGTTACGCCGTGACGGCCACGCGACACGAGGCGTCCCGTCTCGCCACCGACCCGGCCGTACGTTCCGTCGTCCCCGACTCCCCGGTACACGCGCTCGCCGAACAGACCGACCCCACCTGGAACCTGGACCGCATCGACCAGGAACACCTCCCTCTGGACGGCGTGTACCGGTATCCCGACTCGGCGGGCGAGGGCGTGACGGCGTACGTCATCGACACCGGAGTCCGCGTCGGGCACCGGGAGTTCGGCGGCCGCGCCGCGAACGGCACCGATGTCGTCGACGGCGACACCACCGCGCAGGACGGCAACGGGCACGGCACGCATATCGCGGGCATCATCGCGGGGCAGCGGTTCGGGGTCGCCAAGAAGGCGCACGTGGTGGCCGTCCGGGTCCTGGGCGACAGCGGCGGCGGCACGACCTCCGACGTGATCGCGGGCATCGACTGGGTCACCCGCGACGCCTCCGGCCACCCCGCCGTGGCCAACCTGAGCCTGGGCGGCCGCGCCAACGCCGCCCTGGATGAGGCCGTACGGAACTCCATCGCGGCGGGCGTCACGTACTCCGTTCCGGCGGGCAACTCCGCCACCGACGCCGGTCAGTTCTCGCCCGCGCGGGTCTCCGAGGCCCTGACGTCGAGCGCCACGGACGACGGCGACACGCGCGTGTCCTCGGCCAACTACGGTTCCGTCCTCGATCTGTTCGCACCCGGCCGCAAGATCCTCTCCTCCTGGAACAGCGCCGACGACGCGACCGCCACCTTGTCCGGTACATCCATGGCGGCCGCCCACGTGACCGGCGCAGCGGCCCTCCGGCTCGGTGAATCGCCCGGCGACACCCCGAGGCAGGTCGCCGAGGCCCTGCGGAGCGGCGCGAGCCACGGCGTGGTCACGGACCCCGGACCGGGCTCACCGAACGCGCTCCTGCGGGTCCCCAGCGCGCCCTAGAGCGCTTCGACACAGGCAGAAACCGCCGGAAGACAATCCCTGAGGACCCCTAGGACCCCAGGCTCCCGAGAACCCCGAGAACCCCGAGGAGCGGACACTCAGCATGCTCTCCGACGAGGCGCCGGACGGCGCTCTCCCGCACAGCAGCGTCGCCGTCGTCGGCGGCAGCATCGCCGGGTGCGCGACCGCGCTGGCCGCGCACCGCGCAGGCGCCGGGCACGTCACCGTATACGAACGGGCCACGGGCCACCTGGCCGAACGCGGCGTCGGCATCGCGGTGCACAACTCCCGCTACACAGAACTGGAATCGGCGGGCTACCTCGACGCGGCCACGCCCTGGATCCAACTCACCCGCCGCCGCTGGTACGTACGCGACGACACGTGCCCCGACCCCCTCGGGCGGCGCATCGGCGAGCTGCCGTTCCCCTTCCGGACGTACAACTGGGGGCCGCTCTGGCACGAGTTACGCCGCCGGGTCCCGGAGACCGTCGAATTCCGCGCGGGCACGGCGGTCGACGGCGTCGAGGACTCCCCCGGGGCCGGGCCCGCGGGCGCGGCCGTACACACACCATCCGGAACCGACCGCCACGACCTGGTCATCGGCGCCGACGGCTACCGCTCCGTCGTCCGCGAGCCCCTCTGCCCCGGGGTGCGCCCCCGATACGCGGGCTATCTGGCCTGGCGCGGCGCCTACCCAGCCCGCCAACTCCCGGACGCGGACCTGTGGTCCACCGAAACCTGCGCCTACGTCGTGTTCCCCGGCGGCCACGTCATCGTCTACCGCATCCCCGGAGCCGAGCGCGACAAGGACGGCGGCCCGCGCATCAACTGGGTCCTCTATACCGCTCCCCCACCCGGCATCGACCTCCCCACCGACACCCCCACCAGCCTCCCGCCCGGCACCCTGCACGCCCATCTCGCCTATGTCGCCAAGAAGTTGCTCCCGCCCTTCTGGAGCACCCTGGTACGGCACACCGCACCCGAAGACCTCTTCGTACAGCCGATGTACGACTTCACCGCACCCCGCTACGCCTCCGGCCGCCTCCTCCTGACCGGCGACGCCGCCACGGTCGCCCGACCGCACACGGGCGGCGGCGCCGTCAAGGCCCTCCAAGACGCGACGGTCCTGGAGCGCGCCCTCACCAGCAGCCCGCGCTGGGGCGCGGCCCTCCGCGCGTACGGCACCGAACGCGCCACCGCCGGACGCACGATGGTCGACCTGGGCCACCGCCTGGGCGCCGCCCTGGTGACCCGCACACCGGACTGGTCGGCCCTTGACCAGGCGGGGCTCGAGCGCTGGTGGCAACGGGCGGACGGGGCGGGGGCGTTCGGGGGCGCGGAGCTGCGGCAACGACGGGGCTGAGCTCTGTCCGGCGCCCGGGTCCTGGGCGGCCCCGGACTTTGGGCCCTGGACCCGGGCCGCGGACATCGTGTTACTCTGCCAATAGCACGCATGCACGGGTACCTGCCTCCGTGGCACCTCCCTCCGTGCTCGTGCGAGCGCCCCATCATCCGGCCGTCCGGCCTCACCGGCGCTGAATCTTCTCTCTCGTTTCCGCTCTGCCCTCAAAGGCGCGCGCCTGCTCTCCTTTGCTACTGCGCCGCTTTTCTCCCAGCACTCCGTGTGCTTCTCGATACCGGGCCCTTGCCCGGTGTCTCTCCGGCCACCCGCCGCCGCGCGTGAACTCGCCGCGCCTCAGGGCTGGTTGTGCCGCTTCCCCCCTGCTCCGGCATGCCCGTACGCATCCGAAAGGACCCTCACCATGACCACCACACTCGAACGACCCACCCATTCCGATGAACCGGCGCCTTCGGTCGCGTACGCCGGTGTTCTCGAGCTCACGCCGAAAGGCGGCGGGCTGCTGCGCGACCCCGGATCGCTCCTTCCCACCGCGTCGGACGTGCAGGTTCCGACCGGGCTCGTGCGGCAATACCGGCTGCGTAAGGGGGACTTCGTCGAGGGTGGCGAGGCCGGCGGCAGAACACAGCCGCGTGTGCTCGGAGATGTCGAGCGCGTGAATGGGCGGCCCGTCGAGGAACTGCGGGGGCGTCGCAAGTTCGGGGAGCTGACGCCGCTGCACCCTCGGGAGCGGCTGCGGCTCGAGCACGCGTCGGCCGGGGCGGCCACCCGGCTCCTCGACCTGTTCGCGCCGGTCGGCAAGGGGCAGCGTGGGTTGCTCGTCGCGCCGCCCAAGGCCGGGAAGACCGTGCTGCTACAGCGGATCGCCGCTGCCGTGGCCGCGCATCACCCCGAGTGCCACCTCATGGTCCTGCTGCTCGACGAACGGCCCGAGGAAGTCACCGACATGCGGCGCTCGGTGCGCGGCGAGGTGCTCGCCTCGACCTTCGACCGGCCCGCCAAGGAGCACATCACGCTCGCCGAGCTCGCGGTCGAGCGCGCCAAGCGGCTCGTGGAGCAGGGGCAGGACGTGGTGCTGCTGCTCGACTCGCTGACCCGCCTGTGCCGGGCGCACAACAACGCCGCGGCCAGCGGCGGCCGTACGCTCTCCGGCGGCGTCGACGCCGGTGCCCTGATCGGTCCGAAGCGGCTTTTCGGGGCCGCGCGGCTCGCCGAGGAGGGCGGATCGCTGACCATTCTGGCGACCGCTCTGGTCGACACCGGGTCGCGGGCCGACGAGTACTTCTTCGAGGAGCTCAAGAGCACCGGGAACATGGAGCTGCGGCTCGACCGTTCGCTCGCCGACCGGCGGGTCTTCCCCGCGATCGACATCGCCCGGTCCGGCACACGCCGCTCGGAACTGCTGGTTCCAGAGGGCGAGTTGCGTGCGGTGCACGGGTTGCGGCGTGCCCTCGACGCCCGGGGCGGCGGGCCTGCCGCCCTGGAGACGCTGCTCGAACGGCTCCTTCGGACCCCGGACAACGCGGCCTTTCTGCGGGACGTACGGGGGACCTTTCCGACCGACAGCGGGGATCACTCGGGCTGATCGGAGCCGCTTGCCCTCATCCGCCTGCCCTCATCCGCCTGCCCCCATCCCTTGCCCCGTCCCTTCCTCCATCCGCTGACCTGATCCGCTGGTCTGATCCGCGGGCGGGTACCCCGTGGGGCTGGTGCGGGGGCCGTGACCTGCGGTCCCCGGCCGTTGTCAGTGGTGCGCGGCAGTATGGATGTCGCGGGGGAAGACGGGTGAGGAGGTGGTCCCGTGCGGGGAGCGAGTGCCGGTCAGCGGCGCATCGTGGCGGGTGCCGAGGCTGTGACGGGGCGGCTCGTGGGGCCGGAGGGACAGTTGGCGGCCCTGGTGCGGCGAGGGCTTGCCTTCCGCCACTCACGGCCGCCGCATGACTTCTTCCTGACGCCCGCGGGGCACCGGCTGCGCGAGGAACTGCTCGCCGATACGCCTCCGCCCGCCGCCCCCGCGAGCGACGCGGCGCCGGGCGTGTTCGCCGCCCGTACCGGGAACGGCACGGATCCGGTGCCCGGACCCGGCCGGGAACGGGAGGTACACAGCGCCTGGGAGGGGCTCCTGGAGATGCGGCGCCTGACGAACCCCGCAGGCGCCACCGACCGCCCCTGCGCCTGGGAGCACGCCCACCTCGTGCCGGCCGCCGCACTCGCCCTCGAGGCGGCGGGCTGCCGCCCCGCGGGGGCGGGCGCAGGGGCAGGTCCGGGCGCAGGGGCAGGTGCGGGCCGTGGCGGGTATCGCGTCGCGGGCACGCCGCAGCCGGACGCGGTCGGGGTGCGGTGGATATCCGGCGGCGCCGGGCCCGAGGGCGGCGTCCCGGCGTCGGAACGTGCCTCGGCGCCCGGCGATGACGCGGCATCCGACACCGACATGGGGCTCGACGGCTGTGCCCTCGCCCTCGAGCGGGCCGGGTGGCAGGTCAGCAGGCATACGGAGCGCGGGGGTGCGCGGCTGCTGCTCGCGTCACCGCGCCGGGTCTGACGCATGGGCCACTCCTCGGCTCGGGCCCGCCCCCTGATCAACTCGTACTGCCATGCTGTACGCGGCCGTTGGAGACGGAAGCCGCACCATCGAAACGTTGCGAAGGAGAACCTGACCGTGACCGAACCGTTCGCCGTGCCCGTGACCGTCCGCGGCTATGAGACCGATATCCAGGGCCACCTCAATCAGGCCGTGTATCTCCAGTACGGGGAGCACGCGCGCTGGTCGATCCTTCAGGCGGCCGGGATTCAGCAGCAGAACCTGATCGGCAAGGGCGTCGGGCCCGTCGCCCTGGAGACCACCATCCGCTACCGGCGCGAGCTGCGGGCGGGCGACGAGGTGGAGGTGTCCTGCGCGTTCGAGTGGGGCGAGGGCAAGACGTTCCGGGTCGAGCAGTGGATACGCAAGGCGGACGGCACGGTCGCCGCGGAGATCTCCGGCCTGGGCGGCCTGCTCGACCTCGAGGCCCGCAAGCTGGTGGCCGCGCCGCAGGAGTACTTCCGGGCCCTGGCCACGGACCCGGCGGTGCTCGGGCTCTGAGGGGTACTCGCACGTTGCGGGGCACCCGGGCGTTCTCGGCGTTACGGGGTACCAGGCTTTCTCGGCGTTACGGGGCGCCCAATCGTTCTCGGGCGTTACGAGGCACCCAGGCGTTCTCGGGTGTTGCGGGGTACGCGCCCGTCACGGCGAGGGCTGGCCTACCCTGGAGTTGGCCGTGACTGGCGTTGAGGTGGAGCACCACCGGGGAGCGGCCCGACGGATTGCGGCGTTCTCGCGTCGGTTCCGTCGTCGCTGCCGCGCGCCTGGGCGATCCGTATCGATACGACCCAGGAGCAGCCCATGGCTCACGCCGCACACTCCACCCACTCCACCGACGCCCAGACCGCCGCCGACGCCCAGGCCACCGCCGACACCGCCCGACTGATGGACGGCGCCGCCGTCGCCCGCGGGATCGTGGAGCGCACCGCCGCCCGCGCCGCCGCCCTCACCGAACGCACCGGCACCACCCCCTGCCTGGCGACCGTGCTCGTCGGCGAGGACCCGGCGTCGGTGACGTACGTCCGGATGAAGCGGAACCGCTGCGCGAAGGCCGGGATCCTCTCCCGGCACGCGCCGCTGCCCGCCGAGACGACCACGGAGCAGCTCGTCGCCACGCTGACCGAGCTGTCCCGGGACCCCGAGGTGCACGGCATCCTGCTGCAGCACCCGGTCGGCGCGCACATCGACGAGCGGGCCGCGTTCGAGGCCATCGCGCCGGAGAAGGACGTGGACGGCGTGACCATGCGGTCCTTCGCGGCCATGGGCTTCGCGCTGCCCGGCTTCGCCTCCTGCACGCCGGGCGGCATCATGCGGCTGCTCGACGCGTACGACGTGGACCCGACCGGGAAGCGCGCGGTGGTCGTGGGCCGCAGCCCCATCCTCGGCCGGCCGGTCGGGATGATGCTGCTCGCCCGGGACGCGACGGTGACGTACTGCCACTCGCGCACGGTCGGGCTTTCCGAGATCGTGCGGGAGGCGGACATCGTCGTCGCTGCCGTGGGGAAGCCGGAGTTCATCCGGGGCGAGGACATCAAGCCGGGTGCCGTGGTGATCGACGCCGGGTCCAACCCGGGCAATGTCGGCGACGTGGAGTTCGAGGCGGCCGCGGCGCGGGCGAGCCTGATCACGCCGGTGCCCGGTGGGGTGGGGCCGATGACCATCGCCGTACTTCTTGAGCAGACGTTGGATGCGGCGGAGCGGCAGGCGGGGGCGGCTGCCTCCGTCTGAGCCTCGGGCGGGCCGACCCTGGCCCTGGCCCTGACCTTATTGGCCTTGGCTCTCGCCCTGGCCCTGGCCCTGGCCCTCGCCCTCGCCCTCGCCCTCGCCCTCGCCCTGACCCTAGCCCTGGTCCCAGGCTTGTCGGGTACGCCCCGGACCCCGGCTCCCCGTTGCCGTGCTGGTCAGGGCGCGGTGTACGGTCGGGGCCGGGCCGGGGGCGTACCGGGCCTGGCAGGAGATGGCAGGAAGAGAGGTGGGAGCACGGTGACTTCCCGCCGGGCAGGCGCCGCGGAGCCTACGTTCACGGAGCGGGCGCGCCGGGAGCAGCTCATCGAGTGCACCATCGACCTGATCTCGACGCGGGGTTACCCCGCGACCTCCCTCGCCGCCATCGCCGAGCGGGCCGGGCTGTCCAAGGCCGCGGTCCTGTACCACTTCTCGTCCAAGGACCGGCTGACGCGGGCGACTTTCGACCATGTCATCGAGCGGTTCATGGCCCATGTGCGGGAGCGGGTCGAGGCCGCGTCCGATGATCCGCTGGCCGCGGTGGTCGCGTATGTGCGCGCGATGGTCGGATATCAGCAGGAGAACCGGCGGCATGTGCGCGTGATCACCGAGATGCTTCTCGACGACGCCGGGGGTACGCGGCTGAAGGCGCCCGGAGGGCATGACACGGCGGGGCGGTGGCAAGGGCTTGCCGAGTTGCTCGCGGAGGGGCAGCGGGCGGGGCGGTTGCGGTCGTTCGATCCGGCGGTGGTGGCGTTGGCCATTGGTGGGGCGATCGATGGGGTGATCGCGCAGTGGCTTGCGCATCCTGAGCTTGATCTGGACGCTGCGGCTGAGGAGTTGGAAGCGTTTACTGTTCGGGCGATTGCGCTGCGCTGAGCCGCTGGGTCCGCCCCGGCCGCCCCCCCCCCCGCTCCTCAAACGCCGGAGGGGCTGATTTTCGCGAACCCCGGTGCCCGTTCCGGCCGTACCCCCACCCCACCCACGTACGCCGTAAGACCCCTCAGCGGCGGACAGTCCCGCAGCAAGCGGAAGGGAAGCGGCAGGGAGTCGGAGCCGAGGCTGCCCTCCAGGGCGGGGCGTAGCAGGAGTTCGTGTTCGGTCAGTTGGGAGCGTTGGGTGAGCGTCGTCGGGAAGGTGCGGCGGTTCTGGACTCGGGAGAGGGCCGACTCCGGGGCGCGGCCCCGGCGCAGTGCGGGGGCCAGGATGCGGGCCGTCGCCACCGCGTCCTGCACCGCGAGGTTCACCCCGACGCCGCCGACGGGCGACATGGTGTGGGCCGCGTCGCCGATGCACAGCAGGCCGTCGGCGTACCAGCGGGGCAGTCGGCCCATGGTCACCTCGAGGAGCTTGACGTCGGCCCAGGAGCGGATCGCGGACGTCATCCGGGCGTCCCAGCCGAAGAGTTCGGCCAGGCGGTCGCGCAGCCAGGAGACGTCATGGGCGCGAAGGGCCGCGTCCGTGCCCTTCTTGATCAGGTACGCCGCCTGGTAGTAGTCGCCGCGGTCCATGGTCACCGCCACCTGGCCCGCGCCGAACACGGCGAAGACCCGCCCCTCCTTCTCCGTGTCCAGGTCGTGCGCGGGCACCCGGACCTGCCAGACGTCCATCGGCACCTCGTAGCGGTCCTGGCGCAGCCCGGCCGCGCGGGCGACCACCGAGTCCCGGCCGTCGCAGCCGACCGTGAGGTCCGCGGCCAACTCGCCTCGGGTGCCGTCCTCGGTCTCGTACGTCACTCCGGTCACGCGGCCGTCGGACTCCGTGCGCAGGCCCGTTACCGCCGTGCCCATCCGCAGCGTGAACGTCGGTTCCTCGGCCGCGGCTTCGGCAAGGAGGTTGAGGAAGTCCCACTGCGGGACCATCGCGATGTATTTGTGCCGGATCCGGCCCGGCATGCGGCGGAAATCGGCCATGGTGACCGTCGTCGCGCCGATCCTCATCCGCATCTGTTCCAGGCGGCGCGCGGGCAGCCGCGCGAACCGCTCGCCGAGGCCGAGTTCGTCGAGCAGCCGCAGGGTCGACGGGTGGACGGTGTCGCCGCGGAAGTCGCGCAGGAAGTCGCGGTGCTTCTCCAGGACGGTGACCCGGATGCCCGCGCGGGCCAGGAGGAGGCCGAGCATCATCCCGGCCGGTCCGCCGCCGACCACACAGCAGCTCGTACGGCCGCTCACGCGGCGACCGCTGTCACCGCCGTCACCACTGTCACGGCCGTCACCGCCGTCACCGCCGTCACCAAGGCTCCTCACATCGGTCATCACGTCGCCGCCTCCCCGTCACACACCCCGCCACACCCCGCCCTGACCACTCGGTCAGCAATCTAACCGATCGGTCAGACCTCCGTCACCCCGCTCCCCCGACCCCCTCCCGGCAAGAACTTTCTTCGCAGCCGAAACCCGCTGGCCAGAGCTGCTCTGCGCATGAACGATCTGGCTGTATACGAAAGTTGAGGGAATGGATCCGCCGATCCGGGATAGCGATGCGTAGAACCCGTGCGGTCCGCGACGCCCCTGAGGCTGTGCCGTCCCGGGCCGCCGTGCCAGAGCGTGAATCCCCACAATTGAAGGGTTTCTCATCACCGTGCAATCGGCCCAACAGTTCGGAGACAACCCCGTAGAGGTGCGCGAAACCGGTCACTACACCGAGGAGTACGTCCCCAGCTTCGTGGAGAAGTGGGACGGCCTCATCGATTGGGAGAAGCGAGCAGAGAGCGAGGGCAACTTCTTCATCGACCTGTTGCGGAAGCGAGGCGTGAAGAGCGTCCTCGACGTCGCGACCGGGACCGGCTTCCACTCCGTGCGGCTGCTCGCCGCCGGGTTCGAGACCGTGAGTGCCGACGGCAGTGCCGACATGCTGTCGATGGCGTTCGCCAACGGCATGGCGCGCGGCGGCCACATCATGCGGGTGGTCCAGGCCGACTGGCGCTACCTCAACCGCGATGTCCACGGCGAGTACGACGCGATCGTCTGCCTGGGCAACTCCTTCACGCACCTGTTCTCGGAGCGTGACCGCCGTAAGGCCCTGGCCGAGTTCTACGCGATGCTCAAGCACGACGGCATCCTCGTCCTGGATCAGCGCAACTATGACGCGATCCTGGACGACGGCTACACCAGCCAGCACAAGTACTACTACTGCGGTGAGGACGTCACCGTGGAGCCGGAGTACGTCGACGAGGGGCTGTGCCGGATGCGGTACATGTTCCCGGACAACTCGGTGTACCACCTCAACATGTTCCCGCTCCGCAAGGACTACACGCGGCGCCTGATGTCCGAGGTGGGCTTCCAGCGGATCGACACGTACGGCGACTTCCAGCACACCTACCGCGGTGAGCAGCCGGACTTTTTCGTGCATGTGGCGGAGAAGGAGTACCTCACCGAGGAGGAGGCCGACGCCAAGTACAGCGGGGCGGTGAGCACCGCCCGCAGCTACTACAACTCGAACGACGCGGACACGTTCTACGCCACCGTCTGGGGCGGCGAGGACATCCACATCGGGCTCTACGAGGAGGCGCAGGAGCCCATCGCCCGCGCCAGCCGCCGCACCGTCGAGCGGATGGCGGGCAAGCTCGAACTGACCGAGAACTCCACCGTGTTGGACCTGGGCTCCGGGTTCGGCGGCTCGGCCCGGCATCTCGCCGAGACGTACGGCAGCCGGGTCCTCGCGCTCAACCTGAGCGAGGTGGAGAACCGGCGGCACCGGGAGCTGAACGCGGCCCGCGGGCTCACCGAAAAGATCGAGGTGGTGGACGGTTCCTTCGAGGACATCCCGTACCCGGACGGCCACGCCGACGTCGTCTGGTCGCAGGACGCCTTCCTGCACAGCGGGAACCGGGTCCGGGTCCTGGAGGAGGCGGCCCGGGTCCTCAAGCCCGGCGGCCACCTGATCTTCACCGATCCGATGGCGACGGACGACTGCCCCAAGGAGGTTCTGCAGCCGATCCTCGACCGGATCCACCTGGACGACATGGGTTCGCCCGGGTTCTACGCGGCCACCCTCGCACGGCTCGGCTTCACGCCGGTCGACGGCGGCTTCGAGGAGCTGCGTGAGCAGCTGGTGGCCCACTACGCGCGGGTCCTGGAGGAGACCGAGCGCCAGGAGGCCGAGGGCGGCCTCAACGGGAAGGTCAGCCACGACTATCTCATCCAGATGAAGAAGGGCCTGGGCCACTGGGTCGACGGCGGCAACGCCCGCCAACTCACCTGGGGGATCTTCCACTTCATACGGAATGCGGAGGGCTGATCGACCGCCCCATCCCCCGATCCACGCACGGCACCCCGGGAGCAGCCTTTGCCGCCCCCGGGGTGCCGTGCGTCTGCACCCGAAAACCCCCACGGTCTCAACACCCAACTCCGTCCGATGTGTTGAGCCTCGGACACCGCCATGCTAGAAACCGCTTACTACCGGGGTCCACGTACCCGGTGCCCACCGAACGTCCTCAGCGCGACCCAACTCCCCCTTCCCGGAGCGCCTCATGACGACGTCCCCCTGGTCCCGCCGCGGTTTCCTCGCCACTTCCGGTTTCATCGGTGCCCTCTCGCTCTCCCTCGCCCTGGGCGACGTGGGCACAGGAACCGGTTACGCCCAACAGGATCCCGCCGCCGACGAGTTCGCCACCCTGCGGGCCAAGTGGCAGGCCCTGATGCTCGGCGAGGGCTTCAGCCCCACCGTCGAGCCGTTCAGGTCGAAGCTCGCCGAGCTCGGCGCCACCGCGGCCAGATGGCAGCGCGAGCTCGCCCCGGCCGCGGGGCATGCCTGGCCGGACGCGGTGTACGCCGATCCGGAGCCGGACACCGATCCCGAGTCGTACCGCTTCTCCGAGCAGATCCAGGCGAGTTACGAGCGGCTGCGCACGATGGCCGAGGCCTACCGGCAGCCGGGTACCGGGCTCACCGGGGACGCGGCGCTCAAGGACGCGATCCGCACGGCGTACGACCATCTCATCGCGGACGTGTACCACGAGGGCCAGAAGCGGTACGGCAATTGGTACAACTGGGAGATCGGCGCTCCGCAGCGGCTGCTCGACGTGTCGATCCTGATGCGCGGGGAGCTCACGGCCGGGCAGGTATCCGCCGCGGTTCGGGCGGTCGACCACTTCGTGCCGGACTCCAAGGTCGCCGAGTACACCGGGACCAGCACCGGGGCCAACCGGATCGACCTGTGCCGGGTGCTCGCGCTGCGCGGCCTGCTCGACGGTACGGCGGCGAAGGTGGCGCTCGCGCGGGACGCGATCTCGCCGGTCTTCCCGTACGTCACCAAGGGCGACGGGCTCTACGCGGACGGCTCGCTGATCCAGCACACCTGGGTGCCGTACACCGGGTCGTACGGCGCCGTGCTCATCGACGGTCTGGGCAAGCTGCTCGGGCTGCTCGGCGGCTCGTCCTGGGAAGTCACCGATCCGCAGCGGCAGTTGTTCCTAGACGCCGTCGAGGCGGCGTACGCGCCGTTCCTGCACGACGGCCTGATGATGGACAACGTCTCGGGCCGTGCGATCAGCCGGGGCCTGACCGCCACCGACGTACGCAGGATCCAGCAGGACGACCACGCACGCGGGCACGGCGTCATCGGCTCGATCCTGGTGCTCGCGCAGGGCGCGAGCGAGGCGGAGGCGGCGCGCTGGCGGGCGCTCGCCAAGGGCTGGTTCACGCGGGACCGCTACTCGCCCGTCGCGTCCGGGCGCACCCTGGGCGTCGCCCCGCTGTCCCGGGTGATGGCGCTGCTCGGGGACGAGACGGTGCGGGCGGCGCCCGAGCCGACCGGGCACAAGGTGTTCGCGGCGATGGACCGGGCGGTGCACCGCACTCCGTCCTTCACGGCCTCGCTGTCGATGGCGTCGAAGCGGATCACGTACTACGAGAACGGCAACGGCGAGAACGTGCGCGGCTGGCACACCGGTTCCGGAATGCTCTACTGGTGGAGCCCGGACGCCGACCCCGAGCCGGCCGACGGCGGGCAGTACAGCGACGCCTTCTGGCCCACCGTGGACCCGTACCGGCTGCCCGGCACCACCGCGTCCCGCAAGCGGCTCGCGGACGGCGAGGGCGGTACGTGGGGCGCGGCGCGGCCGGACGTGACGTGGGTGGGCGGCACCACGGACGGGACGTATGCGACGCTCGGCCAGCATCTGAAGGGGCTCGCGTCGACGCTGGAGGCGCGGAAGTCCTGGTTCTTCCTCGCGGACGCGGTGGTCTGCCTGGGCGCCGGGATCACCGCCGCCGACGGAACCGGCGTCGAGACGGTCATCGACAACCGCAACCTGGGCGCGACCGGCACCGCGGCGCTCACCATCGACGGCCGCCCGCTCCCGGGCGACCTGGGCTGGTCGGCGACCCTCGACGCGCGCTGGGCGCATCTGGAGGGGCACGCGGGCTATGTCTTCCCGGGCGGCACGCGCCTGACGGCGCTGCGTGCGGAGCGCACCGGCGCCTGGAAGGACATCAACGCCGGTGGCTCGGACGAACGGATCACCCGGCGGTACGTCACCCTCCTCGCCGACCACGGCACGGACCCGTCGACGGCCTCGTACGCGTACGTCCTGCTGCCGGGGGCGAGCGCGGCGCGTACGCGGGAGCGCGCCGCGGATGACGGCTGGCTGACGCTGCTCGCCAACTCACCGTCGGCGCAGGGCATTCGGGTCCCGTCGCTCGGTTTCACGGGGGTCACCTTCTGGAAGCCGGGCACGGTCGGCAAGGTCACCGTGGACGCGGCCGTGAGCGTCCAGATCACGGAGCGTCGCGACGGCACGGCGGTCCTCGCGGTCAGCGACCCGAACCGTACGGTCACGGGCCTGCGCCTGTCCTGGAAGCGCCCCGTCAAGTCCGTTGTGAGCAAGCCGAGTTCGGTGACGGACGCCCAGACGGGCCCCTCGCTCACGCTGACGTACGGCGGCCTCAGCGGCAGCGCGGGGACAACGCACCGGGTGACGGTACGCCTGGCCTGAGCGCCCCCCACACACGCATACGGTCGTCGGACGATGCTGGACGCGATCCGCTGCCTGGTGGATGACGGCATCAACTGGCGGGCAATGCCGTTGCCTGCCGGATCATGACCGGTTGTCTCGGCACCTCGGCACCTCCGTGTCGGAGTCACTGCCTGGGTCAGGTGGTCCCTGAGGGTGCCAGGTCCAGGGTCGCCCGGGCGCCGCCTTCCGCTGGGTTCTCGTATGTCACCTGGGCGTCCAGGACGTGGGCCTGGCCCATGACGATGGTCAGGCCCAGGCCGATGCCCGTGCCGCGCTCGCGTGCCCCGGTGCGGAAGCGTTGCGGGCCCTCGGCCAGGAGGTCGGCGGGGAAGCCGGGGCCGTTGTCGGACACGCGTACGGCGGTTCCGTCGACTTCCATGACGACGGGCGGGGCACCGTGCCGGTGGGCATTGGTGATCAGGTTGGCCAGGATGCGTTCGACCCGGCGCGGGTCGGTCTCCACGACCTCGTCGCTGTGCATCCGTACCTCGACTTCCCGGCCCGTGGCGGCCGCGGCCCGGCGTGCGAGTTCGCCCAGTGGCACGGCCTGGCGGTGGGCCTGCTCGATGCCCGGCACGTCGAGGCGGGCGACCTCAAGGACGTCCTCGACCAGCTGGCGCAGCTGGTCCACGCCCCCGGAGACCAGCTCGGTGGGACGGCCGGGCGGCAGCAGGCCGACGGCCGTCACCAGACCGGCCACGGGCGTGCGCAGTTCGTGGGCGATGTCGGCGGTGACCCGCCGTTCGGCCTCCAGTCGGGCGCTCAGAGCATCGGCCATCGTGTTCACCGCCTCTCCCAGCCGGGCGATCTCATCCTTGCCCTTGGGCTCGGCACGGGCCGTCAGGTCGCCACCCGCGATCTGCTGCGCGGTCCGTGCCGACGCGCCGATGCGCCGCCCTACGGCGGCCGCCACGGCGATGCCAAGGCCGCAGCTCAGCGCGACGGCCGCCGCGCCCGCGCCGAGGAGCTCCTTGTCCAGCGTCTTCAGAGCCCGCGTCTGCGGTGCGTAGGAGCGCCGTACGGCGAGGATGTCGTCGCCGCTGCGGGACGCGGCCCACATCACCGGGCCCGTGCGGTCCGTGCGGTCTCCGGGGTCCTTGTCCTGGAGGTAGGTGGCGCGCACCGGCCGCTGGGTGACGGTCGCGCGCAGGGGCGCCGGCAGGTCCGGCGGGTTGACCAGGGCGTCGCTGTCGACGCCGTCGGCATGGTCCTCAAGGGCTTGGACGAGCCGGGCGTCGGCCGCGCGGGCCGCGTCCCCGCGCTGCTGGTCGGCGGTGCGCTGGTGCACCAGGAGCCCGATGAGCGCGGCGACGACAGCGGCGGTTGTGGCGATGAGCAGGGTCGTCTTCGTACGCAGTCCCATGGCGGTCAGGGGTGCTCGGGCGGCGGTCCGCCCGCCAGCTTGTAGCCGAAGCCGCGGACGGTTTCGATCCGGTCGCGCCCGATCTTCCCGCGCAGCCGCTGCACATGGACGTCGACGACCCGGCTGTCGCCGCCCCACGCGTAGTCCCACACCCGCTCAAGCAGGGTTGCCCGGGAGAGTACGACGCCGGGCTGCTCCGCGAATTCCAGTACCAGCTTGCGCTCGGTGGGTGTGAGCTCAAGGAGCTGTCCGTCCCGGCGGACCTCCATGGCGTGCGGGTCCACGGTGAGGTCGCCGAAGCGCAGCAGCGGTTCCTCCACGGCCTCCGGCCCGGGCTCGGCGTAGTCGGTGGCCCGGCGCAGCGCCGAGCGGATGCGGGCGACGAGGACCGGTGTGTCGTAGGGCTTGGTGAGATAGTCGTCGGCCCCTGCCTCCAGGCCGAGGACAACGTCCACCGGGTCGGTCCGGGCGGAGATCATCAGCACCGGAACGCGGCTCACTTCCCGGATACGGCGCACCATGCTGACCCCGTCGAGGTGGGGCAGCATGACGTCAAGGACAGCGACATCCGGCGCCCTGTCCCGGAACTGTGCCAGCCCGTCGAGCCCGTCGGAGGCGGTGCGCACCTGGTAGCCGTAGCGTTCAAGGGACAGCTGGGTCGCCTCACGGAGCAGCGGGTCGTCCTCGACGAGCAGTACGTCGATCATCGCTTGCGGTCTCCTGCTCTGGGCTTCGGGAACGATCTCACGGTTCGGGGACTATCAGACGCACCGAGCGCAGTTCTTTCGCCTGCTCGGCCGGGAGGTGCGAGGACCGTACGGTGGCCCGGGTGTAGTACGAGACGTTCTCCTGGCGCTGCAGGCCGGAGAGCTCGATGGTGGCGGGGTAGCCGGATTTCTCGCACTCGGGGAGGCACCACATGCCGCTGACCTCACCGGTGGCCACGGCCTTCGGCTGCCCCCAGTTCCGCCACTTCAGGTGGGAGAGCGAGGTGAACTCGGTGAGGCCGAAGCTCGCGGGGCGGCTCAGCGGGTGCCCCATGATGTCCGAGACGTAGACCGGACCGGCGGCCGGGCTCCGAGTGGGGGCGGCGCCCTGGACCTGCGGTCGGTCCTGGTTGCCGCACCCAGTGGCACCCACGGCCACTACCAGCGCCAGGAGCGAGGCCGTGGCCACGGCCGTGGGCTTGAACACGGCCGTGGGCTTGAACATCAGGGATCCTTCGTGTGCGGGGGCGCGAGAGCGCCGGGGGGTCAGCGGGTGGCGAGTGGACGCTGACCCTGCAGGTCCTCGGAATCATACGTTCCAGGCTTTCCGGCCAGCTTCAGCGTGAAGGCGGAGTACACCTTCTTGCCCTTGACCGTCTTGGGGTCGGAGAGCTTGATCGTCGCCTTCAGCGGCTTGTCGAGGCAGGTGTCCAGGCACCAGGTGCCGGTGACCTTGCCGGTGCCGACGGCCTTCTTGACACCCCACTGCTTCCAGCTGACGTGGTTGATGGTCGTGAACTCGGAGAGCACCAGACCCGTAGGGCGGCGCTCGGCGTGGCCGGTGTCGGCGTTCTCCTCGCCGTAGTGGTTGATGACGTACGGGGTGGTGGCAGCAGCGCGGGTCGTCTTCTCCGGGGCCGTCGCGCCGTTCGCCGCCTGGGCGGTGGCGAAAAGCCCGAGCACGGCGGCTCCGGCGAGGCCGGTCGCGAGGACCGCCTTCTTGCGGGAGATCCTGCTGGTCGAGGGGGTGAAGGTGCGGTTCATGGCTTTCTGACTCCGTTGATGTCGATGGTCATCGGCTGGCGTCACAGAAGCTATGAGGTGGGCTTCTCGGTGGTTCGTCGGCCGTGTTGCAGCTGATCATCGACGGCTGTTACACGACCGACACAGGGCGGCGTCTGCACGGTGCGCCGAGTCCTCCGGCGGACCGACCGTCCGCACAGACAGCAGCCCCTCAGCTGCTGTCGCTCAGGCGGACTCCGTCGACGGCGGTGCCGAACACCGGATCGTGCCCCTTGTCGTGGCGTAGCCGTTCAACTGGGGGGCTTGTTCGGGGTGTTGGGGACTGCCGGGGGCTTTCGGGGAGCTCCTACCGCCTGGCACACCACAGGGCCCAGCAGAACGGCGGCTGACCACAGACGCCACCACTGCGATCACGCAGCGGATGTCCCACCTGCCCGCGCCCGGGCCCGTACCTGGTCGGCCAACTCCCGCGGAGTCAGCTCAACGCGATCCTCCCCACCTCGTTGCCCTGCCCGCGCACCGGACCCGGCATGTCGGATCCGGTGCGCGGGCAGGGTGGGGCCAAGTTCAGCTGCTGGCCGCGGGCGGCAGGTTGGTGTGTGGACCGTCTGTCGGCGGGACCTGAAAGCGGCTCAGTCTCCCGGCGTGAGCCAGTGATCGGGGTATCGGATGGCCTGCCACGGCACTTGGCACCAGGGGCTGGTCCGGTTCGCCGGGTCGAGGAGCCGGGTGGACGACTGCTCCGTGTGCTCCTGGAGGCCACTGCCGAAGTCCGGGTCCACGTTCTGCATCCATATCCGGCGGCCCGCCAGGTAATCGGCGGCGAAGTCACGCCAGGACGCGTACGCCTGAGTGACCGGCGCGATCGCCTGGCCGAGGAGGTGCCATGCCTGCCCCTCGTCCACGTATCCTGCGCCGAACCCCGCCCGGACGACATCGGCGTACCGGACGAAGTCCCAGGCTACGGGCGGGTGGCCGAGGACCCTGACCATGCCGGTGCGATGACCCTCGGTCGCGAGCCAGTCCAGCGTCGAGTGGAGTGTCTGCGAGGAGGTGACGTCCCAGCTCTCCTCGAGGCGGCCCCGAAGGATCGCGGCGTCGATGCGCTTCAAGGGATACAGCGTGGTGTGCGAGCCACCGACATAGCGCTCCGTGAGGATCGCGGGCAGGGCGACCATCCAACGCTGGTGGGCCGTCAGCGGATGGGGATAGCGCTTGGCCGCCGAGGGCCCGAACGCCGCCTTCAGAAGGACCCCTGCCATCTCTACAGCACTCATGAGAAAGTGATCTTCACAGCGCAGCCGGAACGGGTCAAGCCGCGCGCTGGGGCGGAGGTGATCAGCGAACCGGCGGAACTTTCACAGCCTCGGCCCCAGCCCCACAACAGCACGGCTCCATCGCTCCAGGGCTACTCAAGTGCCCTGTCCGGGCGTCTGTGAGCGCCCTGTCTTCTCCATACGGGATACGCCAGCAGCGTCGTCGCTTCCCCGGTAGCGGATTGCCTGCAGGAGCAGCCCCAACAGCAGGGCCTGGAAGACGTACGAGACAAGGGCGATGCACACCGCGGCCGTTCCCGTCTGGGCCCAGGCCCCGAATGAGTTGACGACCGCGAGCAACACAGCCCCTGTCGGCAGGGCAAGGAGCAGGGCGGGGACCCCGGTCCGGGATGCAGTGTGCCCGCCACCCCTCTCACCTGCGGCAGCCCAAGGACCATGAGGATGAGCAACACCTGGGGTGCGGTCGCCGCCAGCCCGGCCCAGCGTAGATGGACGACGTACCGCTCCTTCCAGGGCAGGGCCCAGGCCGCGAACAGCGATGCGAGCGTGATCACGCTACGCCCGATCGACGAGGCATCCCCCTGGCGAGGCCTGACAGACCTCTAACGGCAGGCTGTGGGAAGCACTGGACCGGCCTCAGCTGTCAAGCGGCTACCAGGCACTGATGCGCGCCTTCGATCGCCTCGCCAGGCGCCCGCGTCACTGACTTTCGGAAGTGGCCCCGACTGTGCCGTGCTCCGCTACGGGTACGCACCCGACCCGAGTCTTCCGGTCGGCCTTCGCACCCGATGACTCAATCACCGTATTGGAAACTCCCTTGCTTCCTGCGACAGTTGTGCGAGCCAGGTGAGGTGCGGGGGACGGGCGAGGCAGCGCAGTGCAGAAGTGGAGACAGCTCGCGCTGTGCGTGTGCGCGCTCGGACTCGGGGTCATGGCGTTGCGGTTTCCCGGTGAGCGGGAAGACATCGTCGACGCCACCCAGTTCAGCATCGCGTTCTTCGCCACGCTGCTGACCGGCGAGGCCGTGATCTTCGCGCTCACGTTCTCGGCCGCGAGCTCCTGGCCGTCGCTGCGCGCCATCGACGGCCATATCGCCTTCCGCGAGTGGGTGTTGATCGGCTGGTTCGCGGCCCTGTTCACGGCTTGCGGCCTGCTCGGGGACAGCCCGGCCAGCGCGATGTACGGCGCACTGCTGTTCCTGCTCGCCAATATCTTCGGGATCTTCTCCTTCATCCGGCTCTTCGGCCTGGCCAGTGTGGGCGGGCGCAACCGGCTGCTGCACCGCACCCTCGCCACCGCCCTGGCCCACCCTGCCCCCGCCCCCGACGACGGCACCGACGTCGCCGGTGTAACGGCCGATCCCGTCATCACCGCCTACCTCGGCACCCTGGCCCAATCGGCGGGCAGCAACGACCCCGCCCGGATCAGGCATCTCGTCGACCAACTCACCACCGCCACCGCCGAGTTGCCTGCACACACCGTGGGCAGGGCCATCGAGGTCCACTTAGCCGTGCTGCACCGGCTTTCCCGTGCCGCGCTCGTCAGCGGCGCCGACCCGATCGTGGTCACCAGCTGCGCGGACACCCTCATCGACTCCGTCCTGGCCCGCGCCCGCTCGCTCACCGACCCGGCCCCCGCGCTCGGCGCCCTCAGCCGCTACCTCGCCTGGCTCGCGAGCACCGCGCACCTGATGTCCGTACGCCAGGTCGCCTCCAACCGTGCCGCCCGCGAACTCGTCGCCATGTCCACCGACAACCGCCTCAAGATCCTGCGCAGTGTCGACCCCGACCCCAAATCGGCCGGCACCCCGGACGAGATCGGCACCCTGCTGCCCCACCCGCTCGGTCTCCTGCTGTGGATCGCCGACTACTGCGAGTTCCACGGCTCCCACCAGGCCGCCGCCTTCTACGGCGCGTACGAGAACCTCACCGGCACCAAGTTCATGGGCAACTACTGGGACGGCGCCTCCGTCCTCGGCCAACTACGCCAACCCGGACGGGGCACTCACCACGCTCAAGGCGTCGGCCGCCCGGCGGGTCTTCGGCCCTGTCGAGGAGTACGACCGCTTCCGGGCGCTCACGTCCGCGACCGCCCTCGGCGCCTACCTGCGCACCTTCGCCACCCACCGCTGGTTCACCACCGCGGATGAGGCCCGCGAAGCCCTGCTCACCCTCATCAGCCGTACGGAAATACCCACTTCACCCCTGACCCACATACGTGAAGCACGTCGCGCCAGCACCTTCACCACCCCCGTGCCCGGTGTCGAACCCCAACACCGCCCGGCCGCCCTAGTCCTGGCCGTCGCCTGTCGCCTGGCCCCGCTCACCCCCGCCGCCGATCCGAACGACGAACTACGCGCCTTCCTGGCCGCGTTGCCCGCCGCTGCCCTGACCGCCGCGGCCGCCCTCGCCGCCCGCGTCTTGCCGGGCGCAGCGGACCGGACGGACCCGGCCGAGGCCATCACCACCGGACTGAAGGTCCTGCAACTGGTCGGCGCCCACACCCGAGAGGACAGGTGACGCCACAGTGGCTGGCCAACCGACCCACCCCATCGACCAGACCGCCTGGCGCACCCGACTCACCCGCCTCACCTCCCCCGAGATATCGGCAGCGGTAGTCGTCCAGTGCGGCCTCGACTGGCTCCACCCCGACCTCCACACCTTCCGCAACGAGGTCGACCACACCCTGACGAACGCACAACTCCACCGCGGTACCGCGCTGACCATCACCCGCATCGTCCTGTACAACCTCCCCGCGCCCACGGGCCCCACCCCACGCCCCCGCACCGTCGACGCCGCCTTCGACGAATGGCAGCACCGCTTGGCCGCCACCACCGCCCTGCTCTTCCCACCCACCCGGCCCGCTCCGCGCGTCCGCCGTCTGATCATCCGCGGCGACCAGACCGAACCCCCGATCCCGGATATGGTCGAACTACGGGAAAACAACACTGGACCAACCCCCAACAGGCAGACACAGGCCTGCAGATCATCCACACCACAGGCACCAC
Source organism: Streptomyces sp. NPDC002851 (assembly GCF_053591935.1). Lineage (NCBI taxonomy): Bacteria > Bacillati > Actinomycetota > Actinomycetes > Kitasatosporales > Streptomycetaceae > Streptomyces > Streptomyces sp. NPDC002851. Next base: position 52,696 of record NZ_JBSFUT010000003.1, on the reverse strand, counting down.
GACACCCCTGACCGGCTACAACGTAGACCTGAACGGCCCGTTCAGCGACACCGACCCCTCGGTCCACATGTAACCGGCGACAGCGGTCCGCCCCGAGCGCCCGCGCAACGGAAGAGGAGATCAGGTGCCCTACGTCCCCGAAACCCCCGAAGACCACGCCTTCCTCGAGCAAGCCATCGAGATCTCCCGCCACGCCTTGGAGGACGAGGGCAAGACCCCCTTCGGCGCCCTCGTCGTCATCGACGGCAAGGTCGTCGGCACCGGCACCAGCTCAGTGGTCGAACTGCGCGACCCCACCGCCCACGCCGAGGTCATGGCACTGCGCGACGCCGGCAAGACCCTGGACCGCCACCTCATGGAAGACGCGGTCATGTACTCCAGCAGCGAGCCCTGCCCCATGTGCCTGGTCGCCTGCTACTGGGCCCGCATCCCCCGCCTCGTCTACGCCGCCACCAACCACGACGTCGCCCTCAACGGCTTCGAAGACCTCCAGTTCTACCGCCAACTCACCCTCCCCAACGCGGAGCGCGTACTACTGGATGAAACAGCCGCAAGCGGCGAATCCCGCCAAGTCGCGGCAGCGGCCCTCGCCAACTGGGCGGAAAAGCTTCCCTTCCCCGTCGAACCCAAGCTCTGAGCCCATGGGTCATAGTGCAGGCAGCCGCCACCTCAGAATCTACGTGGACGAATAGGACAGACTCCCGACTCTGCCGCCACGAATCCGAGCCACCATGCCCGAGATACGCGAGCGCTGCACCTGAACGAGACCGAATATGACGTTCTCGGCCGTCCAGGGCTACGGCCCCGCCAGGTCCCAACAGCCGGTCGAAGGCCCAGGCCGCGTTACGATCCTCGGTCGCCCTGGAGGACGACCGCCGTGCGGCTGGCCGAGGACCTGGCGAAGTTGCGATCCTCGGCCGCCCCGGGGCTTACACAAAGATCAAGACAGTCCCGACGAGGCACCCCAGGGCGCAGAGCGTAATGCAGGCACTGAGGGTGACTCAGGACGCAGATGCCAGGGCATGCCAGCCAATCGCGGGGCCGGAGGACAGCGCAGCGCAAGCAGTGGCCGCAGCTCCATCAGTACGGGCCAGCGTTTCCGGACGGGATATCCGGCGGCTGTTGCGCAGCTGAGCAAGAGCAGCCCGATTGTGAGCGGAAGTAGTAGGCCATAGCCCAGCCACAGCGTCCCTTCCCCGTACCGGAGGCTGAGCTTCAGGAGCCCGCGGCCGAGCCGTCCTGGGTCCACTTGTCGGCGAAGTGCTCCATCTGTCGCAGCACCAGCTTGATCGCATCTTCCGATTGCTCCGGCGGGTAGCCGTGGCGGGCGAGGAGACGCTTGATGGTGGCGCGGAGCTTGGCACGCACGGGTTCACGGGAGATCCAGTCGGGCTTGAGGTTCTTGCGGACCTGGACGACGAGGTCGCGGGCGATGCCGGACAGAATCTCGTCGCCCATCAGCTCACGCGCGCTTCCCAGGTCGGCGACGGCGTCGTAGAAAGCGAGTTCGTCGTTGCTGAGCGGCGGGCTGAACCGCTCACCACTCTGAGCATCGCTCGCGATCTCCTTGGCCATCTCGACCAGTTGAGCGATGATCTCCGCGCTGGTCAGTTGCTGGCGCATATAGCGAGCCATGAGGTCCTGGAGGCGTTCCGAGAACGCGGTCTGCCGGACGATGTTGTGTCGGGTCAGCTCGCGCATCTTCTTCTCGACCAAGCGGCGCAGGGCCTCGGCGGCCAGGTGCGGCGTCTCGCTGTTCTGCAGGCGTCCGACGAAGGCGTCGTTGAGGTGGGTCAGGTCGGCTTTGTCCAGGCCGGCCTCGGAGAACAAGTCGGTGAGGCCCCCGGTCTCCACGACAGCGGAGGTGAGCTGCGACAGGTACAGGGCGACGTCGCGGGCGACTGGCAGCCCTTGGGCCTCGCGGTCCCTGGCGTCGGGCTTGGCCATGTATGTGCGGACCTCGACGAGGAATTGGATGTCGCGCTGCCAGTACGGCTGGTCGGTGAAGCGGGAGCCGATGTCGGCGGAGGATCCGGCAAGAGCGAAGAAGCGCTCTAGGCGGTAGCCGTGTTCGCGGAAGCGGCGACTGAGAGTCTGGTTCGGGTCGTCGAGCTTGTCGGGGTTGTTACCTGGAGTGGCGGGGTTTCGGAGGTAGTTGGCCGTGGTGTACGCCGCCTCGATAAACGCCTTTGGGTGCGGGCAGTCGAGGCGTTCGCGCCAGTTCCAGCCGAGAAGCATCTGGTCGAGGATGTCGTACTCGTTGCGGAGTTCATCCAGGGCTCGGTTGATGTCCTGGCCGAGGGTGCGGTCTTCCTGGTCGGCCTCGGAGTATTCGGCGATGGCCTTCTGGAGGTTCTCTGTGAGCGGCGCGTAGCCGACGAGGAGTCCGTCCTCCTTCTCGCGGAAGCGGCGGTTGACGCGGGCGAGTGCCTGCATCAGGCCGGCGCCGCGCAGCGGCCGGTCCAGGTACATGGTGTGGACGGGCGGCGCGTCGAAGCCGGTCAGAAGCATGTTGTTGACGATGAGCAACTGCAGCTCGTCATCAGGTTCCGTGGCGCGGTTGATGACGGCCTTGCGCTGAGAGTCGCGCAGGGCATGGGCGCGCAAGTGCTTGGGGTCCTTGCGGGAGTCCGAGGAGAAGACGATCTTCATCGCACCGGTGGCGTGGTCGTCCGTGTGCCAGTCGGGGCGCAGTTCGCGCAGGGCGTCGTAGACACGGACGCAGATATCACGGGTGGCGCAAACGACCATGGCCTTTCCGGGCACTCCGCCGGGTGCGTCGTCGATGTCCGAGACGAACGGCAGCATCGCCTGACGCCGCGACTCCCAGTGCTCGACCAGGTCCTTGGTCAGATCGCGTATGCGGGCCGGTGCCCCGTACATCTCGTTCATGGTGGCGACGGCCGCTTCAACGCGGCTGCGTTCGGCGTCGTCCAGGCCCTCGGTAATGCGGTCGGCCTCGGCGTCGATGGCGGTGGGGTCGTTGTCGAGGACGAGCTGGACGACGCGGCTCGTGGTAGACCTTCACGGTGGCGCCATCGTCAGCGGCCCGCTTGAGGTCGTAGACGGCGATGTCGTCACCGAAGACCTCACGGGTGTCGCGGTCGGCCTCGGAGATCGGGGTGCCGGTGAAGGCGAGAAATGTGGCGTGCGGGAGGGCGTCGCGCAGGTGGCGGGCGTAGCCCTTGAGGTGGTCGTAGTGGCTGCGGTGCGCCTCGTCCACGATGACAATGATGTTGCGGCGCTCGGAGAGTAGTCGGTGCTCGGCCCCGGGCTCCCTTTCCTGCTTGGTGCGTCCGAACTTCTGAAGTGTGGTGAAGAGGATGCCGCCAGTGCGCTTGGCGGCCAGTTCCTCGCGCAGTTCGGCACGGGAGACGACCTGACGGGGCTTCTCCGGAAGGATCTCGGATTCCTGGAAGGTCTTGTGCAGCTGATCGTCGAGGTCGTTGCGGTCGGTGATCACGACCTCAACCTGGGCCGTTTAGCGACCTACTACGCCAAGTCCCACCGGCAATTACCCAGGGTGCTCCGGCACGAGGCCCTCGACTGCACCGAGGTCGCCGGTCGCCGCTGGCGCGGCGCAACTCCCGTCAAGGCCCGCTTGTGGCACTTCCTCCTGCCCTCCGGGCAGGTACTGGTCGCCTTGACCCTGGACGTGCCAAGCACCCTCGTCGAGGCCATTCCGCTCCTCGAGGACCTCTACTACTACGCCCACATCGAATGCGCCGGCCAGCCCCTGGAACGGCTCGCCGCGGAACGCATCGGCTGCACCCCGAACGGGGACGGCGAGATCCCGGGCTTCCTCCCCGAACGCCACCAGCTGGCCTTCCGTACCGTGGACATCCCCGACCAGGTCCCCAACGAAGACACCGTCCAACGGGTCATCTACCGGACCGACCTGCCCTACCGGCCCCAGCACAGCGCCATCCGCTACCCCCTGGAACTCAACCGCCGCCCCACCACCATCGGCGCCCTCGGCCCGTACGTCAGCCTCATCTGCGGCCACCAGGACTACATCGAGAACTGCATCCTGCTCTCCGGCGTCCAGGCCGTCGGCTCCGCCGCCCGCCTGCGCGAGATCCGCGAAGTGGTCTACGGCTACGTCAACCGCTTCCGCCACCGCACCGCCGCCCAGGGCGGCATCCGCACCCGCCGCTCCGCCCTGGAAGAGATCTCCGACGGCCTGAGCCAGCTCGAACTCGAACTCAGCTTCAGCGTCGAAGCCGGCGGCGACATCGGCATGCTCGTCCCCGCCCTACGCGTCGAAAGCTTCCACCAGGCGATCTTCGCAGCGATGGGCCTCACGGAACGCTCAGCCACCATCGGCCAGATGCTCCAGCGCCTCGGCAACGCCATCTCCGCCGAGCTCACCTCCGTGGAAAGCATCGAACAACGCGCCGCCGACCGCCGCCGCGTTCGCACCGTCGTCGCTGTCACCTTCGTCACCACAGTCTCCGGAACGCTCGGCCTCCTCTTCGGCTTCTTCGGGATCAACGCCCGACAAGTCGATGAGCAGCGCTCCATGTTCGACGACCACTACGCGCCGATCTACCTCCTCATAGCTACCATCCTCGCCTGCGCCATCGTCATATTCGGCGGCATGCGCCTTCAGGAACGCTGGGAGCAACGCCGCGAGAGAAACCAGACCCGAAACTGGGAAGGCACCCACCGCCTCCTGGCCCGCGAGCTCGGCGCCGTCGTCCTGGAGTCTCCCCGCCCGCCAGCGCCTCCCGTCGGCGGCCCAGTACCCCCGATGCGTACCTCCCCTGACGGCTCCGCGCCCTCTCACGCGCCGTAACAAGAGCTCGCGGCCCCCAGCCGCACATCGGATACGCCGCGGGAATCCACCAGGCAGGTTCTGCGCCGCGCCAGGAAGCTCTCACGCCGCCGAGTGCCCCGGCGGCTGCTCTGGCCTCCTCCTCGGAACGGCGACCTCACGAGGACACCCGAAGGGAATCCGCTCCAGCGCCTCATGGACATGACGTAACTGTTCTTCGGCAGGGCCCCGCTTACGTAAGCTTGGCTTCTGACCATTGAGGACTACAAGGGGAGCGAGCAGCGTGGACGACCGGCTTCGTGATCTTGCGAAGGCTTCGCCGAACTTCGGTGTGCTCTTTCAGCACCAGTCGCTGTTGTCGCTGTACGGCGCGCTCGCAGAAGCCACGGTCTTCACAAACCCGAATGCATCCTTGGTTCAGGCTGGGCAGTTCGGTGAGGTCCTGGCCGAGGAGCTGATCAGCAAGACTGGCATGCGCGTCGACGGGGACCGTCAGGTCGACCGGCTGAACGCGCTGACCCGCGCGGGGGCCCTGGTCGCGGAGATCCGGGCGGATTTCGACCAGCTGCGTGTCGACCGTAACAGGGCTGCACACCGTCACCTCTTCGATACAACACGTGCTCTCGCAGCGGTGCGTACGTGCTACAAGCTGGGCCTGTGGTTCCACGACGCCCTGACCGGGCGCCGGACCGTCGCGGAGTTCGTCCCGCCGACCGAGCCCGACGACGAGACGCAGATCACAGATCCCGCCGAGCTCACCGAGCTCCGTGAGGCCCTGGAGGGCCACCGCAAGGCCCTCACTCAGGCGCGCACCCGCCTGACCGAGTCCGTGAACGAACTCGAGGCCGAGCGCCGCGCCCGCGTCGAGGCCGAGCGCCTCATCACCAGCGCCAACGACAACAAGCTGCAACTTCGGGCGCAGATAGAGCAGTTGACGGCTCAGATTACGGAGCTGCGCCAAGCCCAGCAAAGCGCCTACGAGACGGCCCGGCAGCAGCCACGTGCCGTGGACGCAGCCGCTCGCGACGCGATCATTCACCGGGCTCAGCGGCCCGCCCCGCTCAACGAGGTGCAGGCACGCGACACGATCGACGCGATGCTGCGCGCGGCGGGCTGGGCGGTCCAGGACCGCAGCAAGATCAACCCTCTGGCGAAGCAGGGCGTCGCAGTGCGCGAGTTCACCCTGGCCACGGGCCGGGCGGACTACGTGCTGTATGTCGACGGGAAGATCGTCGGTGTGATCGAGGCGAAGCGGGAGGGCGACCACCTCTCCAGCGCGGCGGAGCAGAACGACCGGTACGCGGCCGGGGTCACCAAGGAGCACCGCCTGGCAGTGTGGCGGGAGGACCAGCCGTTCGCGTTCCGGTACGCCAGCACCGGTGCGGAGACATACTTCGTGAACCGCCTCGATCCGGAGCCCCGCTCCCGCGAGGTGTTTTCCTTCCACCGCCCCGAGACGATCTCCCGCTGGATGCGGCGAGCCGATGAGGAGCCCCAGGCGCCCACGTTGCGCAGCGGGCTGAGGCAGCTGCCGACGTTGGACACCGATGGTCTGCGGCTGGCCCAGATCGACGCAATCAGCGGCCTGGAGAAGTCCCTGGGCCAGGACCGTCCGCGGGCACTGATCGAGATGGCAACCGGTGCGGGCAAAACGTACACAGCGGTCGCCCAGACCTACCGGCTCCTCAAGCACGCCAAGGCCCGCCGGGTGCTGTTCCTGGTGGACCGCAACAACCTGGGCACCCAGGCGTACGACGAGTTCCGCAAGTACCAGACACCGGACGACGGCCGACGCTTCTCCGACATCTACAACGTCGACAAGCTCGGGGCAGCTGGCCTGCAGGACACCTCTTCGGTGGTGATCTGCACGATCCAGAAGATGTACTCGCTGCTGCGCGGCGAAACCCTCGTCGACGACGACCCCAGGGACGAGGCCAGCGACTCCGCTGCCTACGAGGACACCTACGAGGCGGACCAGCCCATCGAGGTCGGCTACAACCCGGACGTGCCGATCGAGTCGTTCGACCTGATCATCGTGGACGAGTGCCACCGGTCGATCTACGGCCTGTGGCGCGGCGTTCTGGAGTACTTCGACGCCCACCTGCTGGGCCTGACCGCCACGCCTACCCTCCAGACCCTAGGCTTCTTCGGGCAGAACGTGGTCTCCCGCTACACCTACCGCCAGGCCGTCGCGGACGGCGTCAACGTGGACTTCCACCTGGCCAGGCTCAACACCGACCTGCGGGAGAAAGGCGCCGCGACCATCGAGTCCGGCACCACTATCAAGGTCAAGGACCGCATGACGCGGGAGCAGCGGCTGCGGCAGCTGGACGACGACTTCACCTACACCACGCGGCAGATCGGGCGCTCGGTCGTCACCGTCGATGAGATCCGTGCCGTCCTCCTGGCCTATCAGGCCAACTGGCAGCGCTGGTTCCCCGGCCGTACCGAGCTGCCCAAGACACTGATCTTCGCGGTCGGCGAGGACCACGCCGAGGACGTCCTTGCCCAGGTGAAGGAGGTGTTCGGGCGCGGCGACGACTTCGCCAAGAAGATCACCTACAAGAGCCGTCAGGCTGGCGAAGACCCCAACGAACTCATCCGCGCCATGCGGACCTCTTCGCGCCTGCGGGTCGCGGTCACCGTCGACATGATCGCCACAGGCACCGACATCAGGGCGCTGGAGTGCGTGATCTTTCTGCGCAGCGTGCGCAGCGCCGTGCTCTTCGAGCAGATGAAGGGCCGCGGAGCCCGCACCATTGACGTCACCGAACTGCGCGAAGTCACCCCGGACTCCGACGACAACGTCCGCAAGTCCCGCTTCGTCCTCATCGACCCGGTGGGCGTGACCGACTCTCCGCTCGTCGACGCCCGGCCGCTCGTCCCGGCAGGAGAGCGGCAGGTCTCGCTCGCGAAGCTGCTCGACAAGACCGGCACCAAGTCCATCACCGCCAGCGAGGCGGAAATCCTCGCTGGCCGACTGGCACGCCTGAACCAACAGCTGAACAACGCGGAGCGCGACCAGCTCACCGAGGCCGCCGGCGGCAAGACGCTCTCGCAGATCGCGGGCGGCATCATGAAGGCCGCCGACCCCGACCGGCAGGAGGAGGTCCTGGACCAGCAGGGCGCCGCGGCGGCCCGCCAGCTGATCGAGGACGCCGTCGCTCCCTTGACCGGCAACCAGGACTTGCGGCAGAAGATCATCGAGATCCGCCGCGACAAGGACTACGTCATTGACGAAGTCACCCAGGTCACGGTCACGAACATCGAGGAAGTGCCACCGGAGAAGCGGGCGCAGGAGGAGCTCGACCACTGGAAGCAGTTCCTCAAGGACAAGCGCGACACCATCGCCGCCATCCAGATCGCCCTCCAAAGCCCCCGCTCGGTTCCCCCGCGCGAGGCATTCGCCGCACTGAAGGAACTCTCCGCAGAAATCCGCCGCCCCCATTACGCGTGGACCGAGCAGTCCCTGTGGACGTTCTACGAGAACCTGGACAAGGCAGCCGTCCAGCCCGGTGTAGAGATAGGAGTCCCCGACCTGGTCTCGTTGATCCGGTACGAACTGGGCGCCGACGACGAGTTGAAGCCGTACCGGGAAACGGTCGAGGAACGGTTCCAGGGCTGGCTGCTGCGCCAGCAGCAGGCCGGCGCCGAGTTCACCGAGGCCCAGACGTGGTGGCTGGAACGCATCCGCGACGTCGTCGCCACCGACGTCGGCATCAGCCCCGCCGAGTTCAACGCCGACCCCTTCAAAGCCAAGGGCGGCGGCCGCGGCTTCCGGGCAGCCTTCCCCGAACGCGACGTACGAGCCCTGCTCAATGAACTGAATCGAGAACTGGCTTGAGCAATAAGGAACTTCCGTCCGGGTGGGCCTGGGCGCCCCTAGGTTCCCTGGGAACGGAGTGCCGTGAACCGGTGCATCCACAGCCAGGGAAGGAGTATGAGCTGTGGAGTGTCCCATCCTTCCGCTCAGGAACTCCCGAGCAATTGGATGGATCGGAAATTGGAAGCTCCAAGCTTGCTACACAGCCCGGAGATGTCCTCATCTGCAAGATCAATCCCCGCATTAACCGCGTCTGGATGACTGCAGTAACTTCAGGGGCACACCAGAAAATCGCCTCACCGGAATGGATGGTGTTTCGCGTAGCGGAGTCGGTTCGAGACTGTTTGGCTCCCTACCTTCGCCTGTACCTTTCCTCTCCATGTTTCCGAACATGGATCACGGGTGCCGTTTCCGGCGCTACAGGAAGTCACACGAGGGCGAAGGCGAAGAGCATTCTGGAACAGGAAGTTCCGATCCCTCCACTAGAGGAACAGCGACGCATCGTCGAGGCCATCGAGGGTCACCTCTCTCGCCTTAATACGGCTGTGCGCACACTGAAAACGGCGCGCAAGAAGATCGGAGCCCTGCGCAAGTCGGTCTTGTTGACACTTGTTCCTGAGCAGGCTCCAGCCCAGTGGGAAGTGACAACGGTCGGCGACGCCGGCATCGTCGAGTTGGGCAGGCAACGTCACCCGGACTGGCATCACGGTCCCGAGATGCACCCGTACCTGCGCGTAGCCAATGTCTTCGAGGACAGAATCGACACGTCGGACGTGATGGAGATGGACTTCTCCGGCGTGTACGAGAAGTACAGGCTGCAGCCCGGAGACGTCTTGCTCAACGAGGGCCAAAGCCCCCATCTTGTCGGACGCCCTGCGCTGTACCGCGGAACTCCCCCCAACGTCGCATACACGAACAGCCTCCTCCGGTTCCGGGCAGGCCGGGATGTGATGCCGGAGTGGGCGCTCATGGTGTTCCGGCGTCATTTGCACGCTCGCCGGTTCATGCGCGAAGTGCGGATTACCACGAACATCGCGCATCTGTCATCCAAGCGACTGAAGGCTGTGGAGTTTCCGATCCCTCCTCTTGAGGAGCAGAAACGCTTGGTCCAACGATGCGACGAGCTCTTGGGGAATGCAGAGGCGATGGATCGTTCGCTGGCGCAGAGTCTTTCTCGCGCCGAGCATTTGAGGGCTTCCATGCTGAGTAGAGCTTTCGCTGGCCGTCTCGTCTCCCAGGACCAAGTCGATGAACCCGCCTCCACGCTCCTCGACCACATCCGCGCCGAACGCGCGGCCCAGCCCAAACCCAAGCGCGCACGCCGCCCTCGCAAAGCAACCACCCCCAATACCTCCGAAGTCCCTCCGCCACCCCCCGCGACCTCAACCCTCATCCCCCGCCAGGCCGTTCAGCAGGAGTTCGAGCTGTGAGCAGCAGTACCGCCACCGAAGCCACCCCCGAGCCCGACTCCAAGAAGGCGACGTCCGCCCAGGCCGCGCAGACCAACACTCTCGTCGCCAAGCTGTGGAACTACTGCAATGTCCTGCGTGACAACGGCCTGTCGACCATCGACTACGTCGAGCAGCTCTCGTACCTGCTCTTCTTGAAGATGGCCGACGAGATTGCGAGCGATCCCTTCTCCGAGGAAGAGGCTCGCCCGGCCGTCCCCGCTGATTACGACTGGCAGTCCCTGGTCACCAAGAAGGGTGCTGAGCTCGAGGCCCACTACCGCGAGATCCTGACCGAGCTGGCGAAAAAGCCGGGCACCACCCTCGGCACGGTCTTCGCGAAGGCGCAGAACCGCATCACCGAGCCAGCGCTGCTGGAGAAGCTGGTCGTCAACCTGATCGGTCAGCAGGACTGGACGGTGGACGGGGCCGACCTTAAGGGCGACGCGTACGAGGGCCTGTTGGCCAAGGGCGCCGAGGACACCAAGACCGGTGCCGGCCAGTACTTCACGCCGCGCCCGCTCATCGACGCGATGGTCGACGTGATGCAGCCGACGCCGTCCGATACCATCACCGACCCGGCCTGCGGCACCGGCGGCTTCCTCATCGCCGCGCACAGCTACATCCGCGAGCACAACCAGCGCATCCCACGCGAGCAGCGGCTCGCGCTCAGCTCCGGGAAGATCTGGGGCAACGAGCTGGTCACCGGGACTGCGCGCATGGCCGCGATGAACATGCTGCTGCACGGCATCGGCGACGCCGACGGGCCCACCCTGATCACTGAGGGGGACGCGCTCGCCGACCCGCCCTCCCGTCGCGCCTCACTTGTCTTGGCCAACCCGCCGTTCGGCAAGAAGTCCGCGATCACGGTGATCGGTTCCGACAACAAGGCCGAGAAGCAGGACATCTCCTACGACCGCTCCGACTTCCGCGCCACGACCACCAACAAGCAGCTCAACTTCCTGCAGCACATCATGTCGCTGATGGAGATGAACGGCCGTGCGGCCGTGGTCCTGCCGGACAACGTACTGTTCGAGGGAGGAGCGGGGGAGAAGATCCGCCGCCGTCTCCTCGACGATTTCGACCTGCACACCATCCTGCGTCTGCCCACCGGCATCTTCTATGCCGGCGGGGTCAAGGCCAACGTGCTGTTCTTCGAGAAGAAGCCCCCACGCTCCGGCGGCGAGCCGAACACCTCGAAGACCTGGGTCTACGACTTCCGTACCGGCAAGCACTTCACGCTGAAGCAGCGCCCGCTGCGCCGCGCGGACTTGGACGACTTCGCCACGGCGTATATGCCGGGCGAGGACCGCGCCAAGCGCACGGAGACCGAGGACGGTCGTTTCAAGTCATTCACGTACGAGGAACTCATCGCCCGCGACAAGGTGAACCTCGACATCACGTGGATGAAGGACCCGGCCCTCGACGACGCGGACAGCCTGCTGCCGCCCGAGGTGATCGCCCAGGAGATCGTCGACGACCTGCAGACGGCGCTGAGCGAGTTCGCGGCGATCGCCGAAGCCCTCGGCGGCGAGGTCCCTGCTGACGCCGACGAAATCCAGCCAGCCGGAACCGAGTAATCCGGCAGGGAGTTGCCGTACCCCCGTCTTGTCACGAATCTTGGTGTCCAGCATCACTAGTTCGGCAAGACGGGGGTACCGGTGGCGATTCCGCAGCCGCAGACACGCGAGTTCCAGCAGTTCCAGACCAACCTGAAGTACGCACGGAAGATGGTCGTGGCCGGCCAAGGACTGTCCACCTTCCGCCCCCAGGGCGTCGACGTCGACGACTTCTATCGCGCCGCCTGGGTCCAGGCCGTCGCCGCGATCGACCACTGGTTCCACGAGGTACTCTTCCGCCGCGTCGCCGAACTCACCGCCGAAGACAGCCCCGGCATGCCGCACCAGCTGACCCGATTCGAGTTGCCACTGTCCAAGGTCGAAGAGGTACAGCGTGGCTCCCTCACGCTCGCCGACGCCGTCACCGAGCACGTGACGGCGAAATGGGGCAACGCCTCGCTGCAGAACCCCCGCAAGATCAGCGAAGCGTTGAAGCTGGTAACCGAAGAGGACATCTGGGCCAAGGCCGCGGTCCAGCTCAACACCTGGAACCACGGCCGGACCTCGTTCACCGCTCAGACCCTCAAGAAGCAGTACGTCTCCATCACCGAGCGTCGCAACAAGATCGCTCATTCCTCGGACCTCGTCGAGGTCGGCTCGAAGCAACGCAACCCGATCAGCGATGCGGACGTCAACGACACCATCGACTGGATCGAACGCATCGCCCTCGCGATCGCCACCGTCGTTGGCTGAGCTCGGCCACCCCGCCCGCAGGAGTAAGGACACTGTGATCCTCAACCCGAGTGGTCACGCATACGGCCGGAGCCTCGTTTTCGAGACCGAACAGCAAACATATTTCCGCATACAGCGCCGTACGCTGTAGCGGTGAGCAACGTCGGCCGACAAGGCGGCTGGCGGCGAGGAACGGGGCGGGAGCGAGCATGGTCAGGGCCTGGATAGTACGAGGCGGCCGGGACGGCGAATTCGAAGACCACGCCCTGACCGACGGACTGTCGATCGTCGGGTGGGATCGCATCGGGGACCTCCAAGGCAATGAGTCACCCGATGAGCTCGGTGATTTGCTCACCAAGTCCTATCCCGATGAGTCGGCAGGCACCATTGCCCGGTGGAAGCACCAGCTGCGGCGATTCCTCACCATGGCGACCGGAGATCTCGTTGTCATGCCGCGCAAAGACCGTCCCGTAGTAGCCATCGGCCGCCTGACCGGCGACTACGAGGCCCGAAGCAACAGCGTCCCGGCCTTCCGCCATGTGCGCGCTGTCACATGGCTGCGCACCAACGTGGAACGAGCCGCGATCAAGGGTGACCTCCGCGACAGTATGGGGGCATACTCCACCGTCAGCGAACTCAGCCGCCGCGACGCAGCCCACCGTGTCCAAGTCCTGGCGGATACCGGGACCGACCCCGGTTATGACGGCGCCATAGAACCGCCGGCCAATGTGACAGCTCTGGAAAGCGATGTCGAAGCAGAAGGCATACGCCAACTGACTGCCCGCGATCTTATCGGTCTATGGGGATACCGACGCCGAGGTTCGGCGTCAGAGCAAGTTGATCAGGAGCTGGCGCACCTCGGGCTGCGCGTGGAGCCGCACTTCGACGAGGTCCCTCTGGACGGTCTGGTCACCGTGTCTCCGGTGGACACCACACAGTACGACGAGCAACCCGCTGGCGCTGACGGCGCGGTGCACGAGCCGAGCGGCTCGGGCTCTCGGACCGCTGAGCGTGGTGCCAACACCGACTTGAGCTGGCGTATCGGCAGCCTCCTGAGCGTGCGTGAAGTGGTGACCGTGGAAGTCGACGCACCACTCGGCCGGGCAATCGCCCGTATGGTGGAAGGCGGGTTCTCTCAACTTCCGGTGGTCAATCACAACAAGGTGTTGCATGGCGTCATCACCTGGGAGAGCATTGCTCAGGCTCAACTACGTGGGCACGAGGGGAAAGTCTCCGATGCATTGGATGCTCATCCCCGTACCGCGCGACGGCACGAGGAACTCTTCGCGCGTATCGGTGACATCCAGGACCATGACTTCTTGATCATCGTGGATGAAGAGAACATCGTCTTCGGTATTCTCACAGCGGCAGACTTGGCTGGTCAGCTCCAGCAGCGGGTGGAGCCCTTCACGCTTCTTGAGGAAGTGGAGCGTCGGCTGCGCCGCACGACCAGCCACCTCAGATCGGAGGACCTTCCCGGGCAAGCTCAGAGGAAGCGACAACGGGGAGAGAACTTCACGCTGGGTAATTACAAGTTCATCGTTGAAGACGAGACCTGCTGGGAGAAACTCAGCTGGCCCTACGAGAAAGAGGACATGGTCGGGCGCCTGGAAGCCGTGGCGAACTACCGAAACGCACTTGCCCATTGGGACCTAGACGGACCGGATGTGGATTCCGAGTCCTTGGCATCTACGAAGCGTCTCCTCAAACTTCTCAAAGTCATCGACCGCGACTCGATTGCGGCGATGCGTTAGCCAAGTCGATCGCCAGCGGCGAGAACTGAAAATTCGGCTCGCGGTCACGCTCTGCCCGGCCGCAGCATCCAGGCGACAAGGCGTACTTGGCGAGCTGCTTCCGTCTCGCCGATTCCGTTGGCCCTGGCGAATTCGAAGTGGGACAGCTGCCCGTCCGAATGGCTCATTGCCAGCACCACGGGTGCCCAGATCACCCCGGGCGATGGCCCACGCACCGCCCCTTGCGCAGCGTAAAGTTGCCGAAACCTCGTGCCCCTGCTGAGTGAATATGCGAAGCAGAATCGCTCCTGCATTCGCATGACTTGTGTCATCGCTCTTAGCGTGCCGCCGTGTCAATTTTGGAGACGCTTCCTGGATATTCGGGGCGTGGGAGCCCCGAGCGCGAATCCGAGGTGCTGCTGAGTCTGGTTGCCTCCGGGCTGGTGCGCCTCGGCAGCTGGAGAGGGGAGGTGGACCGACGACGTCCCTATAACGACCAACTGCAACTTGGCTTGGACCGGCTGACGGTGGCCTGTGCCCGCGACGGGCTGCCTGCACCGGTCGGCATCGCGGATCTGGTGTGGGAGTGGTGCGCCCAGCGCCCTCTGCGTGACTGGCCACTGGTGTTCGATCCGGATGCACAGGCCGACGGTGAACTGCTGCTGATCGATGGTGAACCGAGCGAGTTCTGCCGCGAATGGGTGCGGGCCACCCAGGACGTGGTGGCCGACGTGCACGAGAGCGCGTTGGTCGGTCAAGTCAAGGACGTCGCCAAGGCATTGGGGCGTCCTGAGTTGTATGCGCATTGGCGCATGGTCGTCACGGAGCGATCGGTGCTCTCTGCCGCGGAGATGCTGGCGCAGAAGAACCGGTTCCTGGACGCTCCTCCGTGGGCGACGTGGCTGGACGAGTCGTACGAGCCGATTCCATCCGAGGGGACGATTGAAGGACGGATCGCCGTTTGTCGCGGCTGCGGGCAGTGGATGGCTCCGCAGCACGATCGAGCGTGGACGTGTCTGAGCTGGCGGTGTGCGCGCCGCCGCTTCGTGAGCGCGCCGGAGTTGAGGCTCGCGGAGGGGGCGTGGCGGCTCCGCAGCGAGTTGGTGACCTTCGTCGCCCTGCCTGGGCGGCCTGAGGTGCAGCTGGCGGAGGCATTGGCTGCCCGGGGAGCGCGCGTCGTCGTGTATCCGATGCTCGACGCGCTGGACGCCGTGGCCACGTGGCCGTCCGGGTTCTCGATCGGCGTGGACGTCAAGGACTGGCGCGTCCCCTACCTCCTCGCCCGTCGGATCAAGAAGTTCCCCTGCTGGACTGGTGATCACCCTTACGCGTACAGCAAGGGCTTTATCGCCGTGCCTTCGGACCGGACAGGCGGCAAGCGCAGCTACCTGCAGATTCTGTACAAGCACAGCGCGGCCTTGCAGGAGCAACCGCATGTCCGGGCTCTCACCATCGACGAGTTGATCGAGCAGTGCCCTGATCTCGGGGTTCCAGGGGAGGTGACCTGTGGCCCGTGATCGTTCGGCCTGGCGACGCCGGGTGCTGAAGCTCTTGCGGAAGCCCGCGCAAGAAGCAGGCGTGGGAGAGTCGGCTTTGCGCCGTGCAGTCATGGTGGAGTTCGGGCTGTACGCATTGTCGGCCTGGGAGCCGGAAGCTGCCGCCATCGATGGGTGGGCAATCCTGAAGGGCTTTGATTTCCGGCCACACGGGAGCCGTAAGCCGGAGGTCAACGACTCTGTCCGGTGGCTGATTGGTGAGCTCAAGAAGGATCAGGACTGGTTCGAAGCGCTCGCTGCGTACGAGGAGTTCCCTGAGCACCTCCGTCTGTTCGCGATCAAGGCCCCGGAGGTGCCACCGGTACGGCGTGAGCTGTCCACGGCGCGGGAGCGGGTGGAGGTCTATGCCGAAGCGCTCTCCGGTCCACCGCCGCACCGGCGGGAACCGACACGGCTGGCGGAGGCGGGCAAGCCGTACGTCTTCACGGTGGGAGGTGTCCGCCATCGGGTGCGGCTGCCTCACTGGCTCATCCCGTCACCCATCGCCGGGCATGCGTCCGGCCGCTGCCGTCGACGTGTGCGGGTCAATTGGTCCTCCCTGCTGGCGACCGCGAAACGGATGGATGCTGCGGATTCCAGGGAGGGCCGGTACTGCGACTGGTACGGGCGTATCCACGATCTGGAGCTGCACCTGCGTGGTGCGCGGGGCCTGTGCAAGGCACGTCGGCTGACCATCGAGGACTTGGTGCAGCTGGTGGGGATGCCGGCCGTCGGCAAGACGTCCTTGCTGACGGTGCTCGCCGTGTGGGCGGCCCAGCACAAGTACACGTTGACGCTCGTGCTCGGCGACGTACTCGCGGTGCTGAACATGGTCGCCGATCTGAACAGGTACCAGCCCGGTGCGGCCGCACCGATCCTGGGTGCCTCGACGCGCGGTCAGCATCTGCGGCAGCTGCATCGTCCGCCGGATCCCACCACGGTGGGCGCGGAACTACTGCGGGACGACCGCCTGGCCTGGGTATCCACGGCTTGCACTCTGCAAGGCTCTCTGCCCGACCTGGGCAAGCCGTTCGCCCTTAGTGACGCTCCGTGCGACGGCAGATTGGAAGAGGTGGCGGAAGACTCGGCCTCGGCGGACGAGAAGCGAGCCGAACGTCAGGTGCGCGCCTGCCCGCTGTTCTACAAGTGCGGACGGCACGCGGCGGCACGGGCCCTGGTAGATGCTCCCATCTGGGTGGCCACCGCTCCGAGCCTGCTGCACTGCCGGGTTCCAGGCCAGCTGACCGAGGAATCCAAGCGGTACCTGGAGCTTGCGTGGGAACGGAGCGACGCCATCGCGTTCGACGAGGCGGATCGGGTGCAGATCCAATTGGACCAGGCGTTCAGCCCGACTCAGACGCTGGCGGGGCCGGGCAAGGACGCCTACCTGGATGAGGTGAGGCCGCTGTTCGAGCAGCACAACCGCTCTACGCATGGCCGCCATCTGGCCTCCAGCTCCACCGTCCGGGACTGGTCCATCGCCATCAGTGCCGCGAGCATGCTGGTGGCACGTCTTCGCGCGCTTCTCGCTGAGCATCACCACGTACGGGATTGGCTGCGCGAGGAGTACTTCAACGAGTGGCGGCTCGGCGCCCAGCTCGCCGCGGAGATCTCCAGGCGCCCGAGCCCCAGTGAGAAGGACAAGAGCAAAGAGCAAGAGTCCGCCGACGACCGTGGAGAGGCGACGAAGCGGCGCTGGCGGATCGATAGAGACCTGTATGACCGCTGGTGGGCAGTGCTGCGTGAATGGCTCACCGACCCGGGCGGCCGCTACGACGGAGACGACGCGCGGGTGGCGTCCCTGCGCGCGATCTCCGCCCGCGGCTACGACGACACCACGCGGGTGACGCAGCAGTTGATCGACTGGCTCCAGGGCATGCCCGACGTGATCGTCAGCAGTGGCGAGCCTCGTCGGCGCCTCGCGATCCGCTTCCAGGTCGCCATGACGGTCGCGCTGCTCGCCAAACACCTGGAGCATCTAACGCGGTACTGCTGGGAGGTAGAGAGCGAGACCGGCGCGGAGGGGATGTCTTCCAGTCTGGTGCACCGGCCGCCGCCGGAGTATTTGCCGCTTGTTCCAGAAAGCCCCATGGGCAACCTCCTCGGCTTCCAGTACCGGGAGGACGAGACCGCACCCACTGACCGGATCGGCACGCTCAGCTTCTTCCGCTGCTCCGGAATCGGGCGGTCGCTGCTGCTCAACCTGCCTCGTCTCTTTCCCAACCGCGGCGACGTCCCACAACCGGGGCCGGGCGTCCTGCTCCTGTCAGCGACCAGCTGGGCGGGGGAATCGCCGCGTTACGACGTACAGGCGCCGGTGACCGGCATCCTCACCTCGCGGAGGGCCGAAGAGGTACCGGTCGAGGAGCGCATCAGTTGCTTCTACCTGCCGTCGCGCACAACCACACCGTCCGGCAAACCCTATGACCGGACCGTCTCCGGCAAGCAGGGAGACGAACGGACCGAAGCCCTGTGTGACATTGTCGCCGATCTGTGCAGCGCCAAGTCGAGCCCTCGGGGTGCGCGGCCCAGCACCCTCGAAAGCATCCGCGACGACCTCGAACCGGGCCGCAGGCGTCTGATGCTGCTCGTCGGCAACTATCAAGAGGCCAAACTCGTACACCACAAACTCATCGAGCTGCGTCCCGAATGGGCCGGCCAGATCGTGCACATGGTGCCCGACGACAGCCGGGGCACCCATCACTGGGAGGCCGGAGCGCTGGCCCGCAGCAGGATTTCCACGCTCGCCCGTCACCGCGACGTCTGGATCATGATTACCCCCATGCTCGCCATCGAGCGCGGGCACAACATCCTCAATGACGACCATGTGGCTGCTCTGGGCGCCGCCCTCTACCTCGTCCGCCCGCACCTGCACCCCGAAGACCTCAGCTATCACATCGAGTCCATGAACCGGTGGGGAGTCGAGGAGATCCGCACCGGCTTCCCTTCCGCCGGGCTTCCTGACGCTCCCCTCGGCGAGCGGGCCATGATGTTCCAGCGCATCGCCCACCGTCGCTGGACCGACCGCCTCGCGGAGTCTCTGCGCTACGCCCACACCGAGCCGGACTCGCAAGAGCGGCGCGCCATGGACTGGACGAACATCCCGCCGCTCAACCAAATCGCCGGACGCATGCTCCGCGGTGCGGCGCGGGCCCGGATCTACTTCTGCGACGGCGCCTTCGCCCCGCACAGCGACGACAGCATCCTTCTCGGCATGTACCGCGCCCTGAGGGAGGCGATGACGGGCCCGGACGCCGAGATCGCCCGGCCCCTCTACACCCCTCTGATGCACGGCCTGCGCAACCTTCTGGAGAAGCACCGTGGCGACCTATAACCGCCTTCAGCCAACGACCCTGGTCCTGCGTACTGACCGCGAGGAGCCGCTGGGCGCCTACCACACCTTCGAGTTCCCGCAGTCTCTCGCCCGCGACCTGCGCCCGATCTTCAACCGCAGCAAGGACCGCAACACCAGCGAGGGAGGAGAGGAGGCCGAAGGCTGGAACAGGCTGCCCCTGTGGGCCCTCAACCACGGCACCGCTGCACTCCTGCCTCAGGCGCTCGTCACCGACGGTACGGGCCTGCCGGGCCGGGTCTGGCTCGCGTGGAACCATCAGGACGGCACCCCCGAGCCCGACAAGAAGCTGCTCGTCGAGCTTGTCCGCAGCGGCCTGATGGTCGCGGCAACCCAGCGCAATGACAGGGCCCGTCGCCGCGGCCGCCCCGAACCGATCGACCTGGCCGGGCTCGCGGCGGTTCTCCAAGATCTCAAGGCCACGGACCTGCGCAGCGAACTACGCGAACTGCGCATCCGGCCAGACGAGCCGCTGCAACGCGAGCACTACCAGATCCTCCCGAACCTCATCACCACCCGCCTGGTCAGCGACAACTGGCACGTGGAACACGCCGGGTGGAAGCAAGCACGCGACGGCGGACCACGCGAACCGCATATCTACGGGGTCTCGCACTGGCGACGCGTCGCCACCGCCGAGGGCTCCGAAATGGTCTCCTGGCCACCACACGTGTACTCCAGCAGCAACAACACCGAATACCTCTGGTCGTACACCCTCAAATTCACCACCCAGAACCACGCCCTCGACCCCGCGGAGGACACCCTCGTCCACGTCCGCCTCGGCACCCGACGATGGGCCCGCAACAGCGTCTGGGATGGCAAACGCGCCATCAGCACCATCCTGTTCACCCCCTCCCCCTGGGCCAACACCACCAGCCCGTTCGCCCGAGCCAGCATGAGCTGGCAACCCGGCCCCAAGGGCAAGAAGGAAGGCAAAATGGTGTGGGACGACGTCCTCGCCCTCACCCTGGCCCGCTTCACCTCAAAAAAGTTCCTCCCCAGCGCCCCCGAACTGGCCGCGAACCCACAACAGTTCCTCCAACCGGATGACGGCCCTCCCTTGGCCGGGGTCCTCTTCCGGGACGGGCTCGGCGACTACTGTCACCACTCCGTCGGCACCGGAGCATCGGCTCGCGACCGATGGCAGGTCTTCCGGCAACTGCACCCGGCCCTCAAGGACATCGCCGTCCCCGAACAACCACTGCGTCGCCTCCCGGTCCCGGTACGCGACAGGCCGTCGGCCACTGATCTGCTCCGCCTCGACCAAGAGGCACTCGTCCAGGTCACCGGCCCTCGCATTGCGATCGACGTCCTGTGCGACACCACCGTCATGCGCGATCTGCTCCTTGAAATCCTGTACAAGGCGTTCGGCCTTCCTGCCCCTGGCCCGCATCCCGTCCACCGCGAGGCGGGCCCGCACGAGCGCGTCCTGCGCTGCGACGGCCTGGACGTCGTGATCCGCACCCAGCCCGTGGCCGAGCTCGCCGACACCCTCAGCGTCGACAGCGCGATCAAGAACCGCAAGGACCGGGCCCGCAAGGCGGCCGCACCCCGCCGCGCACTCGCCACCGCACGCCTTCACGCTCCCAAACTGTCTGACGTACCGCGCTTCGCCTTGATCGAAATGGCGAACGCCAATGCCTACGAGAGCAGCGAGCATGACCCTAAGGAGTCGGTGAAGGCGGCAGCAGCATCCCTCGGCGTTCTGGTCCAGAACATCACCCCGCCCAAGTCGGCCGGTGAACTCCCCGGCGCCGAGACCGCCGCCACCCGGACCCAGCGTGCGTCCAAGGCGGTCATGGACCTGCTCGCACGCCAGACCGGTCTCCTCGCCCACCCCGCCAAACCCGGTCTCAAAGACAGCCCCCTCAACGAAGTGACCACGGTGGGCCTGTGGGTCGTGCGCCGCAACAAGGAACACGGTGCCCTGTTGCCCCTCGCGGTGTCCCACGCGCCCGATGAGCCCTTCGCCCGTATCCGCATGCCGCACACCGGAGCCTGGCTGCCTTTCCACCAAGGGCTCCTCACCCTCGCCGACTTCGACATTGAGCGCCGACTTCAGGATGAAGACGTCAGAGGCTTCTTCAGCCGAGTGGTCGACGAGATCTGCGACGGCTCCGACGTCGCTCTCCTCACCCTCGCGCAGAACCTGCGCACCACCTGCCCCGGTATCGCCAACGGGCCTCTCAAGCCGGACACCCTGGCCCTCGACCCCAAACGACCCATCGCCCTGGAGGACCGCAAGGGCCTGCGGCACATCCGCCTGCGCACCAATGTCCGGGACGAGACCAGTCAGCACTTCAGCTACGCCGGCGACTCGGGCTCAGGGGACGTCGGAGTCGGCTCCCATTTCTGGGTGCATCCCACCCGTCCACGGCACTTCTTCAGCACCGCCAAGAAGCCAGCAGCCGCAGGCAACGGGTCCCCCAAGGGCTCACGCATCGAGGCCCACTGGGGCTGCACCGGGAAGGACGAGAACAAGAACAAGCAGTACGGCATGAAGCACGACACGCTGCAGGACGTCTGGAATCCACAGCTCCTGGAGCTCCTGGTGGCCTGCCACGCTCCCGGTGACGACCCCGCAGCGTGGGCCGCACTCATCCATCAGCAACGCTATGAGGCGTCGCACTTCTCGGACCCTCTGGCCCTGCCCACCGTCCTTCATCTCGCCCACAGCGTCGGCAAGCACATCCTCCCCGACTACCTCCTTGAGCCCATCACCGAGCCCGACGACTAGAACCATGACACGCCCAGCACGACGTGCTACGGCCCCCAGTGCCGCCCACCGCCAGTGGGCGGCACTCAACCCACGCCAACAGCACTACCTCACCGTCTTCTTCGCACTCGACCAAGCAGCGGAACAAGAACAGCGGCAGCGCTGGCACCAACAGCACACACGCGAACCTGCTGGGACGTGGCGCTGGATCCCGTACGCCACCCGGCACCCGCAAGCTCCCGCCACGCCCTGCCAACAACACCTCGACGATCACGGCCTACGCGACTCCGGCGCGGGTGCCACTCTCGCCGCCCTGGTCCGACGAGGCCTCATCCTCACCCGCGAAACCTATCTCGACGAACTACCCGAACGCCCAGTCCAGCTACAAGTCCGCCTCACCACCGCCGGCAGAGCCGCCGTACGCGCGTCCCAACCCCCCACGACCAGCCCCCCACTGGCCGAATGGCTTCAAGAGGCCCTGACCAAGGTGTCCCAGGCCGGACCCGACGGCCTGGCCAAATACGAGATCAGCCGCAGCGCCGCACGCCGACTCGGTCCCCGCGGACTCCGCTACATCCAAGACGCCCGCCCCTGGTCATACCAGCTCACCCGAGAAGGGCAATCAGCTCTGGCAGCAAGCGAAATGCGGGGAGGTACCACCCAGCACTCTGACCACAGCTGACCGCGGTTCTCAAGCCTCTACGGCCGCCTCATGCCCACCCGGTTTGTCCCCCGCCAGTGTTCCGCGCCATGCGGCCGCTCACCCGCCACGAGGCGTTCCGGCTGTTGGCCGACGATCTGTAGGCCGCTGCTGTGTCCGCACGCCAGGACGCCGGCAGATCGCCCGGGACCGCCTCCGCCTCCACACGCACACTGAGTCGAGTGCTATTTGACTCCGCTCCACGCGGGTCGGCCGCATGCAGCGCCTCCAGAGCACCAGCAGAGACATGCGATCGAGTGGACGTACGCGGTCTTCCGGCTCTCCTGGTCATCTGCTGTAGGGGCCGTACGGACTCCAGCCATGCAGGAACGGTTCCAGGTCGCTGTGCCGCGGCGCCGGGATCTCGGGCAGGTGAAGCGGCCGGCTGAGAGGATCGAGTGAACGTACGTACTTCGAAGCCCACGTCAGCCACTGTTCGGCCGCGCTGCGTTCGGCCCCGTCGGGCAAGGCGGTGATTCTGTCGCGGGCTGCCGCGAGGTAGTCGTCGAGGCGTGCAGCCTGCCGCCATGCGTGCTCCTGCTGCTGCAGCACTCGGATGCGGAACGCTTCGGCGTACTCGAGGCGGGCCTGCCGCATCGCGGCCTCCCACCGGCTGAGCTTGTTGCGGGCCTTCTCCTCTTCCTCTGCCCGCTTCCGTTCCGCGGCCAGCCCGCGCAGATCTACTTCCTGCACGATCTCGGGGAGTTGGTCTTCCAGGGGCCGATCGGCCGCATCCGTCCAAGTCGATCGGCGGTGTTGGATACCGCCATTGAGTGCGATGGCCAGGCGGCTGGAGGGCGAGTAGTCGTACGCGGGAATCTTGACCCAGGAGTACCGCTCGGCGTCGGCGAGTTCCTTGGCTGTGGGAACGTGCTCGGTCCGGTCCTGAGCCTGCCCGAAAGAGAACCCGCACAGCTGCCCCCGTGCCGTGATCGTGAACAAGTCGCCACCACCCAGGGCCCGTGATCGGGATCGACGATGTTCCGCGCGGGGGAGTTGGACCTTGTGTCCCCGCCGCTCGGCTTCGGTCACGATGGCCTGCACGAGGCGCAGCGCTCGCTGCTGGACAGACTTGCTCAATCTGAGCGCAGGGCTGCCGTCCCTCAGCGCGCTGACGACAGCATGCGGCTTTCGGATCACATCCGGGACGGGGATCGGGGCGAGGACCGCGAGCTTCCATGCGGGAATGTCCTGGATCGAAATCTCATAGCCACCCGCCTTCCAGCCGTGGACCAGCTCCTTTCCCTCGGGCAGTTTCCCGCAACGCTGTGCCGAGCGGATCCGGGCCGTCCAGTTCGGGGCGCCGACACCATACTCTTGTGTGACCACAAGGGATCCACCCGCGGCAAGAAGGTCCTCGACCAGCTGCTCCCCCAGAGTCGCTCTCCGTGGCTTGGACGTCTTGTGCACTGCGGGGGCAGAGGTCGCCTGGGCAGGACCCTTATTCGAGGCATTGGCAGTCGAGGGTGCAGAGTCGGCGCCGCTTACGGAAGAGCTACCGGAACTGGTCTTCTTGGCGGTGCTTGACTGCGTTGTCGACGACGGCGGGTATCTCCCGCTCTCCAGATAGTGCCGGCCCGCCTGCGTGACCTCGGCGGTCCAGTGACCGCGGCGCCGGACGATGGACACCAGGCCTCGATTCCGCAGGGCCTGGGCACTCGTCTTGTAGGTGAAGTCGCCCCAAACACCTTCCGGGCAGCCCTGGGAGATCCAGCGAAGGACTTGCATCTGCCTCTCGTTGAGCGCTTTGGCCATCATCACCCCTTGTACGCACTGCTAAAGGCCTGGCGGACGAGACCCGTTGACGTCGCGCGCGAGACTTTCAGCCAGGCGGTGTCATCTTCCGGAAGACCTCAACGGGGATCTCGAACTGAGCCTCGATCTTGCTCGCGTCCCGGTCTCGGCCAGCCTGGCGGAGCATACCGACGGCCTGCTCAACGATCCCGCCGAGCCGGACCACTTCCGCGCGCAGGATGCGTAGTTCGGCAAACTTCTCAGCGGCTTCCGCACCGCACCACTCACGGACGAGATCACGGGCGGGCTTGAATTCCCGGTCGACTGCGGCACAGACCTCGGGGCTGAAGTGGTGCCCCTCCCGCTTGCCCCGACCCGGGGTGTACGAGCCGTAGACCGCCTCCCGTCGGGCTTTTTGCTCCTCACGTTCGACGTCCTGCATGACGCGTTCCGCGTGCAGGACGGCTCCCTTGCGGGCACAGGCCAGCGTCACCGGCCAAGGTGCCACCGCACTCCCGTCGTCGTACACCACCGTCAGCTCATCGCGGGTGAAGAAATCCGTGCTCTCTTCCAGCGCCTCGGCAAACGCCGTCACATCGTGCACATACAAGACCCCATCGTCCCGCCTCGAGTATCCGATGTCTGCCAGCTCTACCCAGGGACACGCATCGAACACGGCATCAGCGGCGCGCCGCTCAGGAGCATCGCGCGAAGGCGAAGCCTCAACCAGCTCGTTCCAAAAGCGTTCCCTCGCAAGCCACTCGTCGACCTGCTCCCACAGCACTCGTAGCTGAGAGCGCGGCACCCACGCCTCCCGGCCCTCTTCCTCGTCCGCAGTGAACCGAACCTTGATACGAGGAGGGCGCTTACTCCCGACACGGAGCACCTCCACCCGGGAGACAGGCCCTGTCGCCCGAGCGCGGAGAGCCCAGAACTCCCCCGCCTCCATCGCAACTCCTTCACGTAGACCTCTCATGACCGCATTGGCAGACCGATGCCTGCTCCACGCAGATGAGCGGCCTCTCGCACAGCACAGTTACTCATCAACGTGATCGCCAAGCTCAGCCTCCCGTTCCCGGTCCGCAAGGAATTTCAGGGCATGACGAATCGCCTCCAGCTGGCGCTTCCCAGCACCTCGCCGGCCGGCCCATCGACCTCGATGAAGCAGTAGGTCACCGTTGGCGGTGGCCCTCAGCGGCCGCCACCCGATGGGGCAGGAGACTGCGAATCCACCTCTTCGCTGCTCGGCATACATCTCAACATCCCGCAACACCCCAGCCCGCCAGTCATATCGGCCGAACCCTCCGAACACGACGACGTCCAGCGGTACCCTTGCCCGCCACGCTTGCGGCTCAGCCCGCCGACGAATCCCCACCCCGTGGCAGCGGCACCAGCCGACTCCGCATCAGTGGCACAAATCCGCAGCTCAGCGCCGTGCACATGACCAGCCATGTTTTGTGGCTCCTGCCCAGAACTCGAACCTGCGGTCAACGTCCTACCGCCGTAGCCGCACCACTTCCTCGATCACCAGCTTGCCCGCGCCGCCGACCAGCCGTTTCCCCTGTTCCCATGTTCGGGGTCCCCCGCCCCTCGGATTCGACGTCGCCGTCGGCGTAGAGGAGTTCGGTCAGGTCGGCGGCTGACGCCCCGGTGACGTAGCGGTTTCGCGTCGGCCTGGACGCGGGCCGTGCTGCTCGGGGGCAGCATCGCGTGCAGAGCCATGCCTGGCGATCCCAGGAGCCGGTGCCGACCTGGCAGGCGAGGGCGTGGAGCGGCTGGGCCAAGGCCTTCGGACCCGCCCTGCCCCGACGCGCGGTGGCGGAGCTGCGCATTGCCAGACCGTGCCCGCCACCATCCGGGCGCTGCGCCCCAGTCGCTCTCGGTGATCGGCCGAGCGCCACCAGGCCTAGGAGTTGGGCCTCGACCAGGGTGGCAGCGAGGCACCCCTCGAGGTCTTCCTCGCCCACCAGTAGGATGTCGGCCTCCTAACTGACCACGGCGTGCGCCAGGTGCTCTGCGCGGGCCCGCCCGCCGCGGCCAGCACGTGGCCCATGGGCCACGTGCTGGCCGCGGCCCGCCGGACGCCTTGACGCAGCGGTACCGCGTACGGAGTGATCAACGCCACGGGTTCCCATGCTTGGGCGGGAGTGGGACCTGAGCGCACCTACATGGGCGATGGGCAGCCCGTCCTTGCTGCCGAAGGCAGGGCGCTGCGCAGTTCGATGCCCTGGGCGAGACGAGCTGCGCTTCCTCCTGGCGACGTCGCTGAAGCGCGAAGTCGTCCACACTCAGCACCTCAGGAATTAGCAGGGAAACGCATCAGCAGCGCCGCACCAGCCGGAGTGCCGCGGAGCGGGCCGACCACCACCCTCCAATAGCGACAGTCGCCTCGACTGTCCGGCCGACACCAGCCCGATAGCGATGATTAGGCACACAGCGTGCGCCGCGTATGGTCACGTCGCCCAGGGCACGTGCTCCCGAACGTCTGCTGCGGGTAATTCAGGCGCGGGCACGTCACGAGCCGCCAGGCAGATCCACTCGGCCGCGCATCCTTGCCGAGGGCGGCGAGCACCGCTGCTCGACATCGACAGTGAGTTGTCCTCAGGCTGCGGTGGTCGCTCCATAGTCCGGGTCGTAGAGCCGCAGCATGCCTACGAAGCGGTCGAGCAAGTCGAGTTGTTCAGGCCTGAGTGACGGTGCGTTGAAGTGCATGACCGTGTTGCGGACGTCTTTCACGCGGCTGAGCAGCCCGATGAAATGGTCTCTGTCAACACCGGGCCAGCCGAGCTTGCGCCAGCGCTCCTCGTTGTCCAGGAGCCGGATGTACTCGCCGAACATCATCTCGTCGACAGATCTCCTCTTCTTGTGCACCTTCTGGACGTCGGCCTCGCCGTATACCCGACCCAGACAACGCCGCAGTCGCCGCTCGATCTCTCCCAGGGTGAAGAAGGGCCGGGCGACCGTGCCAAACTCGCCGGCAAGATCAGCGGAGGTGACGATGCCGCTCACCCGCCCATCCGCGGCTCGGACGAGGACGAACTCGTGGGCGCGGATGAGCGGCAGCACCGGCAGCAGGTGAGCGGAGGCGTTCACGATCTCGTACTCGCTGCTGATCGCACTGGTCAGGCACGGCTTGCGCCCGGTCGCGTGCATGTGGGCGATCGACGCCCAGGTGATGACCCCGTGAAGAGTCCCTGACACGTCGATCACAGGAAGTTGTGAGTATCCGTGCTCCACCATCCTGCCCATCGCCGGGGGCAGAGGATCATCAGGCCCTACCGACGTGACCCTGTGGGCGCACGGCAGGTCGTGGATCCGCATCGCCGCCTGCGGGAACATGCCGACGGATTCCTCGAGGTCCTCGAGGACCCCGGGGTCGTCGGCCGACTTCTGCTCGGTACCGCTGCTCAAATTCCCGGCGCCAGCACCCGTATCCCGCTCACGGACGACCGGGACGATGGCAACCTCGTCGTCCAGTGAACCGACCGCGAAGTCGGGCACCGTGGTCAGGCCGACGTTCTTCAGGTCGAGTCCAATCTGCGGGACGGACGCGTGGTCACGGATCCGGAAGCCCCACACTGACAGAAGGCCCCGGATCGGCAGGGTAGTGCCCCCCAGCCCCTTGACGGTCGCGTCATCCGGCGTAGCCATCGCTCGCCCCCTCGCGGACCGCGGCTTTGCCCATCTCTCGCTCCACAAGCCCCAGAAGCCTGGCTGTCCTGTCCCGGTAGAAAGCCTCGAAGTCGTCAGCGCGCAATGTCTTGGCGTCGATGAGGTGGGTGCCGACGATGTCATCGAACCAGTCGCCCGGACTTCCGGTATGCCGTTCGAAGGAGGGCAGGTAGACCGAAGGCAGGCTGGACCCCAGGGTCTGCTGCGCGCGGTAGGACAGCGGGGTCTTATTCACAATGCTGCTCATCCAGGAGCCGTCCACGCCGTTGCGCTCGAACCAGGTCTTCGGGAAGACCTGACGGATGTCCACGTACTGCCCGATCAGGGACTGCTCGCTGATCGGCTCTCCATGGAAGAACCAGTCGATTGCCCCCTCCTTGAGAAGCAGAGCGTAGATTCCCTTGTACGCGGCGCTGTTGCGAGACGTGAGCCGGTGCAGGCGCTGTTCTTGGAAGGTCGCTTCCGTGATGGTGTCGGGCTCCGGACCACCGTCCCGGATCCAGCCGACCACCTGCTCCACGTCCCGAACGAACCGGGTGTCCGTGACCCCTCCGTAGAGCTCACCAAGCACGCCGCACCAGTACCAGCGTGCAAGCCTTTCATGAGCGCCCGGTTCTTCCACCGCATCCCCGAGAATCACGCCAATCGCTGCAAGGGGCACTACCTGGGACCCGTACGGCAAGTCGCGTTCGCGGAACACGTGCTGTGTAGCGAGGAACCGGCCGACCCAGGACAGCGCTTCAGCCGTCTTCGGGGCGATCTGCGTGTAGTCGGCGAGCGGAAGGTGCAGCAGATCGCGACGCTTGCAGCTCACAGCCGGCGCGTTCGTCGCCCGGGGGTGCTCCGTCAGGAACTCCTGCTTACGTCGGTAGGTTCGCACCAGCGCGATGGTCTGGAGAAAGTCAAGACTCGTGAGCCCGGTTTCCTGACCGCTGTCCTTGTCCAAGGTCCCGAACACCGGGTAATCGGAGCACAGTTTGCCCTTGGTGGCCCGCCAGTCCTCGATGAGGCTGAAGTCCTCGCCCCCGTTGCGCTTCGCGAACTGCGTGTCACCCGCGTAGGTCGCCGTGAGCAGTTCGAAGACATTGAGGACGACGCCGCCGGTGTTCACCCGCTCGAAGACCGAGCACACCGCTTCCTTACGGGTTTCCTTCGGCAGCCGGATCAACGGCACCTTGAACCCTTTGACGGTGTCGATGACCCAGGCCTGAAACGCTGACCACAGGTCCCAGCGATCGTCAGCACCGCTGACGTAGGCCCGTTGCCACTTCCCGGTCTGCTCCGGCTCGAAGAGCAGATTCAACGGGAATAGGCCGCTCGCACACTCCTTCTCCCGCGTCGTGAGGTCCCAGGCCGTGCCACGGCCGAACGTACCCCGCACGACTCGGTCCTCCGGAACAGACAGGATTGCCTCGTCCCGGTCCGCCCTGTCGTCCACCGCCTTGGCGATGTCGATGTAGTACCAGCACCTGAGCGGCCTGTTCCGGGCACCGGTCGTCTCCACCGGACGGTCCGACTTGAGCGCCTGGAACAGAGATGTCAGCCGCTGCTGACCGTCGAGCAGCAGCTGTTCCGGGACGACGCGCGGGCCCACCTCGGTGCCATGCAGCGGCCGGGCCTTGAACTGAGCCTCGCCGCCGGTCTCAAGCGTCATGGCGACACCCAGCGGGTAGTCGAGCGTCACCGTCGCCAACAGAGCGCGGATCCGATCGTCGTCCCACTTCCACTGCCGCTGGAAATCGGGGAGCTGGATCCTCCCCGCCGCGACATCGTCCAGCATCTTGCCAAGGCTGGGCCCGTCGAGCGCCACTCCCACACCCCCGAGTAACTAGGACGCCCTTCTGCGTCACAAGAAAGGCATGTTAGTGGCAGGCATTCCAAACGCGCATGCTCGGGACTATGCTCCGGGCCCGTCCCGAGGGAAACCTTGTACGACGGTGGCGCCCTTCTCGGTGTCCAGGGCCGGAGCGTATCGGGCGGTGCACAGCGGCGTCGGGGGCTCCTCGGCGGCGCGGTGGAGACCAGCAGCGTGGGTGCGACGCACTGCAGCCCCAACTTCGCGAGGACGTGCACTGTGGCGACCCCGGCCATGAGTGCTGTGTCCTCTGAGCGGAGCAGCATGCCGGGCGCACCGTGCGCAGCCGTATGTGACGGCGAGCGATGTCCTTGACGTGCACTGTTACAGCTCCGTGCCCGGCTCGCGGACCTCAGCGAGACGAGTGCTGAGGATGTCCTCTGCACTCCACCCTTGTCGAAAGCGCAGTGCAACGAGGAGGGGTCGATCCAACGGACCATTGCGTGCCCTTCGGATTCGATGTCGCCGACAGTGGAAAGCAGTTCGTCCAGCCAGATCGCCGAAGCTGCTGACGTCACCGCCGAGCTGGCCTGGAACCGGCGGGCGGGCCCGGAATCCAGAAGGTCGCTGGCGCCGGGCCTCTCAGCCGCTTGCCCTCGTGACGCGCCGTGCGACACGGGCGTTCGAGGACGTCAGAACTCTGGCCGAGGGGCGCCTCTCAGGTGCCGGTGCATCATCCGAGCGGGTCGGGCAGTTCATCAGCGTCAGGTGCGGGTGAGGTCGGCCAGGAGCGCGGGCAGCAGGCGCTCCTCCATGACGGCGTGGCCCGACTCCCCCATGGCCCGTGCCAGTTTGGGGCCCCAGGGGCTGGGTGCGGGCGGGCCGCCGAGTGGTGTGTCCTGGCCCTGGTCGAGGGCTTCCGGTAGTCGGCGGCAGTCATGCGCCATGGTATTGCCCCGTGGCGTTTCACGGCGGCGGCGATGATGCGCAGGCCCGGCCCGGTCGAAGTCGGCCCGCCAGTGCAGCCGCTCCTGCGCGTACCGCGTCGGCGAGCAGCTTGTGGCAGGCGGCGGACGATAGGTCCTCGGTGCCACCAGGGCCGCGCTGTCGGCTTCAAGTTCGGCGGCGGCCGCGCGCAGGACGGCCGGGTTCTCGCACACGAAGATGTCACCGGCGGCGGGGACGACGGGGTCGTATGCGAGCTGGTGGAGGGTGAGCCGGAACGGGATACCGAAGTCGGCGGCGTCGCGCAGCCAGTCGCAGACCACCTTGTCGCCCTTGAGGCGGATGCCCAGGACGAGGACCTGGCTGGCGAGGTCCTCGGCGATGGCGCCCGCGCTGCCCCAAAGGGCGCGGCGTCCGGCTCTCTCGCGCGGGACGTCGCCGCCCGTTCGCTGGGCGAGAACGCGCAGGACGAGCTGTTCGAGCGGGGCGCCGGGGACGAGGGCATTGGTGTAGCCGGTGGCCCATTCGGCGAGGACCGGCAGCGGCACGATGCCGGAGGGGCCCTTGGGGAGTTTTTCGAGTCTTTCCAGGACGCGTACCGCCGCGTCGATCAGGGTGCGTCGCCGCGGCGCAGAAGGCGGGTGAGGGTGCCGTCGGCGGCGAGGCGGTCCAGCCGGGCCGCGAACCAGCCCTGGCCAGTGAGGCGGCTGGAGTGGTCGGAGGCCAGGACCTGTTCGCGGTGAGCGTCCTCGTCGGCGCGTTCGGCGGGTCGTCGCGCAGGGGGCCGTTCAGGCGGCCGAGGGTCCGGAGCGGGCCGGTGCCGTAGCGGTCTTACAGGTAAGCGTCCAGGCCGGTGAGAGGGAGGGCGAGGCGTTTGGCTGTCTCGGGACGGTAGCGGCCGGTGACGCCGAGGACGGTGCGGCGCACAGCCTCGCTCGGGGCGGTGAGGCCGATCTCGCCGTTGAGCACGCCCGAGGTGCGTTCCAGCTTGCTGCGGGCGTCGGCCAGCAGCCGTGTCCAGCCCTCACCGCGCAGTTCCTCGTAGCCGTGCTGCTCAGTCGGCAACGGCGGCCTCCTTCGTCCCGGGGCCGCGGCGGGTGCCGGGTGAGCCGAGGGCGGCGGTGAGGTCGCCGATGTCGTCGGAGAGCAGCTTCTCGCCGTCCCAGAGGAGCGGCAGCGCGGAGACGGTGTGGTCGATCGCCGAGTGCGCGAGGTCGTAGTGGGCAGCGGCGGGGACACAGGCGTGTGCGGCCCACAGGTCGTAGCCGGTCATGAACAGGTCGAGGTCGAACTGGGCAGCCAGCGACATCAGTTCGCCGCGGCCAGTGTCGTCGACGCTGGCGAACGCCTCGTCCAGGGCGAGCAGCCGCGGGGCGTGCGGGTGGCGGGAGTTGAGCACGGCGTACACGGCGGCGAACAGCGGCAGGTACAGCGAGACGGACTACTCGCCGCCGGAGAGGCGGCTGTGCTGGGCGCGGGTGAGCCGCTCCTCGCTCCGTCGGGGCGGACCAGCTAGAGGTGCACGAGTCCACCGGCTATGTCCGCAAGGAACAAGACCTGCTCAAGGCACCCGGTCATCAGCGTGGCGGATCCGGTGATCCGCTTCAACCAGCTGATCACCCTGCCCATGGTGGACATGGTGGAACGGCGGCGCGGAGCGCAGGGGCAGCCGTCCCGACCGACAAACCACTCGAAGATCCTCGACCCTCACTTCGAGGCGACAGCACGCGAATGGGCCCGCTCCTTCGCCATCGACTCGACCAAGCGGCTGTTGAGCGCGGGGAAGCCGCATGCCAGCACCAACCCAGCACGGTGCGTATGACTAGGGATGACCTCAGATGACGTCACGTCAGGAAATCCAGCGCCCATCCAGCACGGGCGCGTGAACGGGGTCAGCGCCGAAAGAGCCCGACCCCGTTCACCTGCATGTTTGCCTACCGTGCGAGAACACGCTATGCAGCGCGTCACGCGTTCCGGAACAACTCGACGTACTGGATCGGCTGGGACACCTCCACCAACACCCCGGACGCCGGCACCATCTTCCAGTGGAAGTCGTACGGCACCGGCGACCAGCACCAGCAGAACTACCCCGTCCTCATGAAGGTCGAGGGCGGGCAGCTCAAGCTCTTCCACATCAAGGTCGGCGAGGAGTGGACCCTGAAGTGGTCGACACCCATCGCCACCAGCACGTACAAGCGGATCGTGCTCGGCATCCACACCTCCACCGACGCCTCGTCCGGCTGGGTCGCGGCCTTCTACAACGGCACCAAGGTCGCCGAGTTCTCCGGGCGTACGTGGGACGACCTCGGCAACGACACCCGGTTCGGGACGTACGGCGCCGAGGTGAAGGACAAGCGCGCGATCAACTGGATCGACGGGCTCAAGGTCGGCACCACGTACGGCGACGTCGACAACTGACCTGTCCGGACCCGTAGTCCAGAGTCCAGGCGTCGCTCCACCCGTGGCCGGAATG
Source organism: Streptomyces sp. NPDC002851 (assembly GCF_053591935.1). NCBI lineage: Bacteria > Bacillati > Actinomycetota > Actinomycetes > Kitasatosporales > Streptomycetaceae > Streptomyces > Streptomyces sp. NPDC002851. The sequence goes on along the minus strand of NZ_JBSFUT010000003.1, from coordinate 19,705 downwards.
TTTCGTTCCGATGTCGCCGCGCCTTGACCGCACACCATCCCCGGGCGCAGGCTCACATATAGCTGCTACGTACATGTAGTTTGCTGTTGCACCGAGGAGGTACCACATGTGCGGCATCACCGGCTGGGTCTCGTACGACCGTGATCTGAGCCGCGAGACCGGGACCCTGGACGCGATGACGGAGACCATGGCCTGCCGGGGCCCGGACGACCGCGGCACCTGGGCCGAGGGGCCCGCGGCGCTCGGGCACCGGCGGCTCGCCATCATCGACCTGCCCGGCGGGCGCCAGCCGATGACGGCCGCCACCGAGCGAGGCACCGTCGCCCTGGTGTACTCCGGGGAGGCGTACAACTACCCGGAACTCCGCCGTGAACTGGCCGTACGCGGGCACCGGTTCAAGACCGCGTCCGACACCGAGGTGGTGCTCCGGGGCTATCTGGAGTGGGGCGAGGGCATCGCCGAGCGGCTCAACGGGATGTACGCCTTCGCCGTGTGGGACGGCCGGGACGGCGACGGCCGAGACGGCAAGCTCGTGATGATCCGCGACCGGATGGGCATCAAGCCGTTCTATTACTGCCCGACCCCGGACGGAGTCCTCTTCGGCTCCGAGCCCAAGGCGATCCTCGCCAACCCGCTCGCACCGCGCCGGGTCCGCGCCGATGGGCTGCGCGAGCTGTTCGCCATGGTGAAGACGCCCGGGCACGCCATTTGGGACGGGCTCCACGAGGTCGAGCCCGGCACCGTCGTGACCGTGGACCGCGGCGGCCTGCGGCGGCGCGTCTACTGGAGCCTCGAGACCCGGGAGCACACCGACGGCCGGGACGCCTCGATCGCGCACGTGCGGGAGCTGCTCGAGGACATCGTGCGCCGCCAGCTGGTCTCCGACGTGCCCCGCTGCACCCTGCTCTCCGGTGGCCTCGACTCCTCGGCGATGACCGCGCTCGCCGCCCGCCGCCTGGCCGCGACCGGCGAGTCGGTGCGCAGCTTCGCCGTCGACTTCGTCGGCCAGACCGACCACTTCGTCGCCGACGAGCTGCGCTCCACCCCGGACACCCCGTACGTGCACGACGTGGCGCGCGCGGCGGGCACCGTGCACCAGGACATCGTCCTCGACTCGCACGCCCTGGCCGACCCCGAAGTGCGCACCCGCATGATCCGCGCCCGCGACCTGCCGCTCGGCTTCGGCGACATGGACAGCTCGCTCTATCTGCTGTTCAAGGCGATCCGCGAGCACTCCACCGTGGCGCTCTCCGGCGAATCCGCGGACGAGGTCTTCGGCGGCTACCTCCAGTTCTTCGACGAGCGGGCGCGCCAGGCCGACACCTTCCCCTGGCTCGTACGCTTCGCCGAACACTTCGGCGACGACGCGTCCGTGCTGCGGCCCGACGTCGCCGCGGCCCTCGACCTGCCCGCCTACGTCAAGGACGGGTACGCCGAAGCCGTTGCCGGGGTCCAACGGCTCGACGGCGAGAGCGACTTCGAGTATCGGATGCGGCAGATCTGCCATCTGCACCTGACCCGGTTCGTACGGATACTCCTGGACCGCAAGGACCGCGCCAGCATGGCCGTGGGCCTGGAGGTCCGGGTGCCGTTCTGCGACCACCGGCTCGTGGAGTACGTCTACAACACCCCGTGGGCCCTGAAGAGCTTCGACGGCCGCGAGAAGAGCCTCCTCCGCGAGGCAACGGCCGACCTGCTGCCCCGCTCCGTGTACGACCGGGTCAAGAGCCCGTATCCGTCCACCCAGGACCCCAAGTACGCAGCCGCGTTGCAGGACCACGCGAGGGAGCTGCTCGCCCGCCCCGACCACCCGGTCTTCGACCTGGTCGACCGCGAGCGGGTGCGCGCCCTGGCCACGAGTGCGTCCCTGGGCGGCACCCAGGCGGCACGGCATGGCCTTGAGCGGACCCTTAACCTGGCGCTGTGGCTGGACTTGTACGCGCCGGAGGTCGAGGTGGGCTGAGGGGCGGGCGCCCATCGGTCAAAGGTACGGTGTTGGCCCGTGTCCACGACTGATTTCATATGCGAGCCCGGGCAGGGACGAACTGCCGGGCGGTCCACCCTGGTTGCGACGTTTCTGCTCCTCCTGACGTTGGTCGTCCTGCCGCCGCTCCTGGCGCAGGCGGGGGTCAACGATGGCGCTGGGTACATTGCGGCCGTCTTCGCGCACATCGCCGCCGCCACGATGTACCTGCTGGCCACCAGCCCTCGGCAGCTCGAAATGCGGGGCCAACTGCTGACCGCCCGCACCCTGTTCGGCCGCCGCACCGTGGCCCTGGACCGGCTGACCAAGGTCGGACGCCTCGAGATACCCAGCCACCCCACTTCGGTGGACTGGCTGCTGCTCACCGATGAGCACGGCGTCCGGCTCGCCGTGCCGGCGCCCCGCGTGGGGGCCAGCGAGTACATCGAGACGGTCATCGCCCAGGCCGTCCGGGTGGCGCCGTCCGGCCGCATCCGCGTGTCCCGCGGGGCCGCGAAGCGTCTGGGGCTGCCGGAGGAAGTGCACCTCGACTCCGGCCTGTTGACGCTATTCAAGGTCCTGGCCGGGGTCATGCTGGTGGGCGTCGTCGGGGCCGGGGTCGGGGGCGCGCTGCTCTGGCTCAGCCTCTCGCTCGCAGGGGAGGTCTGACGGCCACCTCAAGCCCGGCCCGCCGTACCGCCGAGTCCGGAAAACGCCGCGTGGCGCGTACGGCGGCATCGACTGCCTGCCGTACGCGCCACGGGTGTTCCCAGGGAGTCGGGGGGATGAGCTCCCTGAGTGTGGGGGGTCAGTGCGAGGTGGGGGTCTCGCGCTGGGTCGGGACCGCCGGTGCCGCGTCGGAGAGGTCCTGGCCGCCCTCCATCGGGTGGGTCACGTCGGACGCGTCCTTGCTCTTGCCGATGTGGTTGAAGACCAGGTTCAGGATGACCGCGGTGACGCAGCCGGTCGAGATGCCGGAGTCCAGGATGATCATCGCGGTGTCGGGGAACGCGTGGTAGAACTCCGGGGCCGCGATCGGGATCAGGCCGACGGCGATGGAGACGGCCACGATCAGGACGTTGTTGTCCTTTTCCAGGCCCGCCTTGGCCAGCGTCTGGATGCCGCTCGCCGCCACCGAGCCGAACAGCACCACGCCCGCGCCGCCCAGGACCGGGCGGGGCACGACCGCGATCAGCGAGGCCGCCAGGGGGCACAGGCCCATCAGGACGAGGAAGCCGCCGCCGACCGCGACCACGAAGCGGCTGCGGATCTTGGTCATCGCGACCAGGCCGATGTTCTGCGCGAAGGCGCTGGCCATGAAGCCGTTGAAGAGCGGCGAGAGCGCCGAGCCCAGGGTGTCGGCGCGCAGGCCCGCCGCGATGGTCTTCTCGTCCGCCGGGCGGTCCACGATCTCACCGAGCGCCAGCATGTCGGCGGTGGACTCGGTCATGGAGACGACCATGACGACGGTCATCGACACGATGGCCGCGAGAGCGAACTGCGGGGGCCCGAAGTGGAACGGGGTCGGGAAGCCTACGAGGTCCGCCTCGCCGAGCGGGCTGAAGTCGGCGACGCCGAACGGGATCGCGATGACGGTACCGACGGCGAGGCCGAGCAGGACGGCGATCTGCTTGATGAAACCGCGCGTGAAACGGCGGATCAGGAGCACGATCACCAGGGATATCGCCGCCAGGCCAAGGTACTTGAGCGAGCCGTAGTCCTTGGCTGTCGGATCGGGGCCCTGTGCCCAGCCGAAGGCCACCGGCATCAGGGAGACGCCGATCAGGGTGATCACCGTGCCGGTGACGACCGGCGGGAAGAAGCGGACCAGTTTGGAGAAGAACGGGGCCGCTATGAAGCCGAGCAGGCCCGCGACGATGACCGCGCCGAAGATGATCGGTAGCGCATCCGCCTTGTCCTCGGTCTGCTTCACCACCGCCACCATCGGCGCGACGCCCGCGAAGGTCACGCCGTTGACGAACGGCAGGCGGGCACCGATCTTCCAGATGCCGAGGGTCTGCAGGAAGGTGGCCAGGCCCGCGGTGAACAGGCTGGCACCGGTGAGAAAGGTGAGCTCCTTCGCGGAGAGCCCCACGGCTGCTCCGACGATGAGCGGCGGGGCGACCACTCCCGCGTACATCGCGGCCACGTGCTGGAGGCCGCTGGTCATCATTTTGAGAGGGGGCAACGTCTCGTCGACCGGATGCTTTTCAGGCATCTGGTCGTGGACGTTCTCGTCCTCTGGCACGGCGGCTGCTTTTCGAACCCTGGGCGTTGCTGCCACGGCGGTTCCTCCGGTCGGTTATCGCGTCGCGAGCGACGCGACGCGGATGTGTCAAGGAGGTCGTACAGATGGTGCAAACGGCTGGATGAGCTGCACGGCGCTGCGGGTCGTACTGGGGTCGCGCTGGATCGTGCTGGGAGAAGCTCATCGGTATGCGGTTGTGCGAGGGGCCGAAGAGTGGCGCTGTGCGGGTTGCGCGACTTCGGGAACATGCCGGCATGCCGACATGCAGTCATGTCCCGGTACTCCGGGTGTTCCACCGGGGCCGGTGGGCGGGGAACTCGATGCTCCCCGCCCACCGGTCCGGCCGCCGTGGATCCCGCTCGGATCCACGGCCACCGGCCGAGGGCCGTCCCCCTCGGCCGGCTGCTTCATCAGGCCTGCGCGACGATCCGCGCCAGGCGCTGGGCCTCGGCCCGGGTGTCCCGGGCGATGGCCTCTTCGTCGGCGGTCAGGAGGCGGTTGTTCTCGACGATCTGCTTGCCGTTGACGAACGACGCGGTGACCGGGGCGGCAGCACCGAAGACGATCGCGGTGACCGGGTCGGCGATCGACGCGTGGCCGAGGCCGTCGATCTTCCACAGCACGAAGTCGGCGAGCTTGCCTTCCTCCAGGGAGCCGATCTGGTCGGCGCGACCGAGCACCTTGGCGCCGCCGAAGGTGCCGAGCCGCAGCGCCTGGCGGGCGTTGAGCGCGGCCTCGCGGTGGGCGCCGAGCCGGTTGATGAGCAGCGCGTTGCGCAGCTCGGTGTGCAGCTCGCCGGACTCGTTGGAGGCGGTGCCGTCGACGCCCAGGCCGACCGGGACACCGGCCTTGAGCATGTCCGGGACGCGCGCGATACCGGCGGCCAGGCGGGCGTTGGACGACGGGCAGTGGGCGACACCGGTCCTCGTACGGGCGAAGGCCTCGATGTCGGAGTCGTTCATGTGGACGCAGTGCGCCATCCACACGTCCTCACCCAGCCAGCCGGTGGACTCGAAGTACTCGGTCGGGCCCATGCCGAACAGCTCGTGGCAGAACTTCTCCTCCTCCACGGTCTCCGAGCCGTGGGTGTGCAGCCGCACGCCGAGGCGGCGGGCCAACGCGGCGCCCTCCTTGAGGAGTTCGGTGGAGACCGAGAACGGCGAGCAGGGCGCGACGGCGACCTGCGTCATGGCGTCGAAGGACGCGTCATGGTGCTGCTTGACGGTCTCCTCGGTGGCGGCGAGCGCGCCCTCCAGGGTCTCGACGGCGAAGTCCGGGGGCAGGCCGCCGTCCTTCTCGGAGCGGTCCATGGAGCCGCGGGCCAGGGTGAAGCGGACGCCCATGTCGCGGGCGGCGCCGATGATGGCCCCGGACAGGTCGCCGGAGCCCTGCGGGTAGACGTAGTGGTGGTCCATCGCGGTGGTCACACCGCCGCGCGCCATCATCGCGAGCGAGCCCTGCGCGGCCGCACGGGCCATCGACTCGTCGATGCGCGCCCAGGTCGGGTACAGCGCGACGAGCCAGTTGAACAGGTTGTGGTCGGTCGCCAGGCCCCGGGTGATCCACTGGTAGAAGTGGTGGTGCGTGTTGATCAGGCCGGGGGTGATCAGATGGCCGGTGGCGTCGATCCGGCGGACCACGTTTTCCAAGCCCTCGGGGGCCGGTCCCGCGCCGATGGACTCGATCTTGTTGTCGGCGACGATCAGGTGGCCCGAGGCGAACTCGGTGTCCTTGGCGTCGACGGTGGCGATGGCCGCGTTCTCGATGACGATGCGCTGAGGGGCTGCCGAAGGTGCCATGGTGCTTGCTTCCTTCTGGGATGAGTGGCGGTGGAGGGGATCCCCGTACGCTTTGCGGGCTTTCGGGGAGGGCACGGCAGGACCCTAGGTGGATTTGAGTGCCGCGGCCGCGCTGCCGCGACCACGGGTGCCGAGATGGTGGAAGAACAGATTCAGCGATACGGCGACGAGTGCGCCCGCGCTGATGCCGGAGCCGAGCACGGTCTGCGCCCAGGCCGGGAAACCGGCGTAGAAGGTGGGCGCGGCGAGCGGGATGATGCCCGCCCCGAGCGACACGGCCACCAGGACGATGTTCGAGCTGTCGTCGAGCCCGGCCTCCGAGAGCGTACGGATGCCGCTGACCGCGATCGAGCCGAACAGGACGATGCCCGCGCCGCCGAGGACCGGCATCGGCACCAGGGAGACGACCGCGCCGAGCACCGGGAAGGCGCCGAGCACGATCAGCGCGCCACCGGCCACGGCGACGACGTACCGGCTGCGCACCTTGGTGAGCGACACGACGCCGACGTTCTGCGCGAACGCCGAGGTCGGGAAGGAACCGAAGACCGGCCCGAGGAGCGTGGCGATGCCGTCGGTGCGCAGGCCCCGGGTGATGGTGCGGCCGTCCGTGTCGCGCTCGCAGATCTCGCCGAGGGCGAGCATCCCGGCCGAGGACTCGGTCATGAGGACCAGCATCACGATGCACAGCGAGAGGATCGCGGCGGGCTGGAAGGTCGGGGCGCCGAACTCGAAGGGCGCGGGCAGCGCGGCGACCGGCGCGGACTTGAGCGCCGAGAAGTCGGCCATGCCGAACGGGATCGCGGCGAGCGTGCCGATGAACAGGCCCATGAGCAGGGCGACTTGCTTGACGAAGCCGCGTCCGAAGCGCTGGAAGAGCAGGATCACGACGAGCGTGAAGGCGGCGAGCGCCAGGTACTTCATGGCGCCGAAGTCGGCGGCGGTCTTGTCGCCGCCCTGCGCCCAGGCGACCGGCACGGGCATCAGGGTCACGCCGATGAGGGTGATGACGACACCCGTGACCAGCGGCGGGAAGAAGCGGAGCAGGCGGCCGAAGAACGGGCCGACGGCGAGGCAGAAGACACCGGCGACCATCACCGCGCCGTAGATGGCGGGGAGTTGCTCGCCCCGGGCGTTGGACTCGGCGATCGCGAGGATCGGGGCGATGCCCGCGGACGAGGCGGCGTTCACGAACGGCAGCCGGTTACCGACGAAGCCTTTGACGCCGAGGGTCTGGAGGACCGTGGCGAGCCCGGCGATCAGCAGGCTCGCGGCGATGAGCCGGGTCTGCGACGCCGTGTCCAGGCCGACGGCCTGGCCGATGATGAGCGGAGGGGTGACGACACCGGCGTACATGGCGGCGATGTGCTGGAGCGCGGCGGGGACGAGCCGCGACGGTTGGAGCTTCTCATCCACCGGGTGGCAGCCGGAAGTTGCCGGGCTGCTCGCCTCGGATGAGGTGGAACACGGGCCTTCCGCTGGGCCTTCCACTGGCCCTTCTGCTAGCCCTTTTGCAGGCTGTGCCATGGCTGTCGTTCCCTCCGGTGTGGCGCGCCCCCGCCCGCTACGGACGGGCGGGGGCGTGCGACATCCCGCGTCAGAGGTTGGTCATGTCGACCGGGATCTGTGGCTCGACGCCGTCCCGCAGGATGGTGGCCTCGATGAGGCCGTAGGGGCGGTCGGCCGCGTAGTAGACCTCGTTGTCGTTCTTGAGGCCGAACGGCTCCAGGTCCACCAGGAAGTGGTGCTTGTTCGGGAGCGAGAAGCGGACCTCGTCGATCTCCGAACGGCTGTTGATGATGCGCGAACCCATTTGGTACAGGGTCTGCTGCAGGGACAGCGAGTAGGTCTCCGCGAAGGCCTGCAGCATGTGCTTCTTGACCTGCTCGTACGAGCGCTCCCAGTTGGGCATCCGCTGCTCGTCGTCGGTCCAGTTGAACCGCCAGCGGCCGGATACCTGGGTGGCAAGGATGCGGTCGTACGCCTCCTTGAGCGTCGTGTACTTGTCCTTGATGTAGCCCCAGAACTCCGAGTTGGTGGAGTTCATGACGATGAGGTCCTTGAGGCCGGAGATGACCTGCCAGTTCTCGCCGTCGTAGGTGATCTCGGAGACGCGGGTCTCCTGGCCCTTACGGACGAAGGAGTGCTTGACCTCGTCGGCGCCTATGAACTTCGAGTTGGCGTCCGAGGTCTCGATCCGCTCCCAGGCGTACTCCTCGATCCGGATGCGCGCCCGGTGGATCGGCTCCTGCGACGTCACGAAGTGACGGGCGAGGTGGATGCCGAACTGCTCGGCGGACTCGATGCCGTACTCCTTGGCGAACGCGTACACCGTGTTCTTGGTGGTGTCGGTCGGCAGGCAGTGCGCGTTCGAGCCGGAGAGGTGTACGTCGTCCAGGTCTCCGGAGAGCGCGACCGAGACGTTCAGGTCCTTGATGTAGTGGGTGTCGCCGTCCCGCGTGATCTTGACGACGCGGTTCTCTGCTTTGCCGTACTGGTTCTGGCCGAGAATCGTGGGCATGTCTGCTAGCTCCCTCGGTAAACGGAGTAGCCGAACGGGTTGAGCAGCAGCGGCACGTGGTAGTGCTCGCCCGGCTTGACGGCGAACGTGATCGCCACCTCCGGGAAGAACGCGCCGCTGTCCCGATTCGCGGGGGCGTCCTGCTGCGCCTCGGCTTGCTGGTTGCTCTTGCTCAGGAAGTACGCCTCGGTCTCGAAGTCGAGACGTACGTGGGTGGTGCCCTCCGGCAGCGCCGGCAGGTCCTTGCAGCGCCCGTCCGCGTCGGTCTTGGAGCCACCGAGGGGAACGAACTCGGCGTCGCCGCCGCTGCGGGCGGAGAGCTGGATCGCGACGCCCTCGGCGGGGCGGCCGACGCTGGTGTCCAGGATGTGCGTGGACACGGAGGCGGTGGTGGCGGTGCTCATGCCTTGCTGCCTTCCTCTGCGGGCTCTTCTTCTACGAGGCGGGTGAGCCGGATGCGGTTGATCTTCCCCAGTTCGGTGCGGACGATCTCGCGCTCCGTCTCCGCGTCGTGGTCGATACGGGTCTTGAGCTGACCGAGCATGAACTCGGCCGTCGCGCCCGTGGCGCAGATCAGGAAGACGTGACCGAACTTCTCCTGGTAGGCCAGGTTCAGTTCGAGCAGTTCGGCCTTGAGCTCCTCGGAGGCGCCCGCCATCCCCCGCTGTTCGCGGGCGGACGTCGGGTCACCGGGCTTCGGACGGCCGATCGGCGGGTGCCCCTTCATCGCCGCCTCCAGGTCCTCGGTGGCGAGTTGGGCCATGGCGGCGTCGCTCGCGGCGAGGAGGGCGTCGAGGGTGGCGAAGGGGCGCTGGGCGAGCAGGGCGCTCCCCCATGCCTCGCTGGAACACACCTCGTGGAGCTCCGCGGCGGCCGCGGTCTCCGTCAGGGTGTTGAACCGGGTGAGGCCCGGTTGCGTACTCGAAGTCACGGGAAAAGCCTCCGTGGCCTGAATCGGCCTTGTGCTGGACGGGCTGGGGATTAGCTAAGACCCTCTACAACACCGCGTCAACACTTTGTTGAAATCTCTTGAACAAAGAAACCGCCGCCCGATGTCCTGGGCGACGGCTCCTCTACTCTGCGTGACCACCGTTCCTACGAACGGAGCCTCGGCTACTCGTTCTTCGCGGCGTTCTGCCTGTTCAGGTAGTTGTACACGGTGAACCGGCTGACTCCTATCGCACCGGCCACCGTCTCCACGCCGTGCCGTACGGCAAACGCGCCGCGCGCCTCCAGGAGGCGGACCACCTCTTGCTTGGCCTTGCGGTCGAGCTCGGCGAGGGGTCGGCCGTGCTTACGCTCCAGGGCGGCGAGGATGTGCTCCAGGGACTCGCCGAGCTGCGGCAGGCGTACGGCGACGACGTCCTCGCCCGCCCAGGCGAGCACCACGTCGTCCTCGCCCGCCTTGTCCGGCGGGAGCAGCTCGGCGCCGATGGCGTCGACCAGCGGCTTGATCGCGGCGACGAAGGGCTGGTCGCGGGACTCGGTCATGAGCCGTCCCCCTCGATCACGCTCACCTGGAGCGACACCCGGGTGGCCCCGGCCTCGAGGGACTGGCGCAGCAGCCGGTCCACCGTGGCGAGCACCACGTCGGCACTGCCCTCGGCGGTGTTTCCGAAGGGGCCGACGTCGACGGCGTCGAGGTCGACGCTCTCGACGATCCGGCGCGCCGCCACCGCGTGCGCGGGCGGCTCCTCCAGGTCGAAGGGCTCGGTCGTGAACTCCACTTTCAATCGCACGCGGTCAACCTACTGGCCCGCCCACGATTTCCGGGAGCCCCCACTTGACAGCCAGTGCGCCCCGCAGGCAATCTTCCATCAAGTAGAAAGTACTTTCCGCAATACGGAATGCCAGTTACGGAAGGGAGCGCCACCCCTCATGGGATTCACGGACCAGCGCTTCAACGTCAATCTGTCGATCCTCTTCACGGAACTCCCGCTCCTGGAGCGCCCCGCGGCCGCCGCCGCGGCGGGCTTCACCGCGGTCGAGCTGTGGTGGCCCTGGGTCGACTCCCCCACGCCCGAGCAGGCCGAGCTCGATGCCCTGAAGGAGGCCATTGAGGACGCGGGCGTCCAGCTCACCGGTCTCAACTTCTACGCCGGACAGCTGCCGGGCCCGGACCGCGGCGCCCTGTCCATCCCGGGCGAGGAGTCCGAGAAGTTCCGCGCCAACCTGAAGGTGGCCGCCGACTTCGCGCAGTCCCTCGGCTGCAAGGCGCTCAACGCCCTGTACGGCAACCGCGTCGACGGCGTGGACCCGGCCGAGCAGGACAAGCTGGCGCTCGAGAACCTGACGCTCGCGGCCCGCGAGGCGGACCGGATCGGCGCGATCCTCCTGATCGAGGCGCTCAACGCGCCCGAGTCGCCGAAGTGCCCGATCGTGAGCGCCCCCAAGGCGATCGAGATCGTGGACGCGGTGAACGCCGCCACCGGCCTCGGCAACGCCAAGTTCCTCATGGACCTGTACCACCTGTCCATGAACGGCGAGGACCTGACCGAGGTCATCGAGAAGTACACCGCCAAGACCGGTCACGTCCAGATCGCCGACAACCCGGGCCGTGGCGCTCCGGGCACCGGCGAGCTGCCCCTGGAGTCCCTCCTCGACCAGCTGAAGAAGGCCGGTTACGACGGCTACGTGGGCCTGGAGTACAAGGCCGGCGACCAGCCGAGCGCCGCGTCCTTCGCCTGGCTGCCCGCCGAGGCCCGCGCCGCGCGCTGACGGCAACTCACCGACGTAGCAAAGCTTTCGCGCACAGCAATTCCCAGAAAGGCACCCTCATCATGAGCAATCTCCCCAAGGTCGCATGGGTCGGTCTCGGCATCATGGGCTCCCCCATGTCCGAGAACCTGATCAAGGCGGGTTACGACGTCACCGGCTTCACCCTGGAGCAGGAGAAGCTCGACCGCCTCGCCGCCGCCGGTGGCACCGCGGCGAAGTCGATCGCCGAGGCGGTCAAGGACGCCGATGTCGTGATCACGATGGTGCCCGCGTCCCCGCAGGTCGAGGCCATCGCGTACGGCCCCGACGGCATCCTGGAGAACGCCAAGTCCGGCGCCCTGCTCATCGACATGTCGTCGATCACCCCGCAGACCTCGGTCGACCTGGCAAAGAACGCCAAGGAGAAGGGCATCCGCGTCATCGACGCGCCCGTCTCCGGTGGTGAGGCCGGTGCCATCGAGGCCGTGCTGTCCATCATGGTCGGCGGCGAGCAGGCGGACTTCGACGCCGCCAAGCCGATCCTCGACGCCCTCGGCAAGACCATCGTGCTCTGCGGCCCGCACGGCTCCGGCCAGACGGTGAAGGCCGCCAACCAGCTGATCGTGGCGGTCAACATCCAGGCCTGCGCCGAGGCCGTGGTCTTCCTGGAGAAGTCCGGCGTGGACCTGAACGCCGCGCTCGACGTACTCAACGGCGGCCTGGCCGGTTCCACGGTTCTCACCCGCAAGAAGGAGAACTTCAAGAACCGCGACTTCAAGCCGGGCTTCCGGATCGACCTGCACCACAAGGACATGGGCATCGTCACCGACGCCGCCCGCAATGTCGGTGCGTCCCTGCCGGTCGGCGCCGTGGTGGCCCAGCTCGTCGCCTCCCTGCGCGCCCAGGGCGACGGCGGCCTCGACCACTCCGCGCTGCTCCGCGCCGTCGAGCGGCTCTCCGGCGAGCAGGTCGCCTGACGGCCGGTACGGCCTGAGCCCCCTCCCTCTCACCAGGGGGTTCCCTGAGTTTCCGGGCGGCGCCCGCGCTGACACCTGTCCTGTCGCGCCCAGGCGCGGGCGCTGCCCGGAGCACCTCGCCTTGCTTCAACAAACTGTTGAGATTCTTCTTCAACAAACTGTTGACGTTCGGTTGAAGCCGAACTTACGCTCCATCGCACAGCGGAAGACTCTTTCCGCAGTTCTCGCGGAACTCTCCGCTCTAGCGAATCCCGCACGGAAGGTCAATCCGACACATGCCGCAGCGCGTGCTTACGACCGAGTCCGGCGCCCCGGTCGCCGACAACCAGAACTCCGCCACCGCCGGCGTCGGTGGCCCGCTCCTCCTCCAGGACCAGCACCTGCTCGAGAAGCTCGCCCGCTTCAACCGGGAGCGCATCCCGGAGCGCGTCGTGCACGCCCGCGGCTCCGGCGCCTACGGCTACTTCGAGGTGACCGACGACGTCACCGGCTTCACCTCGGCCAAGTTCCTCTCCGAGGTCGGCAAGCGCACCGAGACGTTCCTGCGCTTCTCGACCGTCGCCGACAACCTCGGTGGCGCGGACGCCGTCCGTGACCCGCGCGGCTTCGCCCTGAAGTTCTACACCGAAGAGGGCAACTACGACCTCGTCGGCAACAACACCCCGGTCTTCTTCATCCAGGACCCGCTGAAGTTCCCCGACTTCATCCACTCCCAGAAGCGCGACCCGTTCACGGGCAAGCAGGAGCCGGACAACGTCTGGGACTTCTGGGCGCACGCCCCCGAGGCCACGCACCAGATCACCTGGCTGATGGGTGACCGCGGCATCCCGGCCTCGTACCGCCACATGAACGGCTACGGCTCGCACACGTACCAGTGGACGAACGCCGAGGGCGAGGCCTTCTTCGTCAAGTACCACTTCAAGACGAACCAGGGCATCCGCTGCCTGTCCTCGGACCAGGCCGCCGAGCTCGCGGGCAAGGACCCCAACTCGCACCAGACGGACCTGCTCCAGGCCATCGAGCGCGGCGTGAACCCCTCGTGGACCCTGTACGTCCAGGTGATGCCGGCCGCCGAGGCCGCGGAGTACCGCTTCAACCCCTTCGACCTCACCAAGGTGTGGCCGCACAAGGACTACCCGCTCCAGCGCGTCGGCCGCCTGGTCCTCGACCGCAACCCCGACAACGTCTTCGCCGAGGTCGAGCAGGCCGCGTTCTCGCCGAACAACTTCGTTCCGGGCATCGGTCCGTCGCCGGACAAGATGCTCCAGGGCCGCCTGTTCGCCTACGCGGACGCGCACCGCTACCGCCTGGGCGTCAACCACACCCAACTGCCGGTGAACGCCCCCAAGGCGACCGAGGCCAACAACTACGGCCGGGACGGCTTCATGGCGTCCAACGCTCAGGGCCGCGGCGCCAAGAACTACGAGCCCAACTCGTACGACGGCCCGACCGAGACCGGCCAGGCGCTCTCCGCCCCGCTGGCGATCAACGGCCACACGGGTACCCACGCGGCGCCGCAGCACACCAAGGACGACCACTTCTTCCAGGCCGGTGAGCTGTACCGGCTGATGTCCGAGGACGAGAAGAAGCGTCTGGTGGACAACATCGCCGGTGGCCTCTCGCAGGTCTCCCGCGAGGACGTCATCGAGAAGAACCTGGCCCACTTCCACGCCGCCGACGCCGACTACGGCAAGCGCGTGGAGGAGGCGGTCCGCGCCCTGCGCGAGGACTGAGCGTCCGGTTCTGGCAACACCCAGGCTGCGTCCGGGGTTTGACGGGAGGTCAGACCCCTGGGCGCCCAGCCCGCGGCACGGACCCGGATGAGGGGTGGTGCGTGCTGTGGGCGGTCCGCTCCGGCGGACCGGCACGGGGTCGCGGCGGTGTGCGAGCCAGTGCGGTGGTGAAGGTTCTACGGAGCCCTTCTTGACCTGAGGGAAGGGACACCGGGTTCCATCGCTCCCGCCGCGATCCCAGCACCCTTTGACCCCGTCCGGCGGCGCGAACGTCCTGTCGCGCCAGCCTTGCGCCGTCGGACGGCAACAACTCCCTCCGGGGGGTGAGCAGAACGCCGAGCACTACGGACGGTCCCGTGGCTCGGCGTTCTCTTCATGTCCCCAGCCCCGCCCCTTCCCGACGGTATTGATATGCGGCTAACGCCGCGTGGCTGACGGCGCTTCGGGGCTCCGCCCCGGACCCCGTATCGCGCAGGGGGGTACCTCCCTGCTCGAGCGAAGCCGAGAGCTTGGGGGAGCGCTCGTCCGCAAACGCCGGACGGGCTGATTCATGCCCCCGCCGAGATCAGCTCGTCCGCCGGGCTGTTGACCGGCTGCGGCGTGCCCGTCAGGTCCAGGACGAACAGCGGCAGGCCCAGCGCGTCCGCGCGGGCGCGGGCCGACGGGGTGTACCCGGCCAGGGAGAAGTGGGCCGCCTGGGACGACTCCGCAAGGGCCGTCAGCCACAGGCACTCCACGTCCCGCAGCGAGCCAGGACGCGTCGACGGCTCCACCTGGGCCACAAGCCCCGGAGCACGCAGGCTCACGCCCGAGGAGGGCTTCTCGCGGCCCCGGCGCACCTCCCGGTACCCGAGCCACTTCAGATACAGCGCCGCCGCCGTCACGGCGTCATGCGCCGTACGAATCGTCACGGGGTGGAACGCGGGCCGGGGCGCGGGCCCCGTAGGCGGCAGCGGTATGTGCGGCGGCGGCGCGGACGCACCCGGCTGCGGCCCCGCGGCCACGGACTTCACCGGGATACGGAGCGCCGTGCCGCACTCGCAGCCCAACTCCGGCTGCGGCCACTGGTCGTGCCGTCCGCACCCCGGGCAGCGCACCGTGACCCACTCGTCCGCCCAGGTCCGATGGGCGACCGGGAACGCCGTGGCGCCCCGCAGGACGGGCGGCACGACCGGGACGCCGCAGGCGCAGGGCAGCGCCGTGGGGGCGTACACGTGCTCGCGCCGGCAGACCGGACAGCGCACCGGCACGCCTTCCGACATACGGCACCCCCTTCTTCCGCAGACGAACGCCTCCCATCGTCCCGCAACGACGACGTCCTGGGGAGGGAGTTGGCCCGGTTCAGGGTGCGGCAAACCCTTGACGACCCGCGGTCCTCCGCTTAGATTGCTTCCGTATAGCAGAACATAACTTTCGCATTGTGGAAAGTTCGCAGCCGCCGCCTCGGAGGCCCTCGGAACCCACTGCGGAAGTCGCCCGGAAGAGCCGCCCGGGCCGCGAGCAGACGCCGCGCATGTGCCCGACAGATCCACGCAGGAGTACTCGATGCCTCGAATGACAGCCGCCGCGGCGGCAGTGGAGATCCTCAAGCGCGAGGGCGTGACCAACGCGTTCGGTGTGCCGGGCGCCGCGATCAACCCCTTCTACAAGGCCCTCAAGACGGTCGGCGGCATCGACCACACGCTGGCCCGCCACGTCGAGGGCGCCACGCACATGGCCGAGGGCTACACCCGTACCCACCCGGGGAACATCGGTGTCGCCATCGGTACGTCGGGGCCCGCGGGCACCGACATGATCACGGGTCTCTACTCCGCGATCGGTGACTCGATTCCGATCCTGTGCATCACCGGGCAGGCGCCCAGCCACCTCCTGGCCAAGGAGGACTTCCAGGCCGTCGACATCGCCTCGATCGCCAAGCCGGTCGCCAAGATGGCCGTCACGGTCCTGGAGGCCGCGCAGGTCCCCGGCGTCTTCCAGCAGGCCTTCCACCTGATGCGCTCCGGCCGTCCGGGCCCGGTTCTGATCGACCTGCCGATCGACGTCCAGATGACCGAAATCGACTTCGACCCGGAGACGTACGAGCCGCTGCCGGTCTACAAGCCGCAGGCGACCCGCGCCCAGGTCGAGAAGGCGATCAAGTTCCTTCTGGAGTCCGAGCGGCCGCTGATCATCGCGGGCGGCGGCATCATCAACGCCGACGCCTCCGACCTGCTCGTCGAGTTCGCCGAGATCACCAACACCCCGGTCGTGCCGACCCTGATGGGCTGGGGCACCATCCCGGACGACCACGAGCTGAACGCCGGCATGGTCGGCCAGCAGACCGGCCACCGCTACGGCAACGCCACGTTCCTGGAGTCGGACTTCGTCCTCGGCATCGGCAACCGCTGGGCCAACCGCCACACCGGCTACAAGCTGGACGTGTACCGCGAGGGCCGCAAGTTCGTGCACGTCGACATCGAGCCGACCCAGATCGGCAAGATCTTCCCGCCGGACTACGGCATCACCTCCGACGCCAAGTCGGCCCTGGAGCTGTTCGTCGAGGTCGCCAAGGAGCTGAAGGCCGCGGGCAAGCTGCCGGACCGCTCCGCGTGGGTCGACTCGCACCTGGAGCGCAAGTCGACCCTCCAGCGCCGCACGCACTTCGACAACGTCCCGATGAAGCCGCAGCGCGTGTACGAGGAGATGAACAAGGCGTTCGGGCCGGAGACGCGCTACGTCACCACCATCGGCCTCTCGCAGATCGCGGGCGCGCAGATGCTGCACGTCTACAAGCCGCGGCACTGGATCAACTGCGGCCAGGCGGGCCCGCTCGGCTGGACCATCCCGGCCGCGCTCGGTGTCGCCAAGGCCGACCCGGAGAACCCGGTCGTGGCGCTCTCCGGTGACTACGACTTCCAGTTCATGATCGAGGAGCTGGCGGTCGGCGCGCAGCACCGCATCCCGTACGTCCACGTCCTGGTGAACAACGCGTACCTCGGTCTGATCCGGCAGGCGCAGATCGGTCTGGACATCAACTTCCAGGTCAACCTGGAGTTCGAGAACCAGAACAGCCCGGAGCTCGGCGTCTACGGCGTCGACCACGTCAAGGTCGCCGAGGGCCTGGGCTGCAAGGCGATCCGCGTCACCGACCCGAGCGAGCTGGGCGCCGCCTTCGAGCAGGCCAAGAAGCTCGCGGCCGAGCACCGCGTGCCGGTCGTCGTCGAGGCGATCCTGGAGCGCATCACCAACATCGCGATGAGCAAGACCGCCGACATCAGCGATGTGACGGAGTTCGAGGAGATCGCCACGGAGCCGTGGCACGCGCCGACGGCCATCAAGACGCTCAAGTCCTGAGCCGTACGTTCACGCGCGTACGTTCACACACATCCGCGAGGGCGGTCCACCTGGAGGGGGATGGACCGCCCTCGCGGCGTTTGCGCGTCCGGGGGTACAGCGACCAGGGGCCCAGCCTTGGCTCTGGACTACTTCTCCTCGCCGCCCTCCACGGACCTGTCCAGGTCGTGCCAGTCGACCGACACGTGGTCGTCCGTAGTCATGTTCTGGGCGTGCTTCCCCTTGGCCGGCTTGAGGGTCACGATGGTGCAGAACTGCACCCACGCCCGCTTCACCGGGAGAGGGGCGTCCGCCCGTCCTTCGATGAGTCCGGCGATGCCAGTGACCGGGTCGAGAGGAGGCAGACCGGTGACTCCAGTGAGTTTGGACTCGGCCTCCTCCAGCTTGGCCCGCAGTGCTTCACTTCCGGCCGTCATCTGCGACAGGCTGATAGCCCCCTCCGCCGTAGGCCAGGGCGAGGCTGTCGAGGCGTTCCCGCAGCCTCTTCACCTCGGCATGGAGGTGCGCCGAGTCGTCATCTCCGTCCCCTGTGCGCACGGCTAGGACGGTCGGCAGGAAGTCGGGCCACACCATGCGGGCGAGCGTCGCCTTCTCGGCGCTCCCGTCGGCAATATCCCGAGGTGTACGCGTGTGGGTCTGACGGTTCATCCGTAGACCTTCGTCCCTCGGTAGCCCCTGCCGCTCACGGTCTCGCCGCACACGCCGCAGAGGGCGATGCCGGAGAGGAGCGTCGTCGCTGTCCTGCCAGTTCTCGGTCCTCCGCTGAACCTGTCGGGACTCGACAGGATGGCCACCACCGCGTAGTGGGCGTCGTCGTCGAGGTGGCGGGCCACTCGGCCTCGCCCATGACTTCACCTCGGTAGGTGCGCTGACCGATGTACCTCGGAGAGGTGAGTACCTTCTTCACCCCTCGCAGGGTCCACGCCTTCGCTCCGGCCGCGATCGAGCGAGGCGAGAGCAGACCGGCCTCCGTCCACTTCCGGGCTACGGCCGAAATGGACTCACCTGCCAGGATCATCGAGGCGGCTTCGCGGATGGCCTCGGCCTCGGCCGAAACGACCGTTATGTGATCCTCGGCGTACCCGAAGGGGCGGATGCCCGCCGTGTAGGGCTTGCCAGCCTTCGCCGCTTGCCGGTTGGCGAGTGCCTGGCGCTCGGCCTTCTGCTCGCCTTCGTACGTCGCCCACGCCGTGACCGTTCGGGCGACGGCTCGACCGGCGGGAGTCGATAGGTCAAGGTGTCCGGCACGCACCGCGTGCACGTTCACACCGAGTGCGATCACTCGTTCAAGGTCCTTCGTCACCCTGACGAGCCGGTCCGTGTGCCAGCACACGATCGCTTCCGGCTGGCTGGCCTACAGCGCCTCGAAGCCCGGCCGGACCTTCCCTTTCGTGGCGCTGATGGAACTGTCCGAGAACACCTCTCCTACCTCGAATCCGATACGCGCACAGAGCTCCCGGCACCCCTCCTCTTGCCTCGCCACACCGAGCTCTTCGCCGGTGAGGTCCTTGGAAATGCGGACGTAGATGCTCGCCCGAACGAGGCCGCCCCCTGACGTTGCGTCATGGCGCCGATTTTACCTGCACCCAGTACCACTCGGAGCAGTAATAGAAGGGAACCGGCAGGCAGACCCGGTCCTGTTCGGTGTGGCCGATCAACTGGCCCACGCGGTGGCCGTTGTTGAGGATGTTGTGCCGGGAAAGCATGGCGCCCTGCGCCTACCCTTCGGGCGGCGCGACACCGAGGCCCAGGGCTTGCCGTGCGGCGGTCAGGAACGCGGACTCGGCTTCCTCGATGTCGTCCAGGGGCCGGCTTCGCTCCAGGCGGTCGGCGAGTTCGCGGGCGGCCTCGGCCACGTGCGCCGGACCCTCCAGGAGCACCGCCTGCAGCGAGCGTTCCAGGCTCGGCTGGTCCGGCCCGTCCGCGACCCCGGTACGCAGCGTCGACGCGGCGCTCGCGGCCGCCTCAAGGAACCGCACGTAGGTCTGCCGGCGCAGGTCGAGGACGCGTGTGGTGCGCTGTTCGTGGAGAGTGGCCCGTACCGTCTCCAGGACCGCGTCCGCCTGCCGGTCCCCCGCGTGCCGGGCCGCCTCCGCCTGCCGACCGCCCGCGCCCATCGCGAACCAGCCGGTCACCACACTGCCCGCGAGCGCTGCCCCTGCCGCGATCAACGCGACCCCCCACTCCGTCATGGTCCCATTCTTCCAGAGCCACCTGGCTCGGCTCAGCTCGGCGGGTACGATCGCGCCCATGCTGCCCGATGTCCACCCCACACCCTCACCGATCTGCGCAAACACCCCCTCTGATGCGCCCACCACACTAGAATCGGGCAGCGGGCAGCGGGCAGCGGGCAGCGGGCAGCGGGCAGCGGGCAGCGGGCAGCGGGCAGCGGGCAGCGGGCAGAGGGAAGCGGCGCGCGGGCAGAGGGGAGCGGGCA